>NZ_JBFUAL010000039.1:0-27539 GCF_056406295.1 Rhizobium sp. P1_C7
CTCGGTTCCGGCCCGTACCGACGTTCCCGATACCGACTTCGACGCCTGCGGCAAGAAGGGCATTGCCGATCTCAAGGCTGCCAACGAAGGCGGTACGCTGTTTGGCTCGCTGGCGCAGGGCTACGGCGCTCCCCCGGCAGTCGCCAACGCCTACAAGGATGTCGTGTCGAAGTTCGTCCATGGCCAGATCACGACCTCCGACCAGGCCGTCGAAGAACTCGTCAAGGCAATCGACGACGCCAAGTAAGCCACGTCGACCATGGTCTCCCCCGCCGTCGGCGGGGGACGCTTCGGCAAAGGACGACCCCTTGGGAGGGGAACGAATTCATGAGCACTGTCGCAACAACAAAAACCGATGTCACACCGCGGCGTGAGACCGCCATTTCCATTCGCACGCGTCTACAGGATGCCCTGCCGAAGATCGTGCTGGCGCCGAGTTTCGTCATCACACTCGTTTTCGTATACGGCTTCATCCTCTGGACGATCTATCTGTCCTTTACCAACTCCAAGACCTTCCCCTCCTATGTGCTGACAGGGCCGCGTGCCTATCAACGCCTCTGGCGCTGGACCTTCGAGAGCGACCCACCGTCATCCTGGTACACCTCGATTACCAACATGGGCATCTTCGGGTTCCTCTACATTGGCATCTGCCTGGCGCTTGGACTGTTCCTGGCGATCCTGCTGGACCAGAAGATTCGCGGCGAGGGTTTCCTCCGGCCGGTTTTTCTCTATCCGATGGCCCTGTCCTTCATCGTCACCGGCGTCGCCTGGAAGTGGTTCCTCGATCCTGGTCTCGGCCTTGAGCAGACGCTGCATCATTTCGGCTGGACCAGCTTCCATTTCGACTGGATCAAGAACAAGGATTTCGTCATCTACACGGTGGTGATCGCCGGCGTCTGGCAGGCGTCGGGATTTGTCATGGCGATGTTCCTGGCGGGTCTGCGCGGTATCGACGGCGAGATCATGAAGGCCGCCCAGATCGATGGCGCAACCACGCTCCAGCTCTACCGGCGTATCATTATTCCGCTTCTGAGACCGGTCTTTCTGTCGGCCTTCATCGTCCTCGCACACATGGCGATCAAGTCCTACGACCTTGTTGTCGCTTTGACATCAGGGGGGCCCGGCGGGTCTGCCTGGCTGCCATCCAATTTCATGTACGAGTACACATTCAAGCGCAACGAAATGGCGGTCGGCTCCGCCAGCGCTGTGATCATGCTGATGACGATCTCGGCGATCATCGTTCCCTACCTCTATTCCGAACTTCGGGAGAAATCGCGATGAGCGCCGCTACCTCGATTGCCTCCGGTGCCTCTCATGCGACACGGATGCGACTGTTCAACCGGGTCTTCATCTATGGCCTGCTGACCGTGTTCGCGATCATTTACCTGATGCCCCTCTTCGTCATGCTGGTAACCTCATTCAAGACGATGGACGAGATCCAGAACGGCAACATGCTGTCGCTGCCAAAGGCTCCGACGCTCGATCCCTGGTTCAAGGCGTGGGGTGAAACCTGCGTTGGCCTCACCTGTGCCGGCATCAAGGGTTATTTCTGGAACTCGATCAAGATGGTCGTGCCCGCCGTTGCGATCTCGACCATTCTCGGCGCTCTCAACGGCTATGTGCTGACCAAATGGCGGTTTCCCGGCCATACGCTGGTCTTCGGCCTGATGCTGTTTGCCTGCTTTATTCCGTTCCAGTCGGTGCTGCTGCCGATGGCGACCATTCTTGGTGCTCTTGGCCGCTTTGGGAACACGCTGCGCAACGACATCGGCATGTCTTTCGGCTTCGGTAACGCCACGGTCAATCTTGTGATCGTTCACGTCGTCTACGGTCTCGGTTTCACGACGCTGTTCTTCCGAAACTACTACGAAGCATTTCCAACCGAACTGGTGAAGGCGGCCCAGGTTGATGGCGCCGGCTTCTTCCAGATTTTCCAGCGCATCATGTTGCCGAACTCGCTGCCGATCATTGTCGTTGCCGTCATCTACCAGTTTACCAACATCTGGAACGACTTCCTGTTTGCATCGGCCTATGCCGGCACGGGTGAATCCATGCCGATGACGGTTGCGCTGAACAATGTCGTCAACACCTCGACCGGTGTTGTCGAATACAACGTCAACATGGCAGCCGCGATGATCGCCGCCATGCCCACACTCCTCGTTTACATTCTCGCCGGCCGCTACTTCGTTCGCGGGCTGATGGCGGGTGCTGTCAAAGGATAATCCTATGGCTTTTCTCGAAATATCCGGTCTCAGGAAGCGCTTCGGCGCATTGGACATCCTCAAAGGCATCGACCTTGACCTGGAAAAAGGCGGCTTCCTCGTTCTCGTCGGCCCTTCCGGGTGCGGCAAGTCGACCCTGCTCAACACCATTGCCGGTCTGGAGTCGATCACGGAAGGCGACATCCAGGTCGACGGACGTACCATCTCTGATCTGCACCCTTCCAAGCGCGACATCGCCATGGTGTTCCAGAGCTACGCGCTCTATCCGAACATGACGGTTGCAGGAAACATATCCTTCGGCATGGAGATGCGCGGCGTCCCGGCAGAAGAACGCAAGAAGGCGATCGACAAGGTCGCCAAGGTCCTGCAGATCGGCCATCTTCTCGACCGCAAGCCGAGCCAGCTCTCCGGCGGCCAGCGCCAACGCGTTGCCATGGGTCGGGCGCTCGTGCGGGATCCCAAACTTTTCCTGTTTGACGAGCCGCTGTCCAACCTCGATGCAAAGCTTCGCGTCGACATGCGCATCGAGATCAAGCGCCTCCACCAGGCAACCGGCAAGACGATCGTTTACGTTACACACGATCAGATCGAAGCCATGACGCTTGCCACCAAGATTGCGGTCATGAAAGACGGCATCGTCCAACAGTTCGGCACGCCTTCGGAGATCTACAACAACCCAGCCAATATGTTCGTCGCCGACTTCATGGGGTCACCGGCCATGAACCTCCTGTCTGGCACGATCGAGAAGGATCAGAGCGGCCTCTCGGTTACGTTGGCGCGAGCCACCGGCGATATGATCCGGCTTCCGATAGCGCCCGGCAAGGATGCTCTCGCTGCGCATGCGGGCCGGCAGGTGGTCTTTGGCATCCGCCCGGAGGCGCTGACTGATCCGGAGGGTGCCGATCGGAACGCTCGCGCGATTGCCGAAAGCGATTGCCTGATCGAGGTCGTGGAGCCGGCTGGATCGGACACGTTCGCCGTCACCAAGCTTGGCGGGAAAGAAGTCGTTGCCCGCCTGCGCGCAGACGCGCGTATCAACGCCGGCCAGACCGCACGCCTGGCGTTCAATCTGGACAAGGCCGTTTTCTTCGATCCCCTGACGCAGATCCGGATTGCGTGAAGTCGAGGATACGATGAGCGACACACCAGACATCGTCATAATCGGTTCCGGCGTAGGCGGCTCCACCGTCGCGGCTGGCCTGGCTGCGACGGGCGCCAAGATCTTGATCCTGGAGGCTGGCGACCATATCGCCGATCTTCCGGTAAACCGTGATCAACGCGCCATCTTCCAGCGCGGACATTTTCGACCGAAGGAAACTTGGTATGAGGCCAGCGGCAAGGGGTTCAATCCGGGCAACTACTACAATGTAGGAGGTAACTCGAAGTTCTACGGCGCCGTGTTGTCACGCTACCGGCGGGAAGATTTCGAAGTGGTCGAGCATCGGGAAGGGGTCTCACCGGCTTGGCCCTTTCCTTACGAGGTGTTGGAACCATGGTATAGCAGGGCTGAGCGCCTTTATCATGTTCGCGGCGCCTTGGGTGAGGACCCGACGGAACCATTCCACTCGCTTGCCTATGAGTACCCGCCGGTGCCGGACGAGTCTCCAATCGCCGATGTGCGGGCCCGGTTAAGAAGCAAGGGACTGCATCCCGCGTCGCTCCCGTTGGGCGTGGACCTAGAGGCATGGCTTTCGAAGGCAAAGACGCCGTGGGATGCCCATCCGAATTCTCGCGACGGAAAGATGGATGCAGAGACGGCGGCCCTCACACTCGCACTGCAGCATCCAAACGTCATTCTTGAGACCAATGCTCGCGTAACGAAGCTCGAAACCGGACAAAGTGGTCGTATCGAAAGAGTAACCTACCTGAAGGACGGGCAAAAGGTGACCGCCACCCCCAGGATGGTCATTCTCTCCGCCGGTGCTGTTCAGTCGGCGGTGCTGCTGCTGCGCTCGGCGAACGACCGCTACAAGAACGGCCTGGCGAACTCGTCCGACCAGGTCGGCCGCAATTTCATGAACCATAACTCGTCGGCAGTCATCGGCGTGTCGCCAAGTTTCAAGAATACGTCGGTTTACCAAAAGACATTTTCGTTCAACGATTTCTATTTGTCAGATGGCAATGGCGGCCCGCCGCTCGGCAATGTTCAACTTCTTGGACGGATATCCGGACGGGTCCTCAAGGGGTCTCTGCCTCACGTTCCGGAATGGATATTGGACATCATCACGGGCCATGCCATCGACTTCTACGCGATGAGCGAAGATATCCCTAATCCAGACAGCCGCGTGACGGTGGACGGCGACCGCGTGGTCCTTCAATGGCAGAGGACCAACTGGGCCGCACACCTTGAACTTGTCGCGAAGTTGAAGGGTATACTGAAGGCGATTGGCTTTCCGATCGTCCTTACGAGACCGTTCGACAAGCGCACACCCTCCCATCAGTGTGGAACGATCCGCATCGGGAACGATCCGGCCGACGCGCCGCTGGATCCCTTCTGTCGTTCTTACGATCACGAAAATCTTTTCGTTGTCGACGCAAGTTTCTTGCCGACCTCGGCAGCCGTGAACCCGGCTTTGACCGTCGCCAGCCAGGCGTTGCGGGTCGCCGATCACATAGCATCGAAGGATTTGCAAGCATGAGTCGCTCCGGCTGTTGTGGCCGCCAGGCAATTGGTCGCGTTAAATAGGATAGCAACATGCGTTTTGACTACATCATCACGGGAGCCGGTCCAGCAGGATGTGTGCTCGCCAGCAGGCTGAGCGAAGACCCGAACGTCAACGTGCTGCTGCTCGAGGCCGGCGGCGGCGACTGGAACCCTCTCTTCCACATGCCAGCAGGCTTTGCGAAGATGACCAAAGGCGTCGCGAGCTGGGGTTGGGAAACCGTCCCGCAGAAGCATATGAAGGATCGTGTTCTGCGTTATACCCAGGCAAAGGTCATCGGCGGCGGCTCCTCGATCAACGCCCAGCTCTACACACGCGGAAATGCCGCAGATTACGATCTATGGGCAAGCGAAGACGGCTGCGACGGCTGGGACTACCGCTCGATACTGCCCTATTTCAAGCGGGCCGAAGACAACCAGCGTTTCGCCGACGACTACCACTCCTATGGCGGACCGCTGGGTGTCTCCATGCCGATTTCCCCTCTGCCGATTTGCGACGCGTATATCCGTGCCGGCCAGGAGCTCGGCATACCATACAACCACGACTTCAACGGCCGCCAGCAAGCTGGAGTTGGCTTTTATCAACTCACACAGCGTAACCGCCGACGGTCCTCTGCCTCCCTGGCATACCTTACGCCGATAAAGAACCGCAAGAACCTGACCGTCCGTACCGGTGCGCGTGTTTCTCGGATTGTTCTGGAAGGCGCACGCGCGGTGGGCGTCGAGATCGTCACAAAAGGTGGCTCCGAGATAGTTCGTGCCGAACGTGAGGTCCTCGTTTCGTCGGGTGCGATTGGATCACCCAAGCTGCTTCTGCAGTCAGGAATAGGGCCGGCCGACCATCTGCGATCGGCGGGCGTCAAGGTGCTTCACGATCTTCCCGGCGTGGGCGAAAACCTCCAGGACCATCTGGATCTGTTCGTCATCTGCGAATGCACGGGCGACCATACCTACGACGGCGTCGCAAAGCCCCACCGGACGATCTGGGCAGGTATTCAGTACATTCTGTTCCGCACCGGCCCGGTCGCATCATCGCTCTTCGAAACAGGCGGGTTCTGGTACGCCGACCCTGATGCACGATCTCCCGATATACAGTTCCACCTTGGCCTGGGATCAGGCATCGAGGCGGGAGTCGAGCGCTTGAAGAATGCTGGCGTCACGCTCAACTCGGCCTATCTTCACCCAAGGTCGCGCGGAACCGTGCGCCTGTCGTCCTCCGACCCCAATGCGGCCCCTCTGATCGATCCCAACTACTGGTCCGATCCTCATGACAGGAAGATGTCGTTGGAGGGACTGAAGATCGCCCGCGAGATCATGCAACAGGCGGCGCTCGAGCCATATGTCATGGCCGAACGGCTGCCTGGGCCCAAGGTGATGTCAGACGAACAGCTGTTCGACTATGGTTGCGCGAATGCGAAAACCGACCACCATCCGGTTGGCACCTGCAAGATGGGACGGGGACCCGAGGCCGTTGTCGGTCTGGACCTCAAGGTCCATGGGCTTGAGGGCCTCCGCGTCTGCGATTCCTCCGTGATGCCGCGGGTTCCTTCGTGCAACACCAACGCACCCACCATCATGATCGGCGAGAAGGGTTCAGACCTCATCCGGGGGATGCCCCAGCTTCCCTCCGCGATCTTTTCCTACGAGCGCAACGATGTTCGTGCGCGAGCAAGAGCAAACGTTCGGTAGTGGCGTTGTAAAAAGGCGGTAGCCACAATTCGAAGCGCCTTGGGCTTGTCAAGGAGTTGCCAGAGTGGCTGAAAATCAAAAAAGGCAGTCCCATGGCCTACCAGACCTTCACCTTGTCTCGCATGTATCCAACGGTGCCGCGCGGTTCGTCGCATTTGCCTGGAGACAATCGCCGCTGCCCGAACCGATCCGTATCGCAAGGACTTTGACCCCATGAAGATCGATGTTCCTCAATCCATTCTGGACGCCCTGACCGACATTGAAATGCCGCGGCTTCCGCCTGAGGCCACCTCTTCGGAGACGAGCACGCTGGCCGGCCTGGAAGTGCCGGTGTATCGCGCTGGCTCTGTCGTCGTCGGGTCGGGCGCCGCGGGCCTTCGCGCGGCGGTGGAATTGAAGCGGCGCGGCAATGACGTCGTGATCATAAGCCAGAGCGCCTGGGGAGGAACATCAGCCTGTTCCGGCTCTGACAAGCAGACACTGCATACGGCCAACACGGCCGATCAGGGGGACAACTACAAGGCCATGGCCCGCGCAATACGCAGCGGTGGGGCGATGGACGAAGATACAGCATATGTAGAAGCTGTCGGGTCGTCTCGGATGATGGCGTCGTTGCAGTTTTTGGGGCTACCGTTGCCCCAGGATCCGCTCGGAGGGACACTCAGATATCAGACCGACCACGACGAGGTCGGGCGCGCTACCAGTTGCGGTCCGCGCACCTCGCGCTTGATGGTCAAAGTCCTGGCGGAGGAGGCAATCCGTCTCGGCGTGCCGATCCATAACCAGACGACAGCGGTCAAGATCCTTACCGAGGGCGCCGGCACGGAGCGCCGGGTTGTGGGCGTCCTGGTCATGCGGAGCAGTGACCGCACGGAAACGAACCCACTCGGGATAGCTTTGTTCGTCTGCGCAGTCGTCGTGCTCGCTGCCGGCGGACCGGGTGAACTCTACCGCGACAGCGTCTACCCGAACGGCTGCTTCGGTTCGCTTGGCCTTGCGCTGGAGGCCGGTGTTGAACTCGTCAACCTCACGGAAAGCCAGTTCGGCATCGGTACGCGACGGGAGGGGTTTCCCTGGAACCTCTCAGGAACATACGTACAGGCCATTCCGCACATCTACTCTATCGACGCCGACGGCTGCGAGCATCACTTCCTGGCGCAGTACTACAGAAGCACCCAGGAGCTGGCGTCCAATGTATTTCGCAAAGGGTACCAGTGGCCTTTCCACGCGACACGCATGCTCGATTTCGCGTCGAGCCTTGTAGACCTTGCGATCTACCGTGAAACCGCTGCCGGGCGGCGCGTCTTCATGGACTTCAATCGAAATCCGCTGCCCGTTCCCGGAGACCTGCCGTTCAGCCTTGACCGGCTCGACGACGATGTCGGTCGATACCTGGGACATGCAGGAGCCGCACAGGATCTGCCGATTGCCCGGCTCAAGCATATGAACCCGCTCGCGATCGAGCTCTATCGGCGCTACAAGATCGACATCACCGAGGCACCGCTGGAGTTCGCCGTCAATAACCAGCACATGAACGGCGGCGTGATGGTGGACATCTGGGGCAGGAGCAACCTGGCGGGATGTTACGCCATCGGCGAGGCAGCCGGAACGCACGGCGTGACCCGCCCGGGCGGGGCGGCGCTGAATGCCGGTCAGGTCTTTGGCACTCGGGTCGCCGAACACATAGCCGCGAGCGGACGGGCGAAGCTGGCTTCCACCGCAGATGTAGCCGCAGCGGCGGCCGCGGGCGTGATCAAAGTCCTGGGCATCTTGCGGCCGGAGAGCCCCCTTGATGTCAAGGCCATCCGCATGGACGTGCAGGCGCGGATGAGCGACAGGGCAGGGATGATCTGTCACGCCGAAAGTGTAGGTCAAGCCTTGATCGAGGCCAGGATCCTGAACGCGGACATCAGGATGAAGGGCGTTGCGTATACTCGCGCCGGGGAGGCGGCCCGGTCGGTGCAATGGCAGCAGATGGCGCTGGCATCTGAAGCGGTTCTTGGTGCTTTGGACTTTTTCATCCAAAATGGCGGCGGTAGCCGGGGTGCGCGCGCAATCTGTGATCCCGAAGGAGAGTCTCTTCCGCTCGCCAACGTGGGACCCCTGCACGAATACCGCTTCCGAAAGGAGCGCGAAGCGCAACGCGACGAGCAAATCGTCGTTCGCTTCGACGGGGAGGTGATAGAGATTTGGACGCGTCCAAACCGAAGCTACGACGAAAGCTCCAAGTCGTTCTTTGAGCGCGATTGGCCTGCCTGGTTGACCGGGCGAACTTATGACCTGGGTGCTGACGGCTGCGAGGATAAGGCTGGCGATCCTTGGTGAACTCACTTCGCACGGCCGCAAGCACGTGCGATCTCGTTTTCGATGCCGCGTTCGCAAAGTCATCTCGACTTGGCTTCCCCGTCGAGGTGAAATTAGCGGGCGGCGTCAGGATTGCGGAAGTAGATGCGACCAGGTCGTGCCGGCATCATATTACTAAACACCGATGAGCGCTCTGCATCTGCTACCATGCAACCCAGTAGGCCTCATGCTATAACGAGAGCGATCTCTGACTCGTTTCGGGGTTTTCAAATCAGTTGAGTTCTGGATCGCCGCCGTTTCCTCGATCGCAGGCGTCATCGTCTCGCGCTCACGTACGAATTCCAGCCCGCGGGACAAAAGCCAGCTCGACCGGCTGCGCGACCTTGACGCCATCATGCAGTCCACCGGCGATTATCCCAATGTCTTGAAGATCAGGCCGCCGCTCTGCCTGTCAAGCGAGAGTGCCGATTTCCTCGCCGACATGGTGGAGGGTGTTCTCCAGGAAAGATTGTAAAACAGCAGCCGATCCCAGTTGAATTGCGAATCGGGATCGGCTTAGCTCGCCCGTCCTGCTCTACCGATCGAGAGTCGCTTCATGAAACAGACGGCAGATATCCTTATTCTCAATGCGCGCGTCCTGACGATGGACGAGGGCAATCCGCGTGCGCAAGCCGTGGCGCTCGCCGACGGCCGTATCCTCGCAGTAGGCTCCAACGCGGAGATCGAAGCATGCGGCGGCGCAGGCAGCAGGATCGTCGATGCTGCCGGCGGCACCGTGCTTCCGGGGTTTTCCGAAAATCACATGCATCTGTTTTCGGGGGCCGCGGAGCTGGACCATCTCCAGCTTGCCGGTGTGAAGGGGTTTGTTGCCCTGACGGAGGCCGTGCGGACCTATGCCGAAACGAGGTCGGGCCACAAGGTTCTGTTCGCTCAAGGGGCAGATTATACGATCCTGGGCGAGAGCGAACGGCTGACCCGCCATCATCTGGATACGATCCTGCCGGATCAACCGATCGCACTGACGGCACCAGACCATCATACCGTCTGGGCCAACACCAAGGCGCTGGAGCTTGCCGGACTGCTGCACGGCAAGGCGCTAGGACCGGGCAACGAGATCGTGATGGGTCAGGATGGCTTGGCAACCGGCGAACTGCGCGAGATGGAAGCGTTCAGCCCTGTGCTTCAAGCTGGCGGGTTTGATCGGTACCGGCTGGGCCTTGCGACCGGCGGAGAGCCCCACCCCTATCCCGACGCCGAGACGTTTCGCGAAGACATGGACGTCATGCGCCGCGGCCTCAATTATTGCGCCCGGCATGGCATCACCACTGTCCAGAACATGGACGGCAACCTGTATCAGTTGGAGCTTTTATCGGCGATCGAGAGGGAGGACGACGGCCTGCCATGCCGTGTGAACATCCCTTTCCATTTCAAGAATTTCATGTCCCTCGACATGCTGGAAAAAGCATCCGGTCTTGCACGGCGGTTCGATAGCGACTGGCTGTCATCCGGCGTCGTGAAAGTGTTTTACGACGGGGTGCTCGACAGCTGGACGGCGGTTATGGTCGAGCCCTACGCGGACAAGCCCGGCAATTGCGGCGAAGGCCTGTTCTCGGTGGAGACTTTTCGCGCGGTCGCGGTGGAGGCGGATCGGCGCGGGCTGCAGATTGCTGTCCATGCGATTGGAGACGGTGCTGTGAGAGCGGTTCTGGATGGCTATGAAGCAGCGAGAAAAGAAAACGGCCCGCGCGACAGTCGCCATCGCATCGAGCACATCGAAGTCGTACATCCTGACGACGTTGGACGTTTCGCCGAACTCGGCGTCATCGCCTCGATGCAGCCTCCACATCCGCCGGGTTCCGCAGGCGTGCCGCTGGAGCCGACGATCTCGCGTATCGGCCAATATCGTTGGCCGGTGAGCTATGCCTGGCGGACGCTGAAGGATGCGGGTGCGCGTATCTGTTTTGCCTCCGACTGGCCGGTTTCGCCGATCGATCCCATGGTCGGCATCCACGCCGCCGTCACCCGCAAACCTTGGAAGAACAACGATCCGGATCAGTCCTACTCGTTGATGGAGGCACTTGCCGCTTACACTGTCGAAGGTTCCCATGCAGAGTTCAAGGAGGACCGCAAGGGCAAGCTCAAGGCCGGTTATCTCGCCGATATCGTCGTGCTCAGCGCCGATATCGAGATGGTCGTCCCGGATGACTTGCTGACAATCCGGCCCGTCACCACAATTTGCGGCGGGAGAATAAGTTTTCCCGGCTGATAAATATTCTTCTCCTGGAACTGGAATCGTATTGTCAATGCACAGGCGCTGTGATCACCTAGCGCAAAGCCAAAAAGGCGGGGACAGGTAGCTTCATGCAATGGTTAGTGTGCCGCGTATGGCAGAATTGAACGCGGTCGAAATTCGTAATGTCTGCAAGATATTCGGCTTTGGCGAATTCGCGTTCGCCGCTGTCGACAATACGTCGGTAGCGATCCGCCAAAACGAGTTTTTCACTCTTCTCGGACCGTCGGGATGCGGCAAGACGACTCTTCTGCGGCTGATTGCCGGGTTCGAATTTCCTACCTCCGGCGAGATCATGCTGAACGGCGAGAACATTGCCGCCATGCCGCCTTTCAAGCGTCCGATCAACACGGTTTTCCAGAGCTACGCGCTGTTTCCGCACATGAGCGTGGCGGAAAATATCGGCTTTGGCCTGACGATGCTTGGGCGACCGAAGAAAGAAATCGATCACAGGGTTGCCGCCATGCTGAAGCTGGTGCGCATGGAAGCGCTTGCCGGCCGGCGAACGAGCCAGATTTCCGGCGGACAGCAGCAACGCGTGGCTCTTGCCCGAGCGCTCGCGCCGCAGCCGAAAGTGCTACTTCTCGACGAGCCGCTGTCAGCGCTTGACTACAAGCTGCGCAAGGACATGCAGATTGAGCTGAAACGACTGCAGGCCGAAACCGGCATCACCTTCATCTTCGTGACGCACGATCAGGAAGAGGCGCTGACTATGTCGGACCGCATTGCCGTCATGTCAGCCGGAAAAATTCTGCAGGTCGGCAGTCCCCGCGAGATCTACGACGCGCCGACCGATCGCTTCGTCGCCGACTTTATCGGAGAGACCAATTTCCTGAAAGGCAGGATCAAGTCCGTTTCCGGCGGTGTCGCCGACGTCGAGACGCCGGTTGCCGGTCGTATTACGGCGACAGTGCCGCAGGACTTCGCCTCGGATAGTGAGGTGACGGTGGTGTTGCGGCCGGAACACGCCACACTCTGCCCGCCCGATCATCCTTCGACCTGTCAGATGACAGGTACCCTGGAAAATATTGTCTATTTCGGAACCGACACCCATTATCACGTCCGCCTTTCCGATGGGGAGACGCTGTTTACGCTGCGCGAGCAGAACAAACCATTGCAGGCGGCGCGGTTTACGCAGGGCGACAGCGTGGGCATTGCCCTTGAGGCCAACGCCGCTCGGGTTCTGAGGAACTGAATTGACAGATGCGGCCGGGATAATCGAGGCGGAAAGGAGCAAGGATATCCGGAAGCGGTGGCTGCTTTCGCTTCCCGCTCTTCTGATCATCCTCTTCGCTGCCTCGGGGCCACTGCTGATCGTTCTCGTCTATTCCTTTTTGACGCCTGGACCCTATGGTGATGTCCAGTGGCTGCCCTCGCTGCAGGGTTGGATCGGCGTCATGGTGGAGAAGGACATCTTCGACGATACGCTGTCGCTCGCGGATGCGCATGTATCGATCTTCGTGCGCTCTGGTCTGTTGTCGCTGGTGACAACTGTGCTGACCCTGCTGGTCGGCTTTCCGACCGCCTATTTCATCTCCACTCGCCCGGAGCGGACCCGCGAACTTTGGCTTCTCCTGATCACCATCCCGTTCTGGACAAATCTTTTGATCCGCACCTTCGCGATCCTCGAAATCATCCGCAACGAAGGTCTGGTCAATGGTCTGTTGATAAGGTTCGGCCTGATCGATAAACCGATCCAGATGCTCTTCACCGATGGCGCCATTCTGACGGGCATGGTGTATGTCTACCTGCCACTGATGGTGCTACCGCTTTATGCCAGCATGGATAAACTGGACTTCCGCCTGGTCGAGGCCGGCTACGATCTCTACGCCACGCCATTCCAGGTCCTGCGCAGACTGATCATTCCACTGGCCAAGCCCGGCATTGTCGCCGGCTCCATTCTCGTCTTCATCCCGGCGCTTGGCGCCTATGTCACGCCGAGCATTCTCGGCGGCGGCAAGAACATGATGCTGGGCAATCTGATCGAACTGCAATTCGGACAGGGTCGCAACTGGCCGATGGGGTCGGCGCTGTCGATCACATTGATGATGATCGTAATGATCGCGCTTTTGTTCTACGTCCGCAACGCGGGATCGCAGGAGCGCCGGCATGGCTAGGGCATTCTCGATCCGCCGACAGCGCGGTTTTACCGCCATCGCGATGTTCTGCTTCTTTTCGCTTTATCTGCCCATCTCCGTGCTGGTGTTCTATTCGTTCAATGCCGGGGCGTCGCTCGCTTCCTTCGAGGGCATCTCCCTGCGGTGGTTCGCAAAAGCCTTTGAAAATCAGCAGGTGATCGATGCCTCCCTACGATCCTTGCAGATCGCGGCCTTTGCGGCGATCATTTCCACGATCACAGCAACCATGGCTGCACTCGCTACGACGCGGACGGAACCGTATCGCGGTCTGACGCTGAAGTATGCTTTTATCAACCAGCCTCTGATGATCCCGGAAATCGTTACCGCCGTCGCGCTGCTGATCTTCTTTGCCCGCATCAAGATCTGGACCGGCTATACCGGGCTGGGCTATCTGATCGCCGCCCATACTGCATTCTGCATCCCGTTTGCCTATCTGCCGATCCGCGCGCGGCTGGAAAACATGGACCTGACGCTGGAAAAAGCTGCGGCCGATCTCTACGCGACGCCGTGGAAGGCCTTTCGTCACATTACGCTGCCATTGCTCTGGCCAGGCATCCTTGCCGGCTTCATGCTCGCCTTCGTGATTTCGCTGGACGATGTCGTCATTACCGAATTCGTGAAATCCGCGGGGCAGGACACGCTGCCTACCTACATGCTCGGTCAGCTTCGCCGAACCATCACGCCGGAAATGAACGCGATTTCGACACTGTTTCTCCTACTGTCGGTCTGCGTCGTCACGGTGTTCTTCGTCGTCAACAGAAAACGGATCTAACAAAAAGAGAGGGAACAGCATAATGAAACGGATCACTGCGGCCATGGCCGCAACAGTGGCGCTTGTCGTATCCACCGGTCTCGCCCGGGCGGAAGGCGAACTCAACATCTACAACTGGGGCAACTACACCAGCCCCGAGATGATCAAGAAGTTCGAGGAGGCCTATCACGTCAAGGTGACTATCACCGACTACGATTCCAACGACACGGCGCTCGCCAAGGTTCGCCAGGGCGGCTCCGGCTTCGACATGGTCGTGCCGTCGCAGAACTACATCCCCATCTGGATCTCCGAAGGTCTGTTACTCGAAACAGACCCGAGCACCATGGAGAATTTCAAGAATGTCGCCAAGGAATGGGCTGATCCCGATTTCGACAAGGGGCGCAAATTTACTGTGCCGTGGGCCATGGGCACCGTCGGAACGGTTGTAAACACCAGCGTCTACAAGGGCGACATCAATACATGGGGCATCATTTTCGATACGCCGGACGAATTGAAGGGCAAGGTCAACGTCGTTCCTGAAATGAACGACGTCATGGACGCCGCCATCCTCTACAATGGCGGCACCAAGTGCACAGGCGACCTGACCATTCTCAAGAAGGTACGCGACACGTTGGTCAAGGCCAAGCCCGACTGGGTGGCGATGGAATACGGCACAGTCGAGAAAATGGGCTCAGGCGACTTCGCGGCATCCAGCGATTGGAACGGCTCGGCCTTGCGCCAGCGCTTGGCGAATCCGGCCATCAAATATGGCTATCCGAAGGAAGGCTTTGTCTACTGGAGCGACAATCTGGCGGTCCTCAAGGATGCAAAGAACGTCGAGAATGCCAAGCTCTTCCAGAACTTCATGATGGACCCGCAAAGCGCGGGCATGAATTCCGGTTTCCACCGCTATGCCAATGGCATTGCCGGGTCCGACAAGTTCATGCCAGCCGACATGAAGGGCGCACCGGAGATCGACATTCCTGCCGAATTCGCCTCGCGAGGCGTTCCCTCGAAGACCTGTCCGCCGGAGGTTCAGGAGCTCTACACGAAGATCTGGAGCGAGCTGCAGAAATAAGATCGTTGCGTCGCCCACCCCCACGCCGGCGCGGGGTGGGCTTCGTTTTTCCAGACCGTGGGTGTCCCATGAAGACCGTTTTTTCGCAGCGACATGGCGGCCACGCCAATCAACTCGAACTGGTCGCCGGTGGTATTCTCCCCGGATATGAACGGCCGTCCCGCGCCGAGTACGTGACCGAACGCATCAAGACCGTTGGCCTCGGTCCTATCCTTGCGCCCCAGCAACATGACTTGACGACGGCCGCGCGCGTCCATCGTCAGGACTATCTCGATTTCCTGCCGACGATTTGGGGGCGCTGGACCGCCGAGGGCCGTTCCGGCACGGCCTTGCCTTTTACCTGGCCGGCCCGGGGCCTGCGCGACGACGTGCCGCCGGAGTTCATCGATGGTTTGCTCGGGTATTATTCTTTCGATGCCGGTTGCGGCATCGTCGAAGGTTCGTGGGACGCGATCAAATCCTCGCATGACGTGGCGTTGACAGCCGCTGGTCTCGTTAAGGGCAGCGAACGCGCGGCCTTCGCTCTGTGTCGGCCACCCGGCCATCACGCCGGCGCCAGTTTCATGGGTGGCTATTGCTACATCAACAATGCGGCAGTGGCCGCGCAATGGTTCCGCGACAACGGCGCAAAGCGCGCCTCGATCCTCGACGTCGATTATCACCACGGCAACGGCACACAGGAGATATTCTATACCCGCGCCGATGTGCAGGTCATCAACCTCCATGCCGATCCAATGCAGGAATATCCCTATTTTCTCGGCCACGCCGACGAGCGCGGCGAAGGGGAGGGTGAGGGGTATAATTTCAACTATCCCATGGCTTTCGGCACAGATTGGCAGCGATGGAGCCAGTCGCTCGACGATGCCTGCGGAAAGCTCACGGCCTTCAATCCGGATGTGGTGGTAGTTTCGCTTGGTGTCGATACCTTCGAAAGGGATCCGATCAGCAAGTTCAAGTTGACGACCGAGGATTTTCAGAAGATCGGCGAGCGTATTGCCAAGTTGAATCTGCCGACGCTGTTCGTCATGGAAGGCGGATATGCGGTCGCCGAAATCGGGGTTAATGCCGTGAGCGTTCTCACTGCCTTCGAGGGCGCGTGACGGGGACATCCTCTTCGGGCGTGCAGTTCGGCTATGTTATCGTCGACGACGTATCGGTACGCGACGCGTCGTCGACGATGGATCGAGGAGATAGGTCATGACGGAATTCAGCCGCGCCGATGTTACCCTCGCCAACTGGCGAACGACGCCGTATTCCCGTTGGTCGTTCCAGAATGTCGGCGAGATCGTGCCTTCGGCCGTCATCACCGCCGAGCGACGTGCCGAACCGCCCCAGCTTGATCTGGGGTCCCTGTCGGCGCTTACTGTGACGGGGCTGGATGGGAGGCCCGTTCTGCTCGGAGCCTTTCTGACAGCGAGCGAAACCGACGCGCTGGTGGTAATGCGCGGCGGTCGCATCGTTGCCGAATGGACGGCTGGCCACTGCGATCCCGGCCGGCCACATATCATCTTCTCCGTTTCCAAGTCGCTGACTGCGCTGCTCGCCGGTATTCTCGCCGGGAAAGGCCTTCTCTCTTTCGGGAATCTGGTTGTCGACTATGTGGCGGAGGTTGCACGATCTGCCTTTGCGGACGCAACCGTCCAGCAACTGTTCGACATGGAAGTGAGCGTTGATTTCGTTGAGGACTACCTCGATACGTCTGGCGGATTCGACCGGTATCGTCGTGCGACCGGCTGGAACCCTGACAAGCTCGACGATCCCGCGCCGGACCTGAAGAGCTTCATCTGCAGCGTCAGAAAAGGGGCGGGCGCGCATGGGGTGAAACATGCCTATCGTTCGCCCAATACCGATCTGGCCGGCATCTTAATCGAGCGGGCGGGCGGCGGCCGGTTCCCGGATCTGATGAGCGAGCATCTCTGGAAGCCGATGGGAGCGCGCTCCGACGCCATGATCACGGT
Organism: Rhizobium sp. P1_C7; assembly: GCF_056406295.1. NCBI lineage: Bacteria > Pseudomonadati > Pseudomonadota > Alphaproteobacteria > Hyphomicrobiales > Rhizobiaceae > Rhizobium > Rhizobium sp. P1_C7. The sequence goes on from NZ_JBFUAL010000039.1 coordinate 17,093, forward strand.
CGATCGCATCGGCACCGCACGCGCCGCGGGCGGCATGTCTGTGACGGCGCGCGATCTTGCACTCGTCGGCGACCTCGTTCGCGGCCAGGGAGCCGGAGTGGTTCCAGAAGCGTTTATTTGCGGTCTCTGGTCGGGCGGTAGTCGCGGATCCTGGAGCACCGGCGATCAGCCGCATTTGTTTCCTGACGGCAGCTACCGCAATTACTGGTATGAAACCGGCGGTGGCGAGCTTGCCGCCATCGGCATCCATGGACAGTGGATCTGGGTCGATCCGGCGACGCAAACGGTGATCGTCAAACTTGCGTCGCAGACGGCGCCGGTGGATCCTGCGCTCGATCATGCGATCGTGCAGGTGCTGCGGGCAATCTCCGGTGCTGCGGCATAGTTCCGCGTGTGTCGCAAAGAGCCCCGTAGGCGACAGTCAGTCAGATACCACGCTGCTTTTCCGGCTTTGTCAGCCTTTTGAAGTCCGAAGAGGCGCGCGAGTAGATCGTTGTGATCGTTGGCGGTCCAGCCGACGGAAAAGCCGAAGCCTTTCCGCAGTCACAGCATCGCCTCGGATCCAGCGATGGTACGCCGCGCCGCGACGGGGCTCGAGAACGCCGCCGCGACAATGGCCTGCACCCTCGAGAGATCAGGGGGCAATTGACATCGGTTAGGAACGGAGGGGGACGGCGCAAAAAACGCGGGCTCGCCCAAGCACAAGCGGCATGGCGAATTCGCTGTATACCGCGGTCATCTTTTGCCCAGCGTCGTCCTTCGGTCCTTCGTTTGGTTCGCCTCGGACTAGATGGACGACGCTGAATGCCAATTGCGCCTGGGTCAGGCTGGCAAGGTGCGGGTCGCCCGACGACGACAGAGTCGCTCGAGGTGCTGGTTCTGGAGCACGTCCGGAAGTTAGGTCTTCCCGGCAATGCAAGCGCTAAGAGCATTCTGAGCTGGCCACTGGCGGCTTGCTAGCAGGAAGCAGTCCTAACTATCTAGTTGCCGTCATCGATCGCCTCGCCGATACGGGCGATCGCCTGCTGATAGACACTCGCTGAGTTCCAGCCAGCGATGGCGCCCATGTTGCCCTGATAGCCCCCGCCGGCCTGCCAGCCGTGCGCCCTGAGGAAGTTGGCCGTGGACATTAGCGCGGTACTCTTGTCGCGCATGTTCCTGCTGCCGACGCCGTATTTCAGGATGTTCCCGGGCAGGAACCCGGTTTGGCCGATCTCGCCGTGCATGGCGCCAACCGAGCCGGCGCTCAGCGCGCCGCTGTCGACCAGCTTGAGCGCCGCGATGGCATGCGGCGCGAAGAATTGCGGGCGGCGGCAATCGTAGGCGAGCGTGACGATTGCCGAAACAGTATTCTGGTTGCCCATGGAGGCGCCGAAGCCGGTCTCCATACCCCAGATGGCGAGCAGCACCCCGGCGGGCACGCCGTAGTTACGCTCGATGTTGTTGAAGAGTGCTGCGTTCGCCGTTTTGAGCGAACGGCCCTTGGAGATAATCGCGGACCCACCGCGCCGTCTCATGAAGTCGTCGACCGAGCCACTGAAGGCCCTGTTGACGGAGCGGTCGGCCTGGATGGTCCCTACGGCGTATTTTGCGCCGGCAAGCGCCGCAAGACCCTTCCCCTTGACACCGGCGGCCCCTGCCGTCTCGGCAAACTGTACTTTCCACTGTTCAAACCCGGCAGCGCTCGTGCCGCATGAGGCCGCCAGAGCAACGCCCGTTAGATGACAGAAGGCGAGGGCGCCCGCTGCAGCAATCAATTTTCCTTTAGCAAAGAATGCCATGTCGCTCTCCTGGTAGGCCCGAACCATCATGTCTCCGGCTGCATGGCGTCACTGCTTCACTTGCGGGAAAGCCTAATTGGTTACTCGCACGCTCGAGAAATGAGACCAAATCAACAATGGCGATTGTAAGAAATAAAGCCAGTCATGGCGATTGGGCCATAGACAACAGAAGGACGCGGAATGACCGCTCAAGGGTCGGATGGCGACCTGGAGGACCGTGGAGCGGGGTTTCGATGTTGCGGGATGATGGCCACCATGGGGCCGTTCGGCGTGTCGCCCGAAAGAGGGGCGCCCGCCCGAGCCTCGGCAGCGTGCGTGGCGCGCTGGCTGCGAATGTGGAGGTTGCGGCATATCAGTCAGTTTTATCGGGAAATGTTCGGCTCCCGCTCATACGATGGGTTATGAAAATGGCAATGACGAAAAACGGTATTCCGGTTCCGGGAAGGGCAGCATGGTATCATTTCGATGCGTGCCATCTCGACGGTCTGACGGACAAGGCGTGTATCATCGAACGGGGAGTCGCCGCCGGACACAATGAAAATCAACTCCGTACGGAATGGATGTACTGGCAACAAACCGTTGGGCATGCGTCGGCGTTGTCCGTTGCCGGCGAATCTTGCGACTAGAAATCGTATCGCGCCGGTGTATTTCAACATGCCACCGCGAAATTGCAGCGCAAAGGCAGACTCTTCGCCGTGGGACGTGAGCCATCAGGATTGGTTCAGGAATGATGGCGCACAATACGTGCTACCGGAGAATTCCAATGACCAAGGCAATCATCGCCGCGCTGGCGCTCGCCCTTCTCATGGCCGAAGCATCGGCGCAGTCCCGCACGGTCTACGACAACGCTGGCCGCGTCACCGGGCGCTCGACCGCCGACAGCGCAGGCTCGACCACCTTCTACGACGCGGACGGCAGGATCACAGGCCGCGCGGCGACAAGCGGCAACACTACAACGATCTATGACAACGCCGGCAGGATCACTGGACGCTCAACCACCAATAACAGCGGGTCAACCACCTACTATGGCGCGGACGGCACGGTCAGAGGCCGCGCGGCAACCAGCGGCAACAGCACAACGATCTATGACAACACTGGCCACGTCACTGGCCGCGGAACGACGTCCGGCAACAGCACGACGATCTACGATCTATCAGGGCACAACATCGGGCGGATCACGGCGCCTCCCCGACAGGATATTGAGCGTCAGTGACGGCAACACGCGCAGATCCGAGCAAGCGGTCGTGATGGCGAGATGTTGGTGCGCTTTGAGGCGACGCTTTGCGCCTTCGAAGCACCAGAATCTAAATCTGGCGTGTCTACCGGTTTCAGTCGAGACGAGGCAGCGCGCCGGTCTCTCCCTTGTCCGGCAATCATCGGGAAAACCATCCGCCACTGGACTTTATGAGAAAGCGACACCACGAAAACGCCGTCACGGGTGAAATCGCCAGCGACATAGAAGCGCGTCATGCCGGGGGCGAAAGCTTCAGATCGATCGCGAAGAGCGTCGGTTTCAGCATCGCGACGGTGCAGAATGTCTTGACGAGCGCGGCGAAGGCTGAGACTGCTATCCATGTGATGAGCTGTCGGAATTCGTTGACGATTCGCGTACCTTGGAGCGACGGTCGCGCGGTGCGCCTGTTGTGATCCTGGCGCAATCGGCCGCCGATGCAACCAGCGTCAAGCGAACCTGAACCGTTTATCTACGCCGGGGCGCTTGTCGCGCCGAATGCTATGATCGTAATCGTTTTGCCATTATTTGAAATGTCGCCGTAGCGAGCCCCCTACAACCGTCTCGCCCGAACCAAGGGCGAATGTTCACTCGGCTGTATGAATGTGACAGCCTATTGGAGGAGCAAGTCGTGAGCGCAGCAACACCGGAACATATTTTGCAAGTTGGTTTGGGCTTTTGGGCATCGAAAACGCTCTTAAGTGCTGTCGAGCTAGGCGTATTTAGCACTTTGGCCGATGCCCCCGCCGATCTGCCGACGCTTCAAAGAAAGCTTGCACTGCATCAGCGATCATCCCGTGACTTCCTCGATGCGCTGGTGGCACTCAAGTTCCTTGAGCGCGAGAACGGTATCTATAGCAACGCCGCAGACACGGACCGGTTTCTCGATCGAGCCAAGCCATCCTATATTGGCGGGATCCTAGAGATGGCGAATGCCCGGCTCTATGGTTTCTGGGGCTCGCTCACGGAGGCCCTGCGCACCGGTGAAGTGCAGAGCGAGAGCAAGGGTGGTGGAGAAAACATCTTTGCGGCATTGTATGCCGATCCGGATCGGCTGCGGGGGTTTCTGCGCGCGATGAGTGGAATAAGTGCGGGTGCGGCCAACGCCATCGCCGCCAACTTCCCATGGAGTGACCAGAAGACCTTCATGGATCTTGGTTCAGCTCAGGGTATGGTACCCGCCACTCTCGCCCGCGCCCATCCCCACCTCACCGGCATCGGCTTCGACCTTCCTGCAGTCAAGCCCGTCTTCGAGGACTTTATTGCTCACAGTGGGGTAACTGACCGAGTGCGGTTTCAGGGCGGAAATTTCTTCGAGGACCCTCTGCCGAAAGTTGACGTCATCGTTATGGGTCACATCCTCCATGATTGGGACCTTGCCCAGAAAAAGGCGCTTCTCGGCAAGGCATTTGACGCTCTTCCGAAAGGCGGCGCAGTTATCGTTTATGATGCCATCATCGATGATGATCGCCGCGAAAATGCCTTCGGTCTCATGATGAGCTTGAATATGCTGATCGAAACTGTTGGTGGGTTTGACTATACCGGAGAAGACTGTCAGGCATGGATGCGCGAAGTCGGATTTTCGAAAACGCGAGTCGAACCGCTTGTTGGCGCGGATTCGATGGTTATCGGATTAAAGTAGCTTATCCAGGCGCGCGGATTGCCGATCGAACACGTCACATGGTGCAATGACGCGGAACGCCAGTCCGGTCAAGCAGCGGTGCGCCACACCGAAAAGGTCTACACGCATCAGACGCTCGGCGATTGGGGTCAACGATCAACTACACCAAGCATATGTGGTTGAGCTCGAGCTAAATAACAAACTGCGGGCTGACGCAGAAAAGACGCAAGCGCGACGCGGGTTTCCTGCTCCCCAGAAACGTTTTTGCAAATGATAAGGCAAGCGTTTTCGTCCGCCGCTGAGGTCGGGTCGGTCGCGACGGTCGCCGGGTGCTGTCGCAATGTCGCGCAATCGCCGAGGCGACTGGTGAGCTGGAACCCATTGCGGATCAGGCGGCCTGCGCTGTTTGACAAAAGGGGAGAGGCTTCTGTTCACCTAAATTGCGTTCAGTGCAGAATAGTACGCGCGGGCTCACGACAACTCTCTGATGAGCTTGAGCCTGATTGCGCGGGCATAATCCCGGAACGTTTTTATTTCCATTACGAAGCTGTTTGACCCCATGATCACCTTGTTATTGTAGTAGTCGGCAAGGCCGGTTTCTTCGTCCGATATCACCAACCCATTTATGGTGACACCCATTTGCTCTGAACGGCGGCGGGCCTGCTCTAGAGAGATTGGTGTTCTCCGCTTGGGAGAAGATATAGTTTCCGCGCCGTCGCCGGAAATATCGATAATCAGTCTGCGCGCGCACGATCGCGATTGCGTAAGCAAGTCGAGCCCGGTCCAGATGCCAGACCCTATGCCCGTGTTCCCAAAGACGACGCGCTGGTTGTATTCGATTTCCTGAATGAACTCTTCTGGCGGCCCAACTCCGTCCATATCGACCCAGTCGATCACCTGTGAAGAGAATTCATCATCTCCCCAAAAGACTACTGCAACCGACACACCACCTGCAGCCCGGATCACCGACAGAACCGACGCATCATTGAACGCGGCAACCATCGCGGACTTTTGAAATTCATATTCCTCGTCGGTGATACTTCCAGATCCGTCCACCGCCAGAACCAGTGCTGTCTCCGGGCAGGCTTGTGTCGGTGACCTCATAAGCACGACGATGAAAACCGTCGCTGCGAAAAGCAGTGCCCTTTGCATTGGTCCGTCCCCTGGATCCGCCGACTGAGAACGGTAGCACGCAACTAGAAGGAATACTCTCACCCAAAGGGATGGGAGAGCCAGACGAAAATGAGTACTTGGCGGCGCGCTCGCTAAGCCCATCTGTCGCCGGTTATCGGTTCCGTCAGATAGCTTGTCATTGAATAATCTCGCTAGTTCGAAGGTCTATGAACTTTGCTCAGACGGTCGGCCTGCCGGGACGAAAAACAGCCGGCCGGAATATTTTGCGGACGCGATGTCGAACACGTCCAGACGTTCATTTTCGTCGAGGGCCTGCCGCAGCCGCGCATCGACGATGTCCTCGCGCATCCTGTCAAGGACAACACGAGGATCCTTTCTGCTTTGCAACATACTCACGATCGTCTCACATCCGGGCGATGTCGTCACGGGATGGACGGCGTGGTATCGTCGCCTTGTCTCGGACCTGCTTCTGGCTCCCCTTTGCCTGGTTTCCCCTGAGCTTGCGCCTTGTCGAGGAAATGCTGCTCGAGGAAATGATCCGGCGAGGAGGAGATGGTGATTTCCATCGCGAGCCCTGGCTTTTATGTGTCGTTGATCAAGATGGCTATGTTCTCGTTAAGACTGTCGTGCTTATCTTCCAGCAACATACGCTATGTGTTCTACTCAGCTGGCCAGGGGGGTCGGCCGAGATGGACATCGCAGCCTGCGACCGAAGAAGTGCAAGATCAGTGGGAGTACATTCTTGCAACCGAGCATTTCCACCCCGCAACGATCAATGAGGTTCGTGCGATATGTCACGACAGAGAAGGTGCCGTCCAGGATGATGCAACTTATTCACGCCTCGAGGACGCCGCTGCCTTAGCCGCTCCAACAGGACCAACGCAAGCTTGCTACCAATCCACGAGAGGATTCTCCATGAAAATAGCGGTGTTCAGCGCTCAAACCTACGACAAGCGCTTTTTGGACGAAGCGAACCTCCGTCAATCGGAGCCCTTCGAGCTGCGTTATCAGCAAGCTGCCTTGTCCTTGCAAACGGTGGCCTTCGCACAGGGCTGCGATGCCATATGCGTTTTCGTTAACGATCTGTTGGATGCACCTGTCCTCGATGCCCTGAAAAGGCTCGGTGTGAGGGGGATATTTTTGCGTTGCGCGGGCTTCAACAATGTCGATCTCGATGCAGCCCATGAGCTTGGCTTCCTCGTGGCACGCGTCCCTGCTTATTCCCCGGAGGCCGTCGCCGAGTACACGATAGCGCTCATCATGACACTCAACCGGCAAACCCATCGTGCCTACAACCGCGTTCGCGAGGGTAATTTCATGCTCGACGGCTTGTTGGGCATGACGCTTCACGAAAAGACGTTCGGCATTATCGGTACGGGCAAAATCGGGCTTGCTGTCGCGAAAATCGCAAATGGCTTTGGTTGCAAAGTACTGGGCTACGATCCCGTGGCATCTCCGGAATTTGCAACTTTAGGCGAAATGGTGGAAATGAATACCCTGTTGGCACGCGCCGATATCGTCACTCTCCATTGCCCGCTCGTTGAAGACAACCGACACCTGATCAATGCAGAAAAACTGCATTTGATGAAACCAGGGGCAATGTTGATCAATACATCGCGTGGAGCATTGATCGATACGCGCGCGGTCATTGCGGCACTCAAATCCCGCCGCCTGGGCGCGCTTGCTATCGATGTCTACGAAGAGGAAGGTCCTCTTTTCTTTCAAGACAGATCCTCTGACATCATTGCCGACGATGTCTTTCAACGGCTTATGACTTTCCCCAATGTGTTGGTGACGGGGCATCAGGGCTTTTTCACCATTGAAGCCATGCGCGAGATTGCCGGTGTCACGTTTGAAAACCTGAATTGCCTGGCCAACGGGACAGACTGTCCCAACATCGTCGCGAGGCCGTGATTTCTTTTTCTCCCTAAGAACCAGGACAAGCCGATGTGGCAACAAACATACAATCCATTGGGACATCTCTACCTCTCGGCCTTGGTCGCAGCGCTTCCGATCCTTTTCTTCCTCGTCGCGTTGACTTTCCTGAAGCTCAAGGGATTGACTGCTGCGATCGCCACGTTGGCGCTATCCATCGCCGTGGCTTTCCTTGCCTTCCATATGCCACTGGAAAAGATCCTCGGGGCGGCCATCTTTGGCATGCTTGGCGGCCTGTGGCCGATCGGCTATATCGTTCTCATGGCCGTCTGGCTGTACAGGCTGGCAGTCAAAAGCGGCAAGTTCGACGTCATTCGCGCAAGCATCGCAACGATATCGGATGATCAACGCATTCAGGTCATTCTGATTGCCTTCTGCTTTGGTGCTTTTCTTGAGGGTGCGGCTGGATTTGGCGTGCCCATCGCCATCTGCGCGGCGCTACTCGTGGAGTTGGGCTTCAAACCTATCAAAGCAGCGATGCTCTGCCTCATCGCGAACGCAGCCTCCGGGGCCTACGGCGCGATCGGGATTCCCGTCTTGGTCGGTGCTCAGCAGGGTGGAGTCGATCTTTCGGACATGTCGGTGATGATGATCGCGATAGTTCAACTATCCACGCTGTTCGTGCCACTGTTGCTGATACTCGTTCTCGACGGCCTTCGCGGCGTCAGAGAAACCTGGCCTGTGTTGCTCCTGATCGGTTTACTATTCAGCGGTCTTCAAGCCCTCACATTGTACTTCATTGGGCCGGAACTCACCGATATTGTGGCCCCGTTGGCATCGATGGGTGCGCTCGCCTTGTTTATGCAGTTCTGGCAACCGAGGCAGATTTACCGAGAGACTGGCGCGCCGCCCGTATCGGCTCAACGCTGGTCGCTCCAGGAGGTGATTGCGGCGTGGTCGCCCTTCTACATACTAACGGCCGTCATTCTCTTATGGAGTGTGCCGCGCTTTAAAGACCTCTTTGCGGGTGATGGTCCTCTCGCGGCCACAGTCCTGAAACTGCCGATCCCTTTTTTGCATATGCGGGTGGAGGAGCTGCCGCCCATCGCAACTTCGGTTCATGCTCTGCCTGCTGTGTGGAACGTGGCTCTGATCAGCGCACCTGGAACCGCCATTCTGCTCGCCGTAATCCTCACCACCTTGTTTTCATCGAAATTGTCGGTGTCGGAATCATTCAACCAATTCAGGGCAGTTGTTCGTGATCTGTGGAGCCCGCTGACGATGATCTCTCTCATCATGGCAGTGGCGTATATTGCCAATTTCTCTGGAGCGTCCTCCAGTATCGGTCTGGGCCTGGCTGAAAGCGGACGGATTTTTCCGCTGGTTGCGCCAGTTATCGGCTGGCTTGGCGTGTTCATCACCGGCTCTGTCGTCAACAGCAACACCCTCTTTGCCCATCTGCAATCGGTTACAGCTACTCAAATCGGGACAAGCCAATCCTTGTTGGTGGCCGCCAATACCAGCGGCGGAGTGATGGCAAAACTGATCTCACCACAATCCATCGCCATAGCCGCGGCTTCAGTTGGCCAAGTTGGCCGAGAATCCGAGATCATGCGCACGACTTTACTCTACAGTTTAGCGCTTCTCGTCTACGTCTGCGTCTGGACATTCATGTTATCATTCATGGTTTGACGGCGGGGGGTGTATTTTGAAAATAACGAAGAAGCGGCTTGAGCTATTGCGCGAGCTCGAAGCGATCATCGGCAACGAATGCTATAACGGCAACATCCAGAATTGGGGGGCGAATGGCGTCTTCCATGGGGCCGGCCGTGAGTTTCGCTACCCGATTACGTTCATCGATGAAACGGAAGGCACCGTAAAGCGACGTGCCAATTACGACGATCTACCGAACAGCACTCAGGCGACCGGTCACTACAAATTCGGAAGCAATCAACTCCACATCATCTCAGCTTTGGACAAAGTTGTTTCGCGCCTCGAAGAAAAGTATGGGGTTAAATTCTAACCCGGCAGCGGCCGCTCACTGAGCCGTTGCATGGCGGAAGAGTGTGTCCCCCGAATTGGGGTCTCTCGCCATCTCTGACCGTCCAACAATGTCTATACTCGCCAACTATTTAGCTCTTTCACCCGTAACCACCACCTAGCAAAATGCCCGTCCGGCATTGCCGAATTGGAGATTGGTTCAGCGAGCGGGTGTCGGCGTCGAGATGCGTCGATACCCGAAATTCGAGAATGCTGAACTAAATTCGGGAGCACGCCACCAAGCAGAAATCGCATGAGCTTGATCTCTACTATGGAACTTCAGCATAGCGGATGATGCTCTGATTTTGTACGTTGGCGACTAACTCATCAGAACGAGACAAAAATCGGCGGAGCAAAGGTGAGGAATTTGAATCGTTGTAGCCTAAGGTGAGATCAATTGTCGGAGGCATACCCTCAAGTGCTCTAGCAACGACATTTGGCGTCAGCATATTTTGCGCATAAAGCGGAATAAGCGTAAGCGCCGTCTCCGCCCCATTGGATTGGCTATATTTTGAAGCTTGCTGCGTGTGCGAGAAGGTTTCCAGGACTAACTGGAGATTTGCATGGCAGAAGATGGATTTGTGGGTCGCTACGAAGTTGTCGAGCCGCGCCGGGGAAATCGGCGTTGGCCGGATGACGTTAAGGCTCGGATTGTAGCGGAAAGCTTTCAGCCCGGTGTTCGTGTTGTTGATGTTGCGCGTCGTCATGACGTTATAGCAAACCAACTTTCCAGTTGGCGGCGACAAGCACGAGATGGGGTTTTGG
>NZ_JBFUAL010000040.1:0-27459 GCF_056406295.1 Rhizobium sp. P1_C7
CTCGGTTCCGGCCCGTACCGACGTTCCCGATACCGACTTCGACGCCTGCGGCAAGAAGGGCATTGCCGATCTCAAGGCTGCCAACGAAGGCGGTACGCTGTTTGGCTCGCTGGCGCAGGGCTACGGCGCTCCCCCGGCAGTCGCCAACGCCTACAAGGATGTCGTGTCGAAGTTCGTCCATGGCCAGATCACGACCTCCGACCAGGCCGTCGAAGAACTCGTCAAGGCAATCGACGACGCCAAGTAAGCTATAGTTCATCGAACAAGAGCCTTCCCCGCGCAGGCGGGGGAGGTGTTTTGAGACACGGATACGGCCCTGGGAGGGGACGAACATCATGACCACCGTCGCGACCCCCGAAATCAACCTGACGTCGGAGCGCAGAATACGCAGTTCCATCCGCTCCCGTCTGCAGGATGCCTTGCCGAAGATCGTGCTTGCGCCGAGTTTCGCCGTCACAGTGATTTTTGTTTATGGCTTCATTGTCTGGACTGCCTATCTGTCCTTCACCAATTCGAAGACCTTCCCCTCCTATGTGCTGACGGGGCCACGGGCCTATCAACGGCTCTGGCGCTGGACCTTCGAGAGTAATCCGCCGTCTTCCTGGTACACCTCGATTACCAACATGGGTATTTTCGGCTTTCTCTATGTCGGCATCTGTCTGGCGCTTGGACTGTTCCTGGCGATCCTGCTGGACCAGAAGATTCGCGGCGAGGGGCTGCTCAGGCCCATCTATCTCTATCCGATGGCCTTGTCCTTCATCGTCACCGGCGTTGCCTGGAAATGGTTCCTCGATCCCGGTCTCGGCCTTGAGCAGACGCTGCATCAATGGGGTTGGACGAGCTTTCACTTCGACTGGATCAAGAACAAGGATTTCGTCATCTACACCGTGGTGATCGCCGGCGTCTGGCAGGCGTCGGGCTTTGTCATGGCGATGTTCCTGGCGGGTCTGCGCGGTATCGACGGCGAGATCATGAAGGCCGCCCAGATCGACGGCGCGTCCACCGTTCAGCTGTATCGGCGCATTGTCATCCCGATGCTTAGACCGGTCTTTCTGTCGGCCTTCATCGTGCTTGCGCATATGGCGATCAAATCCTACGACCTTGTTGTCGCTTTGACATCGGGGGGTCCTGGCGGATCAGCCTGGCTGCCGTCCAACTTCATGTACGAGTACACATTCAAGCGCAACGAGATGGCGGTCGGCTCGGCGAGCGCGATCATCATGCTGATGACGATCACGGCGATCATTGTTCCCTATCTCTATTCCGAACTGCGGGAGAAATCGCGATGAGCGCCATCGTTTCCTCCGGCAGCGCTGAGCGCCGCACCGCCAATGCACGAATGCTCAATCGCATCGTCATCTACGGGCTCCTCCTGATCTTTGCGGTTGTTTATCTGATGCCACTCTTTGTCATGTTGGTGACCTCATTCAAGACGATGGACGAGATCCAGAACGGCAACATGCTGTCGCTGCCAAAGGCTCCTACGCTCGATCCCTGGTTCAAGGCGTGGGGTGAAACCTGCGTTGGCCTCACCTGTGCCGGCATCAAGGGCTATTTCTGGAACTCGATCAAGATGGTCGTCCCAGCAGTGGCGATCTCGACCATTCTCGGAGCGCTTAATGGCTACGTGCTGACAAAATGGCGGTTTCCGGGCCATACTCTGATCTTCGGCCTGATGCTGTTTGCCTGTTTTATCCCGTTCCAGTCGGTGCTGCTGCCGATGGCGACCATCCTCGGTGCACTCGGCCGCTTCGGGACAACACTTCAAAACATGACGGGCTCGTCGTTTGGGTTCGGCAATCCGACCGTAAACCTGGTGTTCGTCCACGTCGTCTATGGCCTCGGCTTCACGACGCTGTTCTTCCGCAATTTCTACGAAGCCTTCCCGACCGAACTGGTCAAGGCTGCCCAGGTTGATGGCGCAGGCTTCTTCCAGATCTTCCGGCGCATCATGTTGCCGAACTCGCTGCCGATCATTGTCGTGACTGTCATCTACCAGTTTACCAACATCTGGAACGACTTCCTGTTTGCCTCTGCCTATGCCGGCACGGGAGAGTCCATGCCGATGACTGTCGCGCTGAACAACGTCGTCAACACCTCGACGGGTGTCGTCGAATACAACGTCAACATGGCCGCCGCGATGATCGCCGCATTGCCCACACTCCTCGTTTACATTCTCGCCGGCCGCTACTTCGTTCGCGGGCTGATGGCGGGCGCTGTCAAAGGATAATCAATGGCTTTTCTCGAAATATCCGGCCTCAGGAAACGCTTCGGTTCGGTCGAGATCCTCAAGGGAATCGATCTTGAACTGGACAAGGGTGGCTTCCTTGTTCTCGTCGGCCCTTCCGGTTGTGGCAAGTCGACCTTGCTCAACACCATTGCCGGTCTGGAAACAATCACCGAAGGCCAGATCCGCGTCGATGGACGCGCGATTGATGATCTCCATCCCTCAAAGCGCGACATCGCCATGGTGTTCCAGAGCTACGCGCTCTATCCGAACATGACGGTTGCAGGAAACATATCCTTCGGCATGGAGATGCGTGGCGTCCCGGCAGAAGAACGCAAGAAGGCGATCGACAAGGTCGCCAAGGTCCTGCAGATCGGCCATCTTCTCGATCGCAAGCCGAGCCAGCTGTCGGGCGGCCAGCGCCAGCGCGTTGCCATGGGTCGGGCGCTCGTGCGGGATCCCAAACTTTTCCTGTTCGACGAGCCTCTCTCCAATCTCGATGCAAAGCTTCGTGTCGACATGCGAATCGAGATCAAGCGCCTGCACCAGGCGACCGGAACCTCCATCGTCTACGTCACTCACGACCAGATCGAGGCGATGACGCTTGCGACCAAGATCGCCGTCATGCGGGACGGCGAGGTACAGCAGTTCGGAACGCCGGCTGAGATATACAACAATCCGGCCAATCTCTTTGTCGCCGATTTCATGGGATCTCCGGCCATGAACCTCCTGACTGCGACGGTCGGCACCGACAGCAAGGGACTTCATGTATCGCTTGAAAGGCCGCATGCGGCACCCCTGAGCCTTGCCTTGCCGCAACTGAGCGGCCTTGCCGGCTATGTCGGCAAGGAGATTATCTTCGGCATCCGGCCGGAGGCGCTGACGGACCCGGATGGTGCCGATCGCAATGCCCGATCGCTCGCAGAGGGCGACTGCCTCATCGAGGTCGTCGAACCTGCCGGTTCCGATACCTTCGCGGTGACGAAGCTTGGGGGCAAGGAAGCCGTCGCGCGGCTGCGCGCCGACATCCACATCACCGCGGGTCAAACCGCGCGCCTTGCCTTCAACCTCGACAAGGCAGTCTATTTCGACCCGCAGAGCCAGCAGCGGATCGCATAGAAACCATTCAAGAGACTATGTGAGTGCCGGGTCGTCAGCGACCCGGCCTTTTAATTCCGATAGCGGGCGAGAGCCAGGTCCGCCGTTTCGATGTCGGCTTTTCTGCCACTGACGATGTCGGTCAGGACACGCGCCGATCCCGTGCTCATGGTCCAGCCAAGGGTGCCATGGCCAGTGTTGAGGAACAGGTTGCGGATCTTGGTGGCGCCGATCACCGGCGTCCCATCCGGGGTCATCGGCCGAAGCCCGCACCAGTAGTTGGCCTTGGTTACATCTCCACCCGGGAAAAGATCCGTCACGGAATGCTCGAGCGTCCGGCGCCGGGCAGGGCCGAGGTCGTTCGTGTAGCCCGAAATCTCGGCCATGCCGCCGACACGGATCCGGTCTCCGAGACGCGTGATCGCAATCTTGTAGGTCTCGTCCATCACTGTGGATTCAGGCGCGCGCGATGCGTCGGTGATCGGGATGGTCAGCGAGTAGCCCTTCACGGGATAGACAGGCAGCGCTATGCCGAGCGGCTTCAGGAGTAGCGGTGAATAGCTGCCGAGTGCCACGACGATTGAATCGGAAGCAATAGCGCCACGATCGGTGACGACGCCCCGCGCCTCGCCGCCTTCGACCTGAATGCCCTTGATCGTGCGCTGATAGTCGAAGACGACGCCCATTTCGAGGCACTTTGCGGCGAGCGCATTGGTGAACTTGAAACAGTCACCGGTCTCGTCCTTCGGAGTAAGGAGGCCGCCCACGATCCGATCGCTGACGTGCCTCAGCGCCGGCTCGACGCGAAGGCACCCTTCGCGGTCCAACACCTCATAAGGGATACCATCTGCCGCGAGCGCCTTGACGTCCTTGGCGCAGGCATCGAGTTGCGCCTGGGTGCGAAACAGCTGCAGGGTCCCCTGCATGCGCTCGTCATAGGCAATGCCGCCCTCCGAACGCAATTCACCAAGGGAAAGGCGGCTGTAGTCCGCCAGCCGCAGCATGCGCGATTTGTTGATGGCGTAGCGCTCGGCGGTGCAGTTTGCGAGCATCCTCACCATCCAGGAAAGCATGGCAAGGTCGACCTTCGGCCGCAGGACCAGCGGCGCATGCTCCATGAACAACCATTTGAGGGCTTTCTGAGGGATGCCGGGGGCGGCCCATGGCGAGCAATAGCCGAAAGAGACTTCGCCGGCATTGGCAAAGCTTGTTTCGAGCGCGGGTCCGGTCTGCCGGTCGATGACCGTGACCTCATGTCCGGCCTTGGCGAGGTAATACGCGCTCGTGACGCCGATAACGCCGGCGCCGAGAACTGTCACTTTCATGGTAACCCCTGTTATGAATGCTTTTATTGAATGTATTGGCGGTGATAACGCTGACCCAGTCCAGTCAGAATTTCATAGGAGATCGTTCCGGCATCACTGGCGATATTCTCAAGCGTTTGATGCGTCCCGATCAACTCGACGAGGCTGCCGAGATGGAGAGCATCCTCTGGCAGGGAACTGATGTCGATCGTCATGCTGTCCATGGAGACGCGTCCGACGATCGGCAGACGATGACCGAACGCGTAGGCAGCACCGCTGGAACTGAGGCTTCGCGGCAGTCCGTCCGCATAGCCCGCCGCAAGGGTGGCCAACCGCATCTCAACGGAAGCGCGATGACTGCCGCCATATCCGATAAGCGTTCCCTCGGGCACTGTATGCGTTTGAATAACCCGGACGCTGAGGCTGACGACCGGCCTCGTCGGATTGCGGATGACATCGCTGACAATTCCTCCGTAGAGCGCCAAGCCGGGCCTCGCCATGGCGCCATGGAAATCGGCCCCAAGAAAGATCCCGCCCGAATTGGCGAGGCAGACACGCGCATCAGGGAAACGCGCCGCAACGGTTCGCATCGCTGAAAGCTGGCCGGTGTTTTGCGGGTTAAGGCACTCGTCGGCGCTTGCGAGATGGCTCATGATGAATTGCACATCGACATTGCGCAGGAGGTCAGGATTGCTGCAGATCGTAGCCGCCTCATTCGCGCCTAACCCTAGCCGTGACATGCCGGTGTCGAACTGCAGCACGGCGGGAAGGGGTGCGCCGTAGCGCCCGGCCTCCAGCGACCAATTAGCCAACTGCGCCAGCGAGTTGATAACCGGGATGAAACCGTTAGCGGCAGCATAGGGTTCGCCGCCTGGCAGAACACCGTTTAGGACTACGATCTTTGCCTCGCGCGGCAGATATCGCTTGAGATTTTTTGCCTCGACAAGGTGGGCGACAAAGAAATTCCGGCATCCGGCTTCCACTAAGGCAGGGCCGACACGATCGGCCCCCAGCCCATAGGCGTCCGCCTTGACAACAGCTCCGCAGATGGCTGGAGAAACCTCGGCTGCGAGTAGCCGGTAATTGGCCTTGAGAGCGTCAAGATCAATCGAGAGAATGCCCGACAGCGCGCACTCGTCCATATTGTTTGCAGTGCTGGCGTCCATCTCGCTCCCCTGAATCGCGCACCGCGAGCATAGCGAAACAATCGAGCAATATCCGGTTGATTGGATCACAGATATTGCAAAGAAGGCGCAAAAGAAGAATAATCAGGCGCGAAAGAGAGGATTCGTGCGCGTGGAATTTGATGCAATCGATCGCAACATCGTGCGGCTGCTGAGGCTCAATGCTCGGATTGCGAATACGGCCTTGGCCGCGGAAGTGGGCCTTTCGCCTTCAGCCTGCCTGCGCAGGATCGCCAAGCTTGAACAATCCGGTCACATACGCGGCTATACCGCTCTGGTCGGCACTGCTGACAGCGACGACGCGATGGCTGTTATCGTCAACATAACGCTCGAGCGACAGACGGAAGAGCATCTCAACCGCTTCGAGGCAGCCATCCGCAGGCATCCTGAAATTCAGGAGTGCTTTCTGATGACAGGGGGATCAGATTACATCCTGAAGGTCGAGGTCGAGAGCGCGCGGGACTTCGAGCGGATCCACAAGGACATCCTATCGACACTCCCCGGAGTGGCACGCATCCATTCGAGTTTCGCAATTCGCGATGTGCTGAAGACGGTCCAACGAAAGTAACGGGGCATGCGATACCCAAGCCTCACCAACGTGTCCAAGATCCGACACTGACTAAAATCGCATCAACGCGCACGAACAAATTCAGGAGAGAAGCGCCGAGGAAATCTCAAAAAGGTGAATTGCCTCCCTACAAGCTGACGCTTGGACGTAGTGGAATGACTGGGAATTTAGTAGCAGCGATGCCAAGGGAAGAAACCAGGAATGACTTTTGGAAGCGGTGAACAGAAGCCACACCGGAGCTCCGGTAGCAAAATGCGACGCCGCACCCAAAATATGATCAGTCGACCGACTTCAAAAAAACGCAGCTCTCGATCCCCCTACGCGAGTGGTGAATAACTGCGTTGGCTGATTTACATCGGGTTCACCTTTGGCTAAACCCAGCTCGATAGCCTGGGGTTGCGGAAATGGGGATTGGGATAGCGTTTCGGGTCAGGGTGGTTCGTATTCCTGCGCGGCCCGCCCGTTTAGTGCGTCGTGGGAGCCTAAATTTAAACAGCCGGGAGTTTCCGGGTCGAGCAACGAAATAAATCCCAAGAATGCTAGGCCCACAGCGGCAGCGCCACGCATGGAGCAGACAGTCAATGAGTAGCAAGATCGTGCCGGTAATCATGGCCGGCGGTAAGGGCACCAGGCTCTGGCCTCGTTCGCGTGCGGCTGCACCGAAGCAATTCATTAAGCTCATCGGGGATCGCACGCTTTTCCAGGAAACGCTTCTGAGGGCGTCCAACCCGGAACTGTATGAAGCGCCGATAGTCGTGACAAACGAAGATTTTCGTTTCCTTGTCGCAGAGCAGGCACGGGAACTCGATATTCCGCTTGCAGCCGTCATCTTAGAGCCGGTTGCACGCAACACCGCTGCTGCCGTTGCTGCGGCTGCGACAATCGTCCTTGACCTCTTTGGCGAGGGGGCCAGTATTCAAATGCTCGCATCCGACCACGATATCGTTGCAGACGACACTTACTTTGAGTGCATCCGCCTAGCGCGCGATACTGCCGCGACGGGGAAACTAGTGACCTTCGGGATCATGCCTAGTGAGCCCGCCACCGGATACGGCTACATTCAGATTGGCACCGCATTTGACGGTGGAGCATATGCAGTAGAGTCCTTTGTGGAAAAGCCTCCCCTGCATGAGGCCGAGAAGATGGTCGCAGATGGTGGCTTCGTCTGGAATTCCGGAATGTTTATGTTTCCGGTTGTAGAGTTGTTGGGCGAGCTGCGCGAACATCAGCCTGACGTGTTGAATGCCGCGGCCAATGCGGTTGCACACGCATCGCGTGATCTTGATTTCACTCGCCTCGACGCCGCCCACTTTTCAAGTAGCCCCGACATCTCCATCGACTACGCGGTGATGGAAAAGACATCCAAAGCCGCCGTCGTGCTTTCCACATTTAAGTGGTCAGACATGGGTAGCTGGGACGCGGTCCGCAATGCGGGAAACCAGGACGCCAATGGCAACGTCACTGCCGGTGGAGCGACACTGGTCGGGACCAGCAATTCGCTTGTTATGACCAATGGCCTTCATCTGGTTGTACAGGGTATGGAAGACGTAGCAGTCGTTGCGAGTGAAGACGCAGTGTACGTGGGTCGCCTTAAAGACAGCCAGCTGGTTGGACAAATTGTCAAAACGTTGGCAAGCTCTTCTACAACCTCGAAGTTGACAGAGGTCCACCCGACGTCGTATCGCCCGTGGGGTGGCTACACCTCGATCCTGAACGGCGACCGATTCCAGGTGAAGCGGATCTTCGTTACGCCCGGTCAAAAACTATCTCTACAAAGGCACCACCACCGATCAGAACACTGGATCGTTGTCAAAGGAACTGCTGAAGTTACAGTCGGCGAGTGCGTGCAGATGCTACGTGAAAACGAGTCGGTGTATATCCCGCTGGGGGAAGTTCATCGACTTGAAAACCCAGGCAAGATTACGCTGGAATTGATCGAGGTCCAGACCGGATCCTACCTTGGCGAGGATGACATTGTACGCATTGTGGACGATTTTGGCCGCGTTTAAATACACGCAAATACAACGTTCAACGAAGCCGTCGCTCATAAAGAGCGGATGGATCATCGAAGGCTGACTTCCGATGGCCCCTGACGTCACGAAGTCAGCCCATCGATGTTGATAGCCATTAATTTGCAAAGTTTGTGTGCTTTTCAAAATGTACCAATTCGGGGCTTTTAAAGGATGAAATTTGGGACAAGCGGGCTTCGCGGCCTTTCTGAGGACCTGAAGGGCCGCGCCTCTGCGCTTTATGCGACCGCGTTTGGCCGCTATCTSTTGGACAGCGGGCGGGTMAATCSYGGCGCTACGATCCTGGTCGGCCGCGATTTTCGTGATTCAAGCCCAGAGATTGCCGGTAACTGCGTCGATGCGCTGAGCGGGCTGGGTTTTGCGGTTGCCGACTGCGGGACCTTGCCGACGCCGGCACTGGCCYTTTATGGCCTGCAGGAAAATGCCGCCTGCCTGATGGTGACAGGCTCACACATTCCTGCCGACCGSAACGGCATCAAGTTTTATCGGCCSGACGGCGAAATAGACAAGGCCGAYGAGGCGGCGATTACSTCAGCTGCMGCAGSCCTCGAKCGCTCCGGYTTCGTTTTCACGCCGGGCAACGGCCAGGCCGAGGAYMGGTCCGCGCAATGCCTCGCWCTCTTTTCGGATCGCAACGCCCGCCTGCTGGACAAGGATGCGCTCGCTGGCCTGAAGGTCGGTGTCTACCAGCACAGCACCGTGGCGCGCGACCTGCTGGTGGATCTGCTGGCGCAATTCGGCGCTGATGTCATTGCCTTCGCRCRCTCGGAGAGCTTCATCCCGGTCGACACCGAGGCCGTCGCCGAGGAAACSATTTCGCTCCTCAAGGAGGCCTCGCAGACATACGGCCTCGACGCAATCGTTTCGGCCGATGGCGATGGTGACCGTCCGCTTGTTGCCGATGAGACCGGCCTGCCGTTGCGCGGAGACGTGYTGGGCCTGATCACCGCCAACTTTCTCGGCGCCAAATATGTCGTGACGCCTGTCACCTCCAATTCCGGCATCGAGWCTGCCGGAACCTTCAATGTCATCCGCACACGCGTCGGCTCTCCCTTCGTCATCGCCGGCATGCAGGAGGCGCTCGCKGCCGGTCGGGACGGCGTCGCCGGCTTCGAGGCGAATGGCGGCGTGCTGACGGCGAGCACTTTTTCCGTCAACGATCAGGAGCTGCGTGCACTCCCGACGCGGGATTGCTTTTTGCCGATACTCGCGACCCTGTCGCTGGCAGCGTCGAGAAAACAGCCCGTGTCGGAGRTSACTTCGGCCTACCACCTTCCSTTTGCAGCAGCCGACCGGCTCGAGAACTTTCCCGTTGAAACAAGTGCCCGCCTGATGGCGCACTTGCGCGCAGGTTCTGAAAATATTGCCGCCTTTCTGCAGCCGCTCGGCGAGGTGGACAGCGYCAGCGACATSGACGGCCTACGGGTAACGCTGCGGGATCGCCGGATCGTCCATTTGAGACCCTCCGGAAATGCTCCGGAGATGCGTTGCTACGTCGAAGCAAAAACGGAGACTGAAGCTGCCGATCTGCTGGCCGCCGGGCTCGGACGCATCCGCCAGTGGGCGGACGCAAACTGATGGACCAGATAAACCATTCGAGGACACGCCACATGACGCAAACGATCGTTCCAGTGATTATGGCCGGCGGCTTCGCCACCAACGGTCCCCTAGATTAGGACGTGCTGGATCCGGAGCCTAAACGACGTCCTCGGTACGGGCGCGACATGCATACTTGGGACAATGGGTGACAATGACGCGAAACTCGCAGAAATCACGTCCAGCCTGTCCGACGCACCTTCCTCAATACAGTGTAGACATCCACCGCAGGCCTAGATCGGCTGGCCAGTTCTTCGATACGGGCACAATGCCGGGAAGTGCACCTCGATTGATTGCTTGTGGTGCTTTCAGGAGCATCGGCTCCTTCCTATGCATGCATCACCGCCCGATATCCTCCTAAGCCCGGCTATAGTCGTCGCTAAGGCGAACGATGTCGTTCTCGTCCAACAACTCACCGTATTGGATTTCGATAAAGATAAGCGGCTGGTCTCCCGTACAGGCGACACGATGAGTCGCCTTGAGCGGAATTTCGACGGTTTGCCCGAGCGCAAACATGTGGTGCGTTCCATCGACTTCGGCAATGCCTTGCCCGGATACTGCGGTCCAACGCTCTGATCGGTAGTTGTGATATTGGAGGGAGAGGCGCTCACCAGGATTGACTACAATGCGCTTGACGACGTGGTCCTCACCAGTATCTAGGACATGCCATGTACCCCACGGACGCTGATCATTGTCACCAATTTCGTAGAGGCTGCCAGACTGCATGAATTGCTCCCCATTGCGTCACGTCTGATCGCGCGATTAGTATACTTCTGCTCCTCATTCAAGGCACGTTAGTTTGATTGTGAAAGGGACTGCCATTTTTCCCCGGCTTTGTTTATACCGGATCCGAATTTGGTATCCTTGATACGGTTGGACAGCAGCCTAGCCTTGCGCAATACGTCGCGCGGACCGAATTGACTGAGCGAAGAAGACCGGAGAAAGCGATCTGGATCGGGGTGGAAATGCGGGTACTACATTTCTTCAAGACATATTGGCCCGATAGTTTTGGCGGAGTTGAGCGGACGATCCATGCAATTGCCAAGGGGACCTCGGAATACGGGGTTCAATCCGACGTTCTCTCACTTAGCCGCGTGCCACAACAGAATACCTGCGAGTTTGGCGGAAGCATTGCTCACAAAGCCAAGCTCGATTTCGAGTTTGCGTCAACAGGATTTTCGCGTGATGCCTTTGGCCGATTTCGAGAGCTAAGCGATAAAGCCGACATAGTGCATTATCACTTTCCGTGGCCCATGATGGATCTTGTTCATCTCACCGCGCGCCTGAAGAAGCCAAGTATCGTTACTTACCACTCTGACATTGTCAAACAACGGTTTCTCTTGCAACTTTACAAGCCGCTCATGCACCGCTTTCTAACAAGTGTTGACAGGATTGTGGCCACATCACCGAACTACGTGGCGACTAGCGACGTATTGCAGCGCTATATGGCCAAAACCATTGTCATTCCCCTTGGGCTAGATGAGCAGGATTATCCCCGTGCCTCTGAAGCGGTAAAGGCACGCTGGCTCGAGAGGTTTCCCGGGTCATTCTTTCTTTTTGCTGGTGTCCTCCGTTATTATAAGGGTGTTCACATACTTTTGCAGGCTGCAAAGCAGACGAAACTAGATATTCTGCTGATCGGGGAGGGGCAAATGGAAGCGTCACTCAAGGAATATGCGCAGGCGCACCATCTCTCCAACGTGCATTTTCTCGGGGCGTTGACGGATGAGGACAAGTCCGCGCTTCTTGATCTCAGCACGGGCCTAGTTTTTCCCTCCCACTTGCGCTCGGAAGCTTTTGGACTATCACTTGTCGAAGCTGCGATGCACGGCAAGCCTATGATCTCCTGTGAAATAGGGACAGGCACCAGCTACGTCAACGTGAACGCGGAAACCGGTATAGTTATTCGGCCACAGGATCCAACGTTACTATCGGCAGCGATGGAGGCTCTCGCGAATGACACAGAGGTTGTGGCCAAGTATGGTCGGAATGCGAGGGCGCGCTACAGTGCCAATTTCACAGCAGACAGGATGGCGAAGGCCTACACCGATTTATATCTCGAGTTATTTGATGGCAACGCAGCGGCGATTGGCCCCAAATCGGTCCGCTCGTTAGCTAAAGCTGGTGCCCGTCCACAAGTGTAATCTACTGAAAGCATCTTGTGAATCGCGATATCTGCCGGGGCAGAAACTGGCGTTCCATCTCGAAGACGCCACCTCGTTCCGGGCCTTAATTGAGGAGCGTCAATACGAATTTGTCGTCAGGTGACATTTTTCTGCCGCTGATTGTTGCGGCATCAACGGTCTGAAACCGTTTGCATGACACGGTTCGTTTCAGCTCCAATCCAGCATGGACGATCGTTGTTAGAAACAGCGTTGCCAACATCTGATGTCCTTTGTCATTGTTTTGGACCGAGGAACCATCCGCTCAAAGAACGACGTGCATAGTGATCGCGTATGGTGGAGGCGGAACTTAAGGACGTCGGTGATCAAGCTCTGATGCGCGGTTGGGCCGTTCTGGATTGTGCGTCCAGGGGGCTGGTCCTATCTTACTGCGGGCGTTGTTCAATGCCCGCCCCAAAGCGTCTGACGGATATTCCCCTTCAGTTATCCTGCCTCCGCCCATACGCGAAGTACAAGTTCGCTGCAGTGACCTATTCTGAGCGCTTCGCCTCACTCGCACCCGCATGAAGCCGGCTAGTTCACGGCCTATCACAGTGCAAACCACCGTCGTTCGCATTCCTCGCACGGCCAACATACGAGCGAGCCGTCAGTGCCAAGCGAGAATCTGCCAGCCATCGCGTTGATTTTTTTGGTGCGCCTCCCGTAGCCGCGCTCAGGGGCAGAATGGCGGTCCGGCGATTGAAGGGATGAGCTCTAAAACCATGGGTGGTTGACGGAACGCTCCCATCACCGAACAGCTCTGAAGAAGACATAACGGCTGAGGCCGTCCAAAACACTGAATCTGCGCTGCGTGGCCGGTTCCCGGCAGATGCCGAGTGCCGAGAGACCGCCTTGACAAAAGAAACCGTCGACGACGCGCCCGCCGAGCGTGCAGACGTCCCGCCTACCGCAAAAAAACGGATGCGAAGATCATCGCTTTACGCACGTGACATCTATATCACTCTATTTCAAACGCAGGGGAATTACCGCAATCAGCGGATGTCATCTGAATTCCGGTTCCGCCTTCAAAGGACGTGTATCTCGGACCGCTTCGTGGGGACATCTAGGTAAAGTTTTCGGCCCACCAATTGCAAGCCCGGCAAAACTAAGCTATTCAGGCGCGCTTTCTAAGGCTGCGTTTTCGAAATCACTCTGCAGCCTATGTTTCAGCTTGGGGACCTTATTTATAGGAGGGGCCACCAGCTGTGGAACAGATAATGCGCCGCGAATAGTAAGTGGCTCAACTATGCGGGATTGAATAGGGTCGTGAGCTCTGAGGTCAAACTTTCAATGAATCGTTTAAATGAGTCCTCGGGAAGCCGTGGCATGCCGTTGGATTTCTTTGCACACGAAGCGTATCAGCGCCATAACCGACGGCGTCAGGAACATTTGTCCGGTCTCATGCTGCCTCTGGCCGGTAAAACCGTTCTTGAGATCGGAGCAGGCGTTGGTGATCATACAAGCTTCTTTATTGACCGCGGTTGTGATGTCACCGTTACGGATGTTCGCGAGGAGAATCTCTCTTATGTGCGGGCCAGATATCCCTCTGTGAATGTGCGATTGTTGGACATCGAAAGTGACCCACCTTCCGACCTAGCCCCGCACGATGTGGTATATGCTTATGGACTTCTTTACCACGTTTCGGATCCCGGAGCAGCGCTAACCCGTATTGCCTCCGTCACAAAAGATCTATTGTTGTTAGAGACTTGTGTCTCATTTGGGGACTTTGAAGCTATAAATATGGTGGCAGAGGATTCCGATGATCCGACGCAAGCTGCACATGGACGCGGTTGCCGACCTACGCGCCCCTGGATGTTCAATTGCTTGAAGAACCTCTTCCAACACGTCTATTTACCCCTAACCCAGCCATGGCATCCTGAATTCCCCACCGATTGGTCATCGACGCCGCCGCAGAACTCGACGGGGCTTTATCGAAGCGTATTTATTGCGTCACGACATCCGCTCGATAGTCAGTTGCTCGCCGAAGAGCTTCTAAATCAGCAGACAAGGCGGTGACTGTGGCGCAAACGTTATGGCTTGGGCTAACTTTGACCCGCAGAGATTTGGCGCAGCGCTACCGTGGTACCGTACTTGGCGCGCTATGGCCGTTTCTCTACTCCGGTCTGTTACTTACCATGTTTACTTTTGTGTTTTCTCTGGTTCTTAAAGTACGTTGGTCGGTTGGTGACGCAAGTCGTCCAAACGAAGGTGCTTTAATGATCTTTTCGGGACTGGTTCCGTATCTTTTCATTGCTGATGTTCTGACTAGATCCTCGTCGTGTATTACGGCGGTGCCGAACTTCGTGAAGAAAGTCCGATTTCCTTTGTTGTTGCTGCCGATGGTTGTGGTAAATAGCGCTCTTGTATTGGCCGCCGTGAACACCATAATTCTCCTCTGCGCGACGATGCTTTTGTGGGGTAGTGTGCCTCTTACAGCATTGATGCTGCCGCTCTTGTTTATTCCGCTGGCGGCGATCGGGTTGGGCGTGGCGTTTTTTTTCGCCTCCATAGGCGTATTTCTTAGAGACCTTTCTCAGGTTAGTCCGCTGATCGCTCAAATGCTGATGTTTTTGGCGCCAATCTGCTATCCAATTGAAGCTGTTCCGCCAGTGTTTGCGGCGGCAATACAACTGAATCCTGTTACTTGGTTTGTCAGTATGTTCAGGGATCTGGCACTAGATGGAAGGGCAATGACTTTGAGCGGATGGACACTCCATACCGTCGCTTGCGTTTTGTTCGCAGCGGCAGCGTTTGCCTTTTTTCAACACACGCGGCGTTTGTTCGCCGACCTTCTTTGATAGCGCGGTTCGTAACCCAATGAGTTCCTATTATGCCGACCTGGCCGAGTTATTTAGACCTTACATTGACGCCTATACGGTTGTGGATGT
Organism: Rhizobium sp. P1_C7; assembly: GCF_056406295.1. Classification (NCBI taxonomy): domain Bacteria; kingdom Pseudomonadati; phylum Pseudomonadota; class Alphaproteobacteria; order Hyphomicrobiales; family Rhizobiaceae; genus Rhizobium; species Rhizobium sp. P1_C7. Next base: position 15,058 of record NZ_JBFUAL010000040.1, read on the forward strand.
GGGCGCTCACAGCACTGGAGAAAGCAATGTCTATGAACGTGCCCTTCTGGCTGACGGTGCGCTAGTTATCGGATTTGAACCGAACGAACGTGAGTGTAACCTTCTCAACGCGCGCGGAGAAGGCAGGCGTCTGTTTTATCCTCATGCAATAGGCGACGGCGCACCTGGAACATTCCATGTATGCCAAACGCCACTCACATCCTCGCTGCTCCGTCCAAATGATGTACTGCTGCGGGAATATGAGAACCTTGCAGAAATGTGTGAGGTGGTTGAGCTAGTTCCAATTGAAACCGTACGTTTGGATGATATTTCTGACATCGCGTTCGCCGATTTCCTCAAGGTGGATATTCAAGGTGCTACTCTTCCCGCGCTGAGCAATGCGGAGAATTTGCTCGATAGGACTCTTGTAGTGCATGCTGAAGTCGAATTTGTTCCGATTTATTCAAATCAGTCGCTTTTCTCAGAGTGCGAGATCTTTATGCGGAATAGAGGGTTCATGTTCCACCACTTTCATCACGTGGAGGGTCGGAGGATGAAACACGAATCTTATGCGGTCGGACGGTCGCCCTCTCAAACTCTTTGGGCCGACGCTGTATTCGTCCCTTCATTGCAACGCTTGGATGGATTAACAAATCGCGACCTCATTCGCCTGGCGTGGACGATGGATGCTGTGTACGATGCCGCCGACATAGCAATGTCTTGCCTGCATCGTTGTAACGACGTAGGCGTTGGCGACATCGCCTCTCGATACCAACAACTGTTAGCTGCTTATGGACGCCTCTCATGAACCTCTTGAGGGATTTTAACCATACACAAAGTGAGCAAAGTTCACCTGTGCTGAAAGTGACCTCTGTGTCCAAGCAGTACGCACTTTACAAGAGCCCTCTCCATGTGTTGACTAGGTCCCTTTTCGGATCTCTAGTGAGAGAGCCCCCATCATATTCCGCATTGAGAGGTGTAAGCTTTGACTTGATGCCCGGCGACGCGCTGGCCGTAATAGGTCGCAATGGAGCAGGCAAAAGCACTTTGCTACAGATTTTGTCTGGTGTTCTTGAGCCCACGAGTGGCACTGTAGCCGTTTCGGGACGTGTCGCGGGTTTGTTGGAGCTTGGCAGCGGTTTTAATCCAGAGTTCTCTGGCCGGGAGAATGTGTTTATAAATGGTGCCATCCTGGGCCTAAGCGAGCGCCAAATCCGGGGGCGAATAGCCGAGATTGTAGAGTTCGCGGATATCGGTGACTATATTGATCAGCCCGTGAAGACATACTCAAGTGGGATGTTCCTTCGATTGGCGTTTAGTGTCGCAATTCATGCTGAGCCTGACGTCCTTTTGGTGGATGAGGCTTTGACTGTCGGCGATGTCTTCTTTCAGCAGAAATGTTATACACGGCTGAAAGAACTCCGCCAAAATGGCATGACTGTTCTGCTTGTGACGCATTCAATGGCCGACGCTGCCGAATTCTGTAACCGGGGGATCGTCCTTTCTCGTGGTAGCGTCGTATTCGAGGGTCTAGGCAAAGAGGCAGTAGAATACTATTTTCATCACGAGCACGAGACGCCGACGGGGCGACAGAAGCGAGAGCCGGTTGATGCCGCAACCGAGTCAGTCGGAAATGCCGTGGCGCTAGCTATGGAATCAGTGGATAGTGCGGATCCTTTTGTTCCTAATCAATCTGGTGTGATTGATTTTGAGGGCGCGAAGCAATTTGGTGCAACGTCTGCTAGGGCGCTGAGAGCGTTGATAACCGACCGAGATAACAAGCCAAAGCGTGTATTCGGTCAGGGGGACTGGCTGCGCATATATGTCGACTACAAGATAGATGAGTCTTTAGAGGTGCCAGTAGCTGGGGTTCAGTTAATCAACAGTAAAGGCGTTTTGGTGCATGGGCGGAATTCACTCCAGTTTTTGGGGGCACCGCCGTCGGTTGAACACGGCTCAGCCATCGTAAGATGTTTTCAGGAAATCAAGCTAGATATAGACGTGGGAGAATATACCCTTGATGCTGGCTTGGCCGAATTGCCTGAACTGGTTTTCGGGCGGCGTCAGCGTTATTCCCCCTCCGAAATTGCGCCGCAGATGCGACTCCTGTGCCATGTGACAGGCTTTGCCGCAATTTCCATTATCTATCAGCAAGAGTCCACTCCGTGCCTATTTTCACACTATGGCGTGGCGGATCTACCTGGTAGTCAAACGGTTACGGTTATTCCGTTATCCAAAAGTTAAAGGCCCGTTCTAGTAAAATGATATCTTACGCACAAAACTTCGAGGACGTACTTCTTGCAAGACTATTCCACGGACAGAAAGAGGGCTTCTACGTCGATGTGGGAGCCTGGCATCCTACGCGACATTCGGTAACCAAGCATTTTTATGACCTAGGCTGGTCCGGGATCAATGTTGAACCGTTGCAAGGGCAGTTCGAGCTCTTCATTGAAGCCAGAACCCGTGATCTAAATCTCAATGTCGCCGTCGCAGAGGTCTCCGGCACTGTGCGGTTCTTCGAGTGTAAAGACCTAACCTCACTGTCGACTGCTAATGAAGAGCAAGCACGAGAGCTAGTCAAGGAAGGGCATGACGTCGAGTCTTATGAAGTACCAGTTGTTACACTGAATGAAATGCTATCAATCCATAATGATGGGCGGACCATAGACTTTCTTAAGATTGACGTTGAGGGTTTTGAAGAAAACGTCTTGCGAGGTGTTGATTTGCGGCGCTTTCGGCCACGCGTCCTAATAGTGGAAGCCACATTGCCGGCCGTCAAGATCGAAGATTGGGATAATATTGAAAGTGTCAGTAACTGGGATGCCTGGGAATCCGGTGTCCTAGACGCAGGATATTTGTTCGCCTGGTACGATGGTCTAAGTAGGTATTATGTGCGCGAGGAAGAAAGTCATCTGAAAAGGCGGCTTACTCTACCGCCCTCTGTTCACGATGAATTTGAGCTGGCCGAAGTTTCGGAGCTCAAATCGATGCAGCAGGCATTGTTGAAGGATAGAGAGGACATGCTGGCTGCTAATATGCGTCTCGCGACGGAACTTGAGGTTTTGAAAGGGCAGACCACTGAAGATTATCGCGGAAAGATCTCAGCGAAAGAACAGGTGATTGATTCGTTCGCAATCCGGGACTGCGAGAGGAAAGGCATATTACGCGGGATACCAGATGCAATCTACCATGCGCTTAGGAACCCGAAATCGCTGGGTTATGGTGACTACTATCCTGCTGAGGGCTTCGCCAAGGCGAAACATGTTRTCGTCGATACGCTTGAGATTGTTTTCGGCGTGTCAGGTGGCGTTGAAACCTACATGAAAATGCTGGTGCGCGCGCTTCTTAGTTCGGGCAACCGCGTTACATTAATATGCCTGCGTGAACAGCTTCCAGTGCTACGTGATATATTTGGCGGCCGCGTGGGCTACTTTGTAATGCGAGAAAGTCAAGGGATCCGACTGTCGTTCCGGATTCTGAAACGGCTACGGGGGGGGGCTCCTCGGGTAAGCGCAGCGACGTCAATGGCAACTTTTACTCGGCTTCAAGAGGATATTGGGGCGGATGTGCTGCACAGTCCCGTTCAGATATTTTCATGTCAAGACTTCCGGCTTCCTGCAGTCCTCAATTTACATGATTTGCAACATCTACATTTTCCTGAGAACTTTCATCAGTCCGATATCGAAGCGCGAAACAGGTTATACAAATTGTCAGCCTCACTGTCCGATGCTGTTGTCGTATCCTCCGATTTCGTTCGGCACGATTTGATAGAGCGCTTGGAGATTGCGCCGTCCAAGGTCTTCACCGTGCCGGTTACTTGGGATCCGGCATTAATAGAAGGCCTTGGCAAGTTTGGTGTCGATGAGGCCGTCAAGCGCTATCAGTTGCCACCGCTGTACGCCTTTTACCCGGCACAATTCTGGCCGCACAAAAACCACGCTCGGCTAGTCAAGGCGCTGAGTATCGTAAGAAAGATGCGGCCAGAGGCAGACTTTAAACTGGTGTTTACTGGGTATAGGGGGCATGCAGGCTGGCCGCTTGTAGAGGCCGCAATCCACGAGAATGGGCTACAGTCTCATATTATCTGTCTTGATCATGTTCCCGTTGAACATTTGGCAGCGATCTACAAGGGGGCACTCTACTGCGTGATGCCATCGACATTTGAAGCGTCGAGCTATCCCGTGATCGAGGCACAGGTTCTCGGCGTGCCTGCGATGTGCTCCAATGTAACCTCTTTACCAGAATTGATGCGAGACGGCGCTGGCTTGCTATTCAATCCGTTTGATATCGATGATATCGCGGCGACTATGCTGCGTTGGCTTGACGATGCCGAAGATCGACGCACCCATGCAGCGCGCGCGAAACTGAAGGTCGAGCGAGAGCACAGTGTCGAGAATTACGTGCACGGATTGAATAAGGCATATCAATATGCCATCTGGAGCCGGCAAATTTAGGCGGCGGCGGAACGCGAAATGACAAGACCGATGCGAAACAAAGGCGAATTGAATGGATATTAGATATCAGGTATCGAAGCCTGTCATCTGCGGCAACGAAAAAAAGTACGTTGTTGATGCTATAGATTCCGGCTGGATCTCGAGCAATGGGGTCTATCTTGAGAGGTTCGAGCGGGCGATCGCGAGGGCATTAGGGGTCAATGAATGCCTTGCTGCCAGCAACGGAACAACAGCGCTGCATTTGGCTTGCCTAGCGATGGACTTGAAGCCAGGCGATGAGGTGATCGTTCCGTCTCTCACTTATGTTGCGTCTGCGAACGTTGTGGCCTATTGCGGTGCGAAACCGATTTTTGTGGATTGTGATAGCGTTACTTGGAACGCGACTGCGGCTCTGATCGAGAAGGCATGGACGCCTCGGACAGTTGGCGTGATTGCCGTACATCTGTACGGAATGCCCACCGAGATAGAGAGTATCGCAGAACTTTGCAAACGTCGAAATGCCTGGCTGATTGAGGATTGTGCCGAAAGTCTCGGTGCAACCGTCTACGGAAGGCCGACCGGTAGCTTCGGTGACGCGGCGGCATTCAGTTTTTACGGGAACAAGACGATATCGACGGGCGAGGGTGGCGCCGTTTACCTTCGAGATCCTGAACGCCTCAAACACGCTCGGATGTTACGCGGACAGGGGATGGATTTGAATCGAAGGTATTGGCATCCTATCATTGGATACAACTACAGAATGACCAACGTTGCAGCCGCGATTGGCCTTGGGCAGATCGAAATGCTTGATTTCCACCTTGCTGAGCGTCGTAGGATAGCAAGTCGGTATCGTGCCAACCTTGAGTCTCTTGTTACCGAGGGAGCACTTCAGCTGCCGCCTAAACAAGATGGATACGATAGCACGTTCTGGCTTTTTTCTGTGGTTCTTGCGAATTCGGCTGTCGGACGCAGATCCGAAATAATGAGCTATCTCGCGGAGAATTTCGGTATTGAGACGCGGCCCTTCTTCGTGCCTATGCATCACCTGCCGATGTACTTGTCCGATGATCCTTTCCCGAATGCTGACCATCTCTCGGAGAACGGGATCAATCTTCCGACCTACACGGGCCTAAAAGATGACCAAGTTGATGAGATCTCGGGGGCACTACGGCAGGCTCTAAAACGGGTCGCGTAAAGCCACAAGAAAATAATTTGACTGAATCTTGCTCGCGAGACCTTCGGGCATTCAGTGCCTTGACTCAACAGATGAAAGGGCGGACATGCCCATGAACGATCTAGAGCTTAGTCTCGCGTTCAAACCCGCAGACTCACAGATTGACTTTATCAAGCAGCTTGCCGTCATAGACTTGCCTCGCATATCGGTTGTTATACCATCATTTAATCAGGCCAAATTTCTTAGGCAGACACTTGATAGTGTAATCGCTCAACAATATCCCAATATCGAGATCTTTGTCGCCGACGGAGGGTCAACTGACGGTTCCGTCGCGATCCTCGATGAGTACTCTTCAATACACGGCGAATTGCTGCGATATGATAGCAGGCCAGACGGTGGCCATTATCAAGGAGTAAACAAAGGTATCGCGAATACTACTGGTGATATTATTGCTTGGATCAATTCGGACGATGTATATTTGCCAGATGCCTTTTGGAAGGTTGCGGCCTTCTTTTACTATAACCAAATGGCAATGGTAGTTTATGGACGTAACCGATACGTTAACAGTGATTTGGAGCATACCGTCGACTATCCAGTTGATTGGAGCCCGGTTCTATCTGAACAGCGGCGGCGTATGATGCATTTCTGTCTCGTCCCACAGCCATCACTATTCTTCAAAAGAATTGCTGTTACTCTGTGCGGGGCTCTAGCTTCAAATATTGTTGACTATGAACTGTGGTTGCGTTGGCAGAAGGATCTTCCGTTTTTCTTCTGTGACGAATACTTATCGCTTTCGCGGCTTCACCAGGACGCCATCACTACAAACGCAGACAAGAGACTGTTATTGGGAATCTGCGAAATAGTCCATCAATACTACGGCGCCGTCCCGTATAGCTGGGCATTCAAGTATGCCTATACAGTCGAATATGGTGCAGCGTGGGCGCGCGGTGAGGCACCCCAGCCTGGGGCAAAGGTGTATCTCCTTGCTCGCTTACATTGGTTTTCAATGAATGCTCGCTGGCTACCACGCCTGATCCGTAGATCCGCTCACAGCTTTTTTCGTTGGGCGGTTCAAGTTAGGCGCCTTGCAGCATAAGAAAGACGACAATGAATACATCACGCGTCACCATAACGGTCGTCGTCCCTTCTTTTAATCAGGGCCGATTTATCGATGACACGATCACCAGTCTTCTAGAGCAAGAGTATCCCGCACTTGAGATCTTGGTTATGGATGGTGGCTCGAGCGACGATACTGTCGCTAGATTGGAGCGTTACGGTGACAGGATTAAATGGATAAGTGAGAAAGACGAGGGCCAGTCGGATGCGATTGCTAAAGGATTTGCCCTTGCCCGATATGAGTGGATTACTTGGCTCAATTCCGATGATGTACATTCCAATCGCGCGCTTTGGGCAGTGAATGCTGCTTTGACAGCCCAACCCACGTCCGACGTCGTTGTTGGACAAGGACACTACATGGATGAAGATGGGTCGAACTGGCGACCCTATCCTACTATTTCAATACCTGTCGGTGGCGATGTGACACAAGAGATTTTTGAGAAGGGATATATGGCACAGCCGTCGATATATTTTCGGAAATCGGCTTATGAGCGGATTGGTGGCATTAATCGCACGCTGCAGTTTTGTATGGATTATGATCTCTGGGCGCGTTTCGCGCTTGCGGGCTGCCAATTCACGGCATGTGACGTCGATATTTCGGGGAGTCGTTGGTATGCGGAAACCAAAAGCTCGGGCCAGACTCTCGAGTTGCTCTCCGAAGTCGCAGCGAACCAAGTAAGGCTTTTTGGCCGCGTGTCACCATACTTTATACAGGCAATAAGCGATAATCTTTATCAAACGTTTCTTGGCAACCACTTTGGCAACAGACACCATGTCGTCTATCGTACGCTATTTTTCAAGACCGTTTGGCTTTGGTTGAACGCTCGGAAGCCACTTTACTGTTTGCGCGGTCTGCTGTGTGAGTCAATTGCGAAGTCCGGACCCATAGTCGGAGATAAGTTGAGTATACGAGACTATTGGCAGGGCTTGCGTAAGTTGATTGGAGCATGGAGGACCGCTCGATGATGGCGATGGATGTCGAAATTCTGCATTTGCGTCCTTGTCATGTCAGTCTCCTCTCTTCGCTGTTTGCGCGCATTTCCGCTGATCCCGCCACAAGTAAATTTCACCCTCATCCCTTTACCGCAGAGGTGGCTGAGTACATATGCGGGGCGACTGGTTTGGATCGATATGTCGCGTTAAGCGTAAACGAGAACTTGCGCGCGTATGGTATGCTCCGTGGGTGGGATGCTGGCTTTTCCATTCCTAGTCTCGGGATATACGTTGAACCCGAGTTAAGGGGAACAGGCGCGGCGAGGCATCTAATGCAGCATCTTCATCTTATCGCGAGACTGTCAGGTGCTGATCAAATACGCCTAAAAGTATACCGCGATAATGTCGCGGCTTATAGGCTATATAAATCACTTGGTTACCGCTTTTTATATGATGTGGAAGGGGACGCCCAGTTGGTTGGTCTCTGTGACCTATGACGCTAGGGAAGAGCAATGACATGGGTCAATTTAAAGCAACCTTGCGTAGGCTGAGTTCCTACAGGTTGGGGCAACTTGCATCTTACGCCCCACGGACTGCGAATCTGCTGGCGAAGCAGAGCCACCCTTACCTAAGCGGCTTGCGGTTTTCGATTGTTACACCTGTCCGAAACCAGGCTTGCTTCATTGCCAAAACAATTGAGAGTGTCGTCAATCAGCATTTCTCGCCACTTGAGTATATTGTAATGGATGGGGGGTCGGACGATGGGACAACTCATATAGTCGAACAGTATGTTGGGCACCTACATCATTTTGAAAGCCAAAAAGATGATGGCCAGTCAGACGCTCTGAACAAGGGGTTTGTGCATGCCACTGGCGAGATTCTTGGTTGGCTCAATGGTGACGATATTCTCCTTCCAGGAACCCTTGAGTTCGTTGCTCGTTTTTTTGAGGCACATCCTGATATCGATGTGATCTATGGTGATCGCTTGCTCATCGATTCGAATGGGGATGAGATTGGACGTTGGTTGTTGCCGAGCCATTCCGATCGTATTTTGTCATGGGTCGATTACGTTCCTCAGGAGACACTCTTCTGGCGGCGCACTCTCTGGGAGCGTGTGGGATGCCATTTTGACGCCTCCTATCACTTTGCGATGGATTGGGACCTCTTGGTGAGATTTCGAGACGCGGGCGCTCGCTTTCACCATGTGCCACGGTTGCTTGGAGCATTTCGTGTGCATGCCGCACAGAAGACAAGTTCACATATGGTGGACATGGGAAGCGAAGAGATGCAAAGAATTCGAACCCGCTGTCTTGGGTATCCACCGTCAAAGGCTTCGCAGCGAGCGGCAATCACGCCATATGTCTTACGACACATAGCAAGGGTGTGGCAGGCGAAGTTTTTCAATCTGTTAGGACGTGCCGACGAATAGTCGGGTTTGCAGTCCTGCGGCACATTTGGTGTCCCAAATGTTGCTAGAGCGAGCACACAATCTCTGACTCCCGCCATCATAGTGTGTTCAGTTTGCAGCTGGTTTTTGATGTAGACGGTTGTCACCGACAGTAGGACCTTCTAAAGGTTCTCGCAAGACACAATCCGTAGAGGATGAAAATGAGAAAAGTCGCACTTATTACAGGTATTACAGGTCAGGATGGATCGTATCTGGCTGAGCTTCTGCTGGAAAAAGGCTATGAAGTGCATGGCCTTAAGCGTCGAGCGTCGTTGTTCAACACGGACAGGATCGACCATCTATATCAGGATCCGCATGAAGCTGAGCGTCGCTTCTTTCTTCACTATGGCGACATGACTGACTCATCCAGCCTGATCCGCGTTATTCAAATGGTGCGACCGACAGAGATCTATAATCTCGCCGCGCAATCGCACGTGGCTGTCTCCTTCGAAGAGCCGGAGTACACTGCTAACTCGGACGCTCTCGGCGCATTGCGTATGCTTGAAGCTATCCGTATTTTGGGTTTGGAAAAGGAAACCCGCTTTTACCAAGCTTCGACGTCCGAGCTTTACGGTCTCGTTCAGGAGACCCCACAAAGAGAAACTACTCCATTCTACCCACGTTCTCCATATGCGGTAGCTAAGCTCTACGCATACTGGATAACGGTCAACTATCGCGAGGCGTATGGTATATATGCGTGCAATGGTATCCTTTTCAATCATGAAAGTCCCATGCGCGGCGAGACTTTCGTAACCAGGAAGATTACACGTGCACTGGCCAGAATAAAGCTCGGGCTGCAAGAATGCCTTTATCTGGGTAATCTTGATGCAAAACGTGACTGGGGTCATGCGAAAGATTATGTCGAAATGCAGTGGCTCATGCTTCAGCAAGAGGCGGCTGAGGATTTTGTGATCGCTACCGGTGTGCAGTATAGCGTCCGTGAGTTCGTCGATGCTGCTGCTCGTGAGATAGATCTTCCTATTACGTGGCAGGGAAGTGGAGCGGACGAAAAGGGATTCGACGCAAGCGGTAAATGTATCGTGATGGTAGACCCCCGTTACTTCCGCCCTACAGAGGTTGAAACCTTGCTTGGGGATGCCTCGAAAGCAAGACTGAAGCTTGGCTGGGAACCGCAGATTAGCTTTAAGGAACTAGTCGAGGAGATGATGCGCGAGGATCTGAAGTCAGCCGAGCGTGACGAACTCGTCAAGAGGCATGGCTTCTCCGCCTACGATTATCACGAGTGACATCATGAATAAGTTCTCGAAGATATATGTCGCGGGTCACCGTGGAATGGTTGGGTCGGCTATCGTTCGGCGTTTAGAAGCCGATGGTTATACCAACATCGTCACTCGAACGCATCAAGAGCTGGACCTAACCCAGCAGGCGGACGTGGCGTCCTTTCTCAAAGCTGAGAGACCTGATTATATTTTCATGGCGGCTGCGAAAGTCGGCGGCATACATGCTAATGATACTTTTCGGGCAGACTTCCTTTATCAAAATCTTATGATTGAGGCTAACATCGTTCAGGCGGCTTGGCAGGCTGGAGTCGAGCGCATGCTGTTCCTGGGATCCAGCTGCATTTATCCCCGCAATTGTCCTCAGCCAATCAAGGAGGAGTATCTCCTTACCGGACCGCTTGAACAAACAAATGAACCCTATGCGATCGCGAAGATCGCCGGCATTAAATTGTGCGAGAGCTACAATCGCCAGTTTGGCACTCAATATGTGTCGGCGATGCCGACAAACCTCTATGGACCGAATGATAGCTACAATCTCAGCAATAGCCATGTTTTGCCTGCTTTGATTCGCAAAGCGCATGAGGCAATGATGGATGGTAATACACAGCTGGTTGTGTGGGGGTCCGGAGCTCCAATGCGAGAGTTTCTGTACGTTGAGGACATGGCAGATGCTAGCGTTTTCATAATGGAAAAAGGCGTTAGTGAGGGCCTCATCAACGTGGGGAGCGGAAAGGATATTACGATTCGGGCGCTTGCCGAGATTGTGATGGAAGTTGTCGGTTTCCAGGGAGAGATAGTGTTCGATAGTAGCAAACCCGACGGCACTCCCCGTAAACTACTGAGCGTTGATAAGCTGCTCGAACTCGGTTGGAAAGCGAAGACGCCGCTAAAGGAGGGAATTGCAAAGGCATACAATGACTTCCGGCTGCATATCGCCCCACAATGACTGATCCTTTGGTTACGATCGCCGTTCCCTCGCTCAACCAAGGAAACTTTCTTGAGAAGGCTTTATCGTCGATTTTTGAACAAGATGTTCCGGTCGAGGTTTATGTTTTGGACGGGGGATCGACAGATGGTTCGGTGGAAATTATTCGCAATTGGCAGCACAGGCTGGCCGGCTGGCGCAGCCATGTTGATCAGGGTCAGGCTGCGGCGATCAACGAAGGAATTTCGCAGGGAAAAGCTCCTTTTGTTTGCTGGCTGAATAGTGACGATTGGTTTTTAGCTGGCGGACTCATGCGCTTGCTCCGGGCTATTGAATGCCTTCCCATGGTGCCGGCAGTTTACGGTCGCTGCTGGAATGTTGTTGAGAAGACAGGCAAATATGCACCTGTATGGGTCGAGGCATTTAGCGAAGAGCGCCTCGCGCATCGATGCATCATTTCGCAACCAGCGACACTGATCAGGCGCTCGAGTTGGGTGGAGGTGGGCGGTCTTAACCCAGATCTTCATCTGGTCATGGACTATGATCTTTGGTGGCGCCTCTTTAGAATTGGGGGGCCATTGGAACTTGTTGATGCGTATGTCGCAGTAAACCGCGAACATGCAGCTACAAAAACAAAAAGCCTAAGGCGTAGGCATTACAATGAGGCGATTTGTACAGTTCGCCGGCACTACGGGTCAGTGCCACTTAAATGGTGGATCGCCCAGCCTTATGCCGTGTGGTACAAGTCGATTTTCCGCTAAGGCGTGGTGGAGACGCCCAGTGCAAGAGCAGGAGCTCGTCGGTCCCGGTATGGACGATGGTTATACATCGCCCAGCCAGAGCCGTACGTGCTGTGTGCGGATTTCGGATTAACGGGACACTGGTTCCGCTAATTCGCGGACATCCTATAGCGCGGCGATCTGGATGAGAGGCGCGCGACAATCTGGATGAGAATCCTGTGTGTCGCTGGCTGGGTGAGTTTATCTGTTTGATTGACGCTCGCAAGCGTCATTCATTGGTCTGATTGACGCTCCGCGACAATCTCGTTTGTGTTGTTGATTGTCGCGTATGAGGACGGCCTTCCACGTTGGCGTTTTGCCTCCATGGCAGAGCGACGCCTGTAACTTTCGACGTTCATCTCGAAGATCGTTGCG
>NZ_JBFUAL010000041.1:0-25242 GCF_056406295.1 Rhizobium sp. P1_C7
TTGCGATCGTCGATCATTTCGACAACAAACGCCTCGTGAGCGTCCAGAAGGGAAGGTCGTTTCCAACCCTGCGGCCGCGGTGTTGGCTCGCCCTCCACTGCTCTTGCAATCCAGCGGATCGCCGTGGAAACCCCAACGCCGAACCGACCGGCAGCCTGGCGGGCAGACATACCGGTAGCTGACGCCTTCAAGACTCGGATCCGAAGATCATCGCTCAGTGCTCGTGCCATCATCAACCTCCTATTCGTAGAGAAGTTGAATCAGCTTTGGTCGTTCTCGTCACATCACATTTGATTCATCGATCACAGGATCTGCTCTAGCATTACAGTTGCATTTTAGTTCTGAGATGAGCTCGCCTAGCCGCCGCCCGATGGGCGCGTCTCCAGCATGACCATGCGATGACGTAAGCGGGGTTTATGCGACGCTGAGCGAGTCTGATGGCGATGCGCCGGACTTCCTGGATAGACCAGCGGATCAAATCCTGATGGTCGGCATCCGCAGTCTTTTTTGGGGCGTCGCGTCATTGGCGCGGTACCGGATCACCGCCATCATGGCGAAGGCAAGCATGACGAGGGAGACGTGGCGATGCCAGCCATGCCATGACCGGGTTTCGTTGTGATCGAGTCCGAGCTCGTTCTTGGCGGTCTCGAAGCTGTCTTCGATCGCCCAGCGATGGCCTTCAACGGAAACGAGCGTCTGGATGTCCGTCCCGGCCGGGCACCATGTGGTGAAGAATGCGAGATCACCGTCGCTGATATTGCGCCGGATCAGGACGCCACGCGTCCAAAGCCCCGATCTCGTCTCGTGGTATTCGTTGACATCCAGATCGGCGAGTTCGCAGTAGGCCCAGTCATGAAGCCGCGCGCCTTTGGTGCCCTCGCCGGCGGAAAGACGTTGCCATGATTTGGGATCGAGATCACGGGCGATCTCCTGCGCTGTGCCGGCGACAGGAGGCTTTCCCGACCACGAGCCGAAATGGTGGTCCGATTTAACCCCAAGAACGTAGCCTTTGCAGGCTCGCCGGAGGGTTCCTTCGACGTCCCCTACGCCATACACCGCATCTGCGGCCACCCATGAAAACGGCACATCGGCTGACAGAGCACGCCGTATCATATCGACAGCCAAGCCTGGCTTGGTAGCGAAGGCTATAGCCTCAGGAACATGGGTTGCTGCAAGCCTTGCCGGATCGCCAGTCCAGCTCTTGGGCAAGTACAGGGCTCGATCGATAAAGGCATGACCGCGAACGGACACATAGGCGGCGAACACACCGATCTGACAGTTCGTTATCTTGCCTGCCGAACCGATATATTGACGCGCAACGCCACAGGATGTCTTGCCCTGCTTGAGGAAGCCCGTCTCATCGATGACCAGGACCGCATCATCCGTGGCGAGGTTTTCTACGACATACTCTCGCACGATGTCACGAAGTGCATCCGCGTCCCAGCGCCCGCGCCCCAGAATGGCTTGTTGTCGCCACGGGCCGGGATCACCGGCCGCCTCAGCGCGCATCCAACCTGTCTTGCGCCGCTCGTCACCCAGCAAGCCGTCCAGGAAAAGGTTCGCAGAGGCTGCAACTCGCTCTTGCGTAAACAGTCCGCGCATGCGCGCCTTCACGTCGCGCAACGATGATGCCCAAAGCTCAAGCGTCGTCTCGAGTGATGCACCTGCCATCCATGACCTCCGAATCATGGAGACCTATAGATTCAGACTACAGATAAATATGCAACTGTAATGCTAGGTATCGAAGACGGGTTTGGCGAGCGCCAGCCGCAGGAACCAGCGATAGGCGACGTTGACCTCGATCTCGCGCACCAGCTGGCGTTCCGAGCGCACCCCAAACAGGTAGCCAAGGGACAGCGCCTTGAACATCTAGGTCGGATCGAGCGGCCGCCGGCCGTTGTCCGCGCAGCGGCTTTCTTTAACGTACCCCTTTGAATCAAAAACCTCCGGCTTTCACCAGAGGTTTGTCTTGACGGGCGTCCTGAGACGCCCGTTCCTATGGTGATGCCGGCTAGCCGCCTATTCCCTTGACCTTAGGCGGTTTCGTCGGGTCGAGCGCAGGTACGGGATTAGATGGATCTTGGAGATTCGGCCGCAGGTCGGTCGAGGCGCCGCCGGGGAAGCGGCGGATGCTCGGATATTGTATGACTGACTTATCGAACTCGACCAAGGCCGGGAAAATCAGAGCTAGGACCCAGCCGTTGTCCTGGCCCGAATATTTGCCGGGCGACGACGAAGCCAGACGATAGGACATGGCGCCGTTGAACGTCATGTCGTACTTTTCGTATGGGTCCATGGTAAGATTGTAGACCGCGCCGATGCCGCCGAGGGTCTGCTCAGGGCCGAGCCACGTGTCCTTGGCAGTCCAAAGATATTTCCATGCGATCTTCAGATCCGGATTATCAGAATCCCCGCCAATGTCGACGCGGATGCCGCCGAAAGACTCACCGTCAATGTAGATATACGAGTTCCGCGCCGAGGTTGGCGACTTGCCAGTCACGTAGGCGCTGTTGTCAATTCCATCGAAATAGATGGGCTTGTCGTTGTTGTCGACCCAAGCGCCGGTTGGCGGCGGGTTTAGCCCGGCCATGGTCGCGGTGGTCGGCCATACATCCATGTGCGACATCATCTGCTCGAGAACCTGGCCCGCCGGGATCCTATTTGGCGCCCACATGATCCCCGGTACGCGGAATGCGCCCTCGAACGAGCTTCCCTTCTCACCGCGAAACGGCGTCGCCCCGGCGTCCGGCCAGGCGTCCTGCCATGCCCCGTTGTCGCAGGTTACGATGACAATTGTGTCGGGCGCCTCGGCCCGGATTGTGTCCATGATCCGGCCGACGTTGGAGTCGAGTTCCAGCATCGAGTCCGAATAGTTACCGAGTTTCGACTTGCCCTTGAATGGAGCCGCCGGGTTCGTCGGGTTGTGCATCTTCATGAAATTGACATCCATGAAGAATGGCTTGTCGCCCTTTGCATGCTGCTTGATGTAGTCCACCGCCGATTCGGTCTGCCGGACGTCGAAGTCGGCCAAATAGTCATAAGTGATCCGCGCGACTTTCTTGGCAGGTTGGCCGGACACTCCTTCCCACTCGTCCAGATTCACGATCTCCTGGTATTCCTTCCAGAAGGGCTCATTGTATTTCGGGAACCACGGATGAAAGTTCGGCGAAGTGTTGTCATAGGAATAGACCCCCGGATAGTAGGCGGCGAACTCCTTCATCTCGTCAAAGCCGTGCTCAATTGGATAGAATTCGGGTTTGTCGCCGAGATGCCACTTGCCGGAGAAGTAGGTCGTGTAACCGTTCTTCCGATAGAACTCGGCGATCGTCGGCGTCTCCGCTTTCAGACCGTTTTCGTCGCCAGGCGCCACGACCACGGAGAGAGCGCTTCGAATAGGGATGCGGCCGGTGATGAATGATGATCGCCCTGCTGTGCAACTCGATTGACCGTACCAACTCGTGAAAAGCGCACCCTCTTTGGCAAGCCGATCAATGTTTGGGGTAGGATGCCCCAACGCTTTTCCACCACCCGGATAGGCGCCGAAATCGCTCCAACCAACGTCGTCCATCATCAGCATGACGACGTTGGGTCTCTTTTGTTCCTGCGCGTACGTGGTACTTGCGGCCCAGGGGGCAATGGTCAGTAAGAGCCCAGCCGTAAGGGCTTGGCATGCCATACTTCTCGGTAGTTTCGTCATGTAAAACGCCTCCTCGGCTTGCGGGATGAAAGCAGTACCTTCTTCACTCGACTTCGCAATTCTACCTCCTCTTGCTGGAGCTACCTGAACCAACGCTGCTAAGACGACGGTTGGTCGTTACCATCGGCATTTGAGGAGCTCGGCGGCGATCCTTTTGTGCTAGGCAAGATGGCGTCGTCGTATCTCTGACGTTCCCTGGGACTATTTCTCAGGCCCGAAGATCTGCTTCCAGTCGTCTTTCATGCTGACGACCGTCCAGCCACTGTCCATGGCTTCATCGTAAAGTTTCTGCGTGAAGGTTCCGACCTTCGTATTCGGCAGGCCCTTTGCCGGGCCGTAGGCGTATTCCCGGTCTGCATCGTCGTGGAGAACAAGCACGGAGAGGCGCGGACCGTCGCCCGCATCGGTATATTCGAGCATCTCCCTGTCACCGGTTGAGTTGCCGAATGCGATGATCGGCCGTCGGCCAATCATCAAATGGATGCCTTCGGGCTTGCCAGCATTGTTGTCGTTGAGGAGAAGCTTGGGCTCCTTGATCAGAAACGGCTTGCCGTCCTTGCCGACTTCATACTGCGTTGCTCCGGCGGTCCCCACGACCTGTTCGGGAGGTATCCCATATGTGCCTTCGGAGTAGACGCGCACGAAGTCCTGGCCGCCGCCTGTGACAATGTAGGTCTTGTAGCCGTTGTCGCGCAGATACTTGAGGACTTCCTTCATGGGCTGGTACGCAAGTTCTGTATAGGGACGCTTCCAGCGCGGATCCTTTGCCGAAGCAATCCACTTGCCGGCCTCGGCTTGAAACTGTTCGACAGTCATGCCCGAAAGTGTGGCTCCAAGCAATTTCTCGAGATCGGCGAGCGGGAGTTTGGCGATCGCTTCGCGGTTTCCGGTCAGTACAGTTTTGAAGGGCTCAACATTCCTGAGCTTCGGTTTGGCCGCGACCAGCGCCGGAACACGCTCGAGACAATAGATCACCTGGCTGTACATCGGATGCTCAACCCACAGCGTTCCGTCCTGATCAAAGGTCGCAATCCGCTTGTCAGGCGATACGAATGTCGGCTTGGTATTGTCCGTTGTCGCCTGCACGAATTCGACGATCGTCTTCTTCGTCACAGTATCGTTCCATGACGGTAAGGGGTCGGATTGCGCATGCGCCGTGCCGAGCAGGAACAACGCGTACAAACTGAAGGAAACGCCAGCGAGGCGCCCACAAAACGCCTGAATTGAATGCATTTCACATTCTCCTCTATCCCCTGGTATTTGTCCTCGCCACGAACTTTGGTGGTCCGTGGCAGGCACTCGCAGCCTTTTAGCCTGGAATTTCTAAGGTCCTTCGTAGTAGGTTGCATCGTCCTGCAGGAGCTCGGGCTTTAGCAGCACCGCTGCCTGCTTCTTCGTCCCCGGCAAGACCTCGAACCAGTTGTCAAATTCGACCATCGTCGACGCGAGCTGAGCGAGCACCTGCACATTGCCGTCCAACTTTGCCTTTCCGGCAGAGACCTTGTCCGACAGCTTTGCCGTGCCGATCATCACGTCCTCCAGCTCTCGGCGGTCGATCGTGATCGTCAGATCGGCGTCGCCTGCCTGATAGCCGGCGATCGTCGTCAGCGTGGCGTTGCTCATTTCGACGACGAACTTTTCGCCGTTGTCGGGCGTTGAAAGGTTGATCTTGAAGTGCATTCCCTCTGCCTTGCGGCTGTCCATCTGGATGCCGAGGTAGTTGAGGAACTGCTCCGTGCCGGTGCCACGCACGAAGTCAGGACTGCCGGCCTTTGCCGCCTTCACGGCGATGACGCCGTCACGTAGCTCCTTGGCCCCAGCCAGGAAGCTGTGCCGGAGACTGGGGCTCTCGAACTGGTAGCCCATCTGTTCGTAGGTGTCCGCAAGCAGATCTTTTGCGTCCTGGTTGTTCGGTTCGGCATAGACGAGCTTGTTCAGTATTTCGGTTGCAAGGCGATATTCGCCCTTGGCGTAGAGATCATGACCCTTGGCCATCACCTTGGAAGCGCCGCCCATCATTTCTACGTAGAGCGGTGCTGAATCCTCCGGTGACAACGGGACCAATGTCGCCGGGTTCAGATCCCAGAAACCGAGGTAGCGCTGAATGACGGCGCGGCTGTTGTGCTGGTAGGAGCCGTGATAGCCGCGCGCATACCATTGTTCTTGCAGGCTCTTGGGAGGCTCGTAGACGTTATGAATCTGGTTGATGGTGACGCCCATGTTTGCCAGGTGTAGGACCTGATTGTTCAGGTTGGCGTACATGTCTCGCTCTCCGCGCATCACTTCCGTAATCCGCTTTTTTCCCCAACGCGGCCAGCTGTGGGATGCAAACATCACGTCGGCTTTGTTGCCGAACTGATAGAGCGCGGTGTTTATGTATTGTGACCATGCCAGCGCATCCCGCACGGGTGCGCCTCGTAATGTGAGGATGTTGTGGAGGCTGCCGACGATGTTCTCTGCCGCCCAGAATGCCTTGAAATCTGGAAGCCAGGTGTTCATCTCAGCCGGCGCTTCGGTCCCCGGGGTGTTTTGAAAGACCATCCTCACGCCATCGATGGTGAGTTCCTGAATAGGTTGGTCGATGGTGATCGTGGGTGGGAGAATGCCAACGTCTCCGCTGGCGACGGCCTTGCCGATTGATGCATCGACATGGCCGTAGGGGCTTGGAGGGATCAGGTCGCCATAGGTATAGGTCTTGCGGCGGGTCATGACGTTGCCGGCGTAGAGGTTCTCGGCGATTGCCTCATTCATGAACCCCTTCGGGGCAATAATCTGAACCTTCCCGGCAGCAAGCGCGGCATCATCGACAACGCCGCGAATGCCGCCAAAGTGGTCGCCGTGGGAATGAGAGATAATCACGGCAACGACGGGTCGCTCGCCCAGCTTTTCGTTGACGAACTTGAGGGCGGCGCGCGCGGTTTCCTTGACCGTCAGCGGATCGATTACGATCCAACCCGTCTCGCCTTTTATAAATGATATATTTGCGAGGTCGAAGCCGCGGACCTGATAGATGCCCGGGATGACCTCGAACAGGCCGTACTCCATGTTAAGCAAGGCCTGACGCTGCAGCGACGGGTGGATGCTTTCGAAGTCCTTGCCTTTCAACAGGAAGTCCCAGTTGTCCATGTTCCAGGCCACATCGCCTTTATCGTTCATGATCTTGCGAAAAGGCGGCGCAGCGATGAAACCCCGTTCTGCTTCCTCGAAGTCCCGCTTGTCGGCAAAGGGCAGAAGGCGCCGTTGCTGCTGCTGGGCCTCGATCGTGAACTGTGAGGGCATCTTTCCCTTCGGGCTGAAATGCTGCTGCTCTTGCGCAATCGACGCGCCGCCCGGCATCCCAGCGATGATTGCACCCAGTAAGGATGTCCAAAGTCTAAGCGAACCGCGCATGTCTTTGTCCCTGTGGATGGAATTCCTATGATAATTTTGGCATATGCGGATTGGAGCTTCTATTGCCCTTTGGGGAGGGCTGTCTGCGTTTACTCGTGCCGTGATGGTTGGTGCCAACCTCTCGCCGCCCTCCCGTCTCTCGAGCGTCGCGAGTATTTGGGGCTCCTGCGTCAGAACGGGAGCGGATAGAGCCAGTTCATCCAGGAGTAGGTGCGGATGCCTATGCGACGTAGCGCTGGCCAGCCGCCCTTCATGCCGCCGGTATAAATGGCTGCCGCGCCCTGTGCGCCGATCGGAAACATTGACTGGTCCTCGCCATCGAACACGATTTTCACGGCATACTGGTTCTGTGGCGTTTCCGGCGCCGCCGGCTGGAAGACCGGCAGCGTGCCGCTGGGGAGCAACTGACCCGTCCCATTTGCTTTCCACACGGCCGCCACCTTCGCTGTAAAGATCTGGCCTGGATAAAGATCGAGCGCCACTTCCACTGGCTGCCCTTCGGCAACGAACTTCAAGCTTTCCTGATCGTAATTGGCGAGCAGATAACGATCCGCCTCGCATATAAACGAGGCAATCGCACCAATGCGAAACTCCCCAGCGACCATGCCGGGGCGAACTTGCAGGTTGACGATGCGTCCGTCCTCCGGCGCTGCCATGGTCGTATTTCCAAGATAGTAGCGGGCCACGTCGAGCTGTGACTGTATCGCGGCGACGGTCGTGTTCACGCCCTGAATTTCCGACTCGGCCTTGATGCGAGCGTTCAGGGCAACGGCGATCGCTTCATCGTAGCCGGCTTGGGCAAGTTTTTGCTGCTCGATGGCCAATTGGACCTGGTCCGTTGCGACCACGCCGACTTTGCCCTGTTTCTGTTGCACGCGAACAAAGTAGTCTTGATAGTTCAAAGTGGCCTTGGCAAAGGCTTCCTTCTGGGCTGCGATTTCGGTGTCCGCCTGTAGGGTTTTGACGTGCTGTTTCGAGGCATCCAGCTCAGCCTCAAGCTGCCTGACCTTGTCTTCGTAGGGCTTGCGGTCAAATTGAAAGAGAAGTTCTCCTTTTTTTACAAGCACGTCGGGCTCGACGAGTACTGCGGTGACAAGCGTCGGCTCCGGGAGCCGCGGCACGAGTTGGATCGTGGGCTGAACCACCCTGGCATTGGCAGTGTAGGGGGTTGCGAACCGCAGTCCGATCAGAAAAATCAGGAGAATGTGCAGAAAAAAGAACGCTGACACGATTGCCCAGGGTATGCTGAACTTCAGCCACTTGAATTTAAAGAACACCAGCCAGGCGACGAGGACGAATGCGAAAGTCAAAGTGATAGCGAACAGCATTGCGCAACTCCTTCAACCCGACTGATCGCCGGCGGTCGTGCTCTGGCTCGAACTGGCGCTCTCGCTGTCATTGGGCTGCGTCGGTGCCGAAGTTTTGCCGGCAAGCCGGTCCAGATCCTCCTGGATGTCCTTCGCCTCCTCCCGCGGAAAGCGGCGAATGTCGACGACGTCAGTCGGCTTGAATGCCCAGATGAATGCCTGAACCCAGGGAACGGCAACGAGAAGGCCGGCGTAGCCCATTATCTTTATCGCCTCGGCGTCCGGGTGCTTTCGAGCGATGGCGATGCGGCCGGGCAATCCGGCAAACCATACGATGAAGGTCAAGCCCAGTAACACGCAGATAAACATGACCAAAAACGTTGCGTAGTCCCAAAAATCAAGTTCAAAGCCCAACATTGGGCGTCCCTCCACCCGCGAATGGCATCTCCCTGTCGCCTCTGCCAGCATCCTGGCGGGCATTTTGTCACGTCCCGGATCGATCCGATATTGCCCTTGAGGGAGGGCGGATGGCCCTCCCTCAAGGCTATTCTTTCATGGTCCCAAAAGGATAAGACGCGGTTGAGCCGGGTTTTCGACGTAGCGCGCCTGGCGACCGCCTGTTTGGAATCAACCGTGACTAAGACACCCTTTTCACACATCGAAATCCGACATGGCTGGTAGAGGTATCCTCGGGTTCGGCGTGACGCGCGCTCGGCCGATAACGTCGGCAGTAATTCGGTGCGCACAGATGTGAGCCGCCCTTGAGGACCCGTCGCGCAATTCGAATATTGGGCTGCGCTGGGTCGAAACTTGCATCGATGTCGCTGTTGCGCGGGTTCTGTGGCAAACAACAGGATTTGGCGGCCGGTGCCGGATGTCGTGTCGACCAATAGTCGGTCGTCCACTCCCAGACATTGCCGATCATGTCGTAGAGGCCATACCCGTTTTGAGGAAACGAGCGCACGGCTGACGTCCGTTTCCTGCCGGCCGGCTTGGCCGTCTGTGTTGGAAAGATACCTTGCCAAGTATTCGCCATGGGGACACCATCTGGCATCAGTTCATTGCCCCATGCGAATTCGACGTCGTCGAGGCCACCGCGGGCGGCCAGCTCCCATTCCGCCTCGGTCGGCAGATCGAGACCGGCCCAGGTTGCGTAGGCCGTTGCATCGCAATAGGCGACGTGCACGACCGGGTGGTCCAGTTTGCCGCGCAGATCACTGAGGCCTCCAACCGGTCGCCGCCAGTTCGCGCCGAACTTGAACATCCACCACTGTGAGATGTCCGACGAGCTGACACGCCTCGGCTGATGAAAGACGAGCGAGCCCGGTCTGAGCATCTCCGGCAACGCATCAGGATAATCTTGCGGGTCAGGAGCTATCTCGGCGAACGTCACATAGTTTGTCTCCCTGACGAATTCACCGAACTGACGGTTTGTGACAGGGGTCTCGTCGATCCAGAAGCCGTCGACGTGGACTGGGTGAGCCGGCGCTTCCTCAGGATAGTGGTCGTTCGATCCCATGACGAAACTGCGGCCCGGAATCCACACCATGCGCGTCGTGTGGTCGGAGGGCTTCGCATCCCCAATGCCGGAGTCACGTCCTCCGCGATTGAGATCAAATGCACGATTATTGTCGACCATCAGAGTTCTCCACTGTCGTACTCGCTATGCAGCTTTCCGCGAAAGACCCAGTAGACGCCGGCCGTGTATGCGAGGATCATCGGCAGGACGACGACACCGGCGTAGAAGAAGAACCGCAGCGAAGCCTCGGGCGCGGCGGCGTCTTTCACCGTGATCGCGTATGGTATCAGGTGAGGCCAGAACATCACGCCGAGCGCCAGAAACGCCGTACAAAAGAATGCCATTGCCATCATCAATGGCAGCACGTCCCGTCGCATCCTCGCGCCGGCCAGCACGGCCAAAAGAGCAACAAGGCTGAAACATGGAAAGATCAGCCCCCAACTCCGCCCCGCGAGGCTGTTTCGGGCCGCACCCAGGTCGATAGCGAGCGAAATGACGAAGGCGAGACCCAATGCTGCGAATATCGACGCTACAAGCCCCGGAATACGCGCATACGCCCAAGTCCTTAAAGGGCCGTCGGTCTTAAGGACAATCCAGCAGGCGCCGAGCAATGCGTAGCCCAGCACGAGTCCGAGACCCGTCATGACGGGAAATGGGTGCAGCCAGGTAAAGGCGCCTCCGGCGTACTGCATATTCTCAACCGGAACTCCGCGGATCATTGCGCCGACCGCAGCGCCCTGGACGAATGCGACAACGATCGAGCCGCAAGAAAACCCGGCATCCCAAAAGGGCCGCATGGCACCACTGCGATAGCGGAACTCAAATGCCACTCCACGAAAGATCAGGCCGACCAGCATCGCGAGTACGGGCAGGTAGAAGGCTCCAAGGAAGATCGCATAAGCGGCGGGGAAGGCTGCGAAAAGACTTGCGCCTATCACCACGAGCCAAGTCTCGTTGCCGTCCCATACCGGCGCTATGCTGGCCATCATCTGCACACGCTTGGCTTCGTCGCGCGTCGTCCCGAAAAGGATGCCAACGCCGATATCAACACCATCCAGGAGCACGTAGATCAGGATGGATGCAGCGATCACCGCTGCCCAAAACAGGGCAAGGGGGCTGGGATCTGTCATATGTGCCTCCCTGTTCGGGGCTTTCCGCCGGTCGCCGTGTCGGCGCTATCGGCGAAGGCCATTGGCCGGCTGGGAGTTGCATTCGGGATGGCTTCAGCCGTCCCCACTGGCCCGTCACGCAACAGTTTGTAGATGTACGATATGCCGAAGCTCCCGAGTACGGCGTAGACAAGCAGATAGACGGTAAGGGAAATCACCACGTCTGACGTGGTCAAGGACGGTGTTACAGCGTCACTGGTCCTAAGGATCCCATAGACGACCCAGGGTTGGCGCCCCACTTCTGCGGTATACCAGCCGCACAGCACTGCAATGAAACCAGTTGGAAACGACAGAAATGTTCCCCATAGGAACCAGCGTGCATTTTCCAATCGATTTCGCCAGCGCAGGAGATTGCCCACCCATGACACTACAAGCATGATCAATCCCATGCCGACCATGATGCGGAAGCCGAAAAACGGGATCACGACCGGCGGGCGGTCCTCGACCGGGAACGCATCCAGGCCGATCTCGCGCGCAGTCCAGTTGCCCGAAGCGATGAGACTGCCGAGGCCAGGTATCGCAATCGCGAAGAGGTTGCTTTGGGTCTCCTCGTCCGGCCAGGCGAGCAGCACCTCCGAGGCGGGTTGCTGACTTTGCCAGCGGGCCTCGATCGCGGCGAACTTTGCCGGCTGATGCTGGAGCACATAGAGCCCGGTCAGGTGGCCGAAGTACATTTGCACGGGGACAAGCACGGCCGTCAGTCCGAGACCCCAATGCAACATGACGCGCGCCGCCGGACGGTGGACCCCTCGCAACATGTACCACGCCCCGGCCGCCGCGATGCACATCGCGGTGGTCAGGAACGCGGCCAATAGCATGTGCGGCCAGCGCACCATCATCACTGCCCCGAGCACGATCTCACTCCAGTCCGCAGGAATGATCCTGCCGTCGACGATCGTGTGGCCGACGGGCACCTGCATCCACGAATTGTTGGCGAGGATCCAGAACGAGGAGAGCATCGTTCCGAGCGAAACCATGCAACAGGCAAAAAGGTAAAATCGCGGAGACACACGGTCGCGTCCCAATAGCATGACGCCAAAGAAGGTTGCCTCGAGCATGAAGGCGGTGAAGGCCTCATATCCCAGCAACGGCCCCTGGATCGACCCGGTCCGCTCTGCCAACACGCCCCAGTTGGTGCCGAACTGGAAGGCCATGACAATTCCGGTGACAACTCCCATGCCGAACGACACCGCAAAGACCTTGAGCCAGAAGTCGAAGATACGCCGGTAGAGCGGGTCTCCGGTGAAAAGCCGCATGCCCTCGATCGTCGCCAGCCATGCCGCCAGGCCCATGGTGAAGGCCGGGAAGATGATGTGGAAGCTGATGACAAAGGCGAACTGAATGCGGGACAAAATGACCGGGTCGAGTTCCATGCTGTCCTCCAATCCTTGCCCCGTATTTCCCGCGCGACCGCACATCCTTGCGCGATGCGCAGGCCTCACTGGGCCGTTGCGGCACCGTCGAGCCCGAGGACGACCACCTTGGCGGTGGTGATCTTCGTCGGCCACATCGGTGATGTGAAGCCGGCGGCCACTGCGACCTTCTGCTTGCCATCATTGCTGTAGGTGATGACGCCGCCGCCGATCCCGCCGCCGATATGCTGCCCCCAGAGTTTCTCGCCGGTCGCGGCATTGAGCGCGTAGAAGTTGCCGTCGACGTCACCGAAGAAGACGACGCCGCCGGCCGTCGGGGTCATGCCGCTGAGGACGGGGTAGTTCAGCTGCACCCGCCAGGTCCACTGGCCGGTATCGGCGTCGATGGCGTAGACCCAGCCGTGCCAGTCTTCGTCGCCTTGAAGGGGGCGGCCGAAGACATTGAAGGGATCCAGCAGAGCCGACATGCCCGACCAGGGTTGCCCCATTGGCACCGTTTCGAGCTTGTGGGTATCCTCGAGCGTCACCGCATAGCACCAGTCGACCTCACCGACCAGGACGAGATTGGTCGCTGGATCGTAGGCCGGGCTGTTCCATTCCGCGCCGCCCACCGATCCCGGGCAAAACCGCACCGGCTTGCCCACGACAAATGGAGCCTCGACGTTCTCGATGCGCGTCGCCGGAACCCTGTACAGCCGCTCGCCGCTCGCGCGATCGATGCCGTAGACGTGTCCGTCTTTCGGTGCGACCACCACGAGATCCTTGCCGCCCTTCGTCTTCACAAGGATTGGCGTGTTCGAGACATCCCAGTCGTGCCAGTCGTCCGGGCTGATATCGTAGTTGTTGCGGAAATCACCGGTTTTGGCGTCGAGGACGACAACCGACCCCGAGTAGAGGTTTGCGGCCTGTCCGGCGACACCCTCACGAACTCCGATCGCGAAATCGGGCGCCGGATTGCCCCCCGGGACGTAGAGCGAGCCAGTCGCAGGATCGAGCGTGGTCGACGTCCAGGTGGCGCCGCCGCTGATCGGAATGCCGGGCTTCGTATTCCAGCTCGCTTCGGTACTCGGCGATTTCCCGAGCGGGCCGCGGACCGGGTCGCCTTTGGAATAGGGCACAAGATAGAATTCCCAGACGATCTTTCCGGTTTTGGCATCGAGGCCGTACATGCGGCCCTTCACGCCCTTGTAGTCGCCTCCTGCCTGGCCGACATAGACCATGCCATCCCAGGCGATCGGGGCAGCCGGAACCGTCTCTCCGATCTTCGGATCGGCAATGGTTGTCGCCCACAGCCGCTTGCCGGTCTTGAAGTCGTAGGCCAGCACCCGTCCGTCCTGGGTGCCGCGATAAAGCATGCCGTCCAGGTAGGCGGCACCGCGATTGACCCCCAAAATGCTCGGTGGAATGTCCTCGTGCGTGCGCCAATTCTCGGCACAGGTCGCCGGATCGAGCGAAAAGAGGTCGAACTCGGTTGTGCCAATGAGCGCCCCCTCGACCATGATCAGCCCTGTTTCAAAGACGGTCAAGACACCGGTGTCGTAGGTACACAAGACCTTCAATTGTCCGGCGTTCGCTGTCGTGATCTGCGTTAGCGGTGAATATCGATCAGATGTGAGGGTGCGGTTGTAGCTCGGCCAGTCCGCATTTGCTGCCGGCGCCTGCGACGTTCCGGTCGAGGGCGCTGCTGGAACCGTTGTGCCGCCCCTATAGTCGGGGTTCGCCTCTGTCGCCAGCGTGCCCTTGGGCGCATCAAAGCTGCGGTAGAAGTTGAACGCCATTCCGCCATATTTAGCCATTTGCGCCGGGAACATCTTGTAGATGGCCGCCCCGGATGCCACCCCGAGCAACGCCAACAAACAGACGACCACCAGAATTCTTCGCATAGCGTCTCTCCCTTCCCCCTCAGGCGGCCCGGCTACATTTTTCCTCAGTGAAGATCTGCTTCCCGTCGTTCTTCATGCTGATGACGGTCCAGCACGCCGCCGACATTTCTATGTAGAGAACTGCGTCTCCCCTGGTGACAACGGAACCAATGTCGCCAGGTTCGATCCCCCAGCCAATGGTATCGCGGGATCACGGCTCGGCTGTCGGCCCTGCTGCGCGAACGGCGCAACTATCAGCATCCAATGGATGATCAACAATGTTCAAAGTCTTAGCGAGCTGCGCATATCTCTGTCACTTTGGGCGTATGCAATGTCGCATTTTCGCACGTTGGGGTTCGGCCTTCTATTGCCCTTTAGGGAGGTGTGGAGCGGCACGCATACCTCCCCAAAGGGCAATAGACATGGCGCCGATTTTCCAGCCAAAAGGACAAGGCTCCTGTGTGGGACAATTCGCGCCCCCGAGGCCGCATGAAAGGGTTCAACAACTTCAGATCGGATTGCGACATGATGCAAAAGAGGCTCATGCTAGTGGCTGCGGCGACCTTAACCGCCCTTATGACCCATGCCGTCGCTGGACGGGCAGACACCCTCAGCTACGCGGACGCCGTGACGGCGCTTGCCAAGGACTGCGGCGCAGACATCAAGAAACACTGCAAGGGTGTCAATCTCGGGGGCGGAAAGATCCAGAGCTGTCTGGAAGAAAATGCAGGCAAGGTCTCGCCGACATGCATGTCAACGCTCTCGGGCGTAATGGCCTCTATCAAGCAGCGGCAGGAGGCGCAGATGGCCTATAGCAAGGTCTGCCAGCACGACATGTCTCAGTTCTGCAACGGCGTCGTGGGAGACGGCAACATCCTTGCTTGCCTCATCGAGACCAGCCGGGTTGATGGCAGGAAATGTGACCAGGCAATAACAGACGCCGGATGGCGCTAGAACTCAGTGACAGGAGGGAAGAGAATGTCTATCGCCCGGTTTCGTATGCTGGTAACGGCCAGCCTACTGCTTGCGCCGATCTACGCCAACGCACAGGAGGTCGACCACAGGCAACTGATGACCACATTGGGGCGGCTCGACCAGGCCGCGCCCGCAGTCGACGTCGCCTTGCTGACCGAGGAGGTCATCGCCAATGCCGGAAAGGGCGTGGCGAACCTCCCGAACTGGCAGAACCTGTCGCGTCTATCCCAGCTCATTGTCGAGATCGATTTCGAGAATAATTCCGTTGCCATCGAACCGCAGTCCTATCGCACCATTGGGATGATCGCCGATGCATTGCATCATCCCAATCTATCTCGGTACAAATTCCTGGTGGTGGGGCACACGAGTTCAACAGGAGATGCCGTGCACAATCTCAAGCTTAGCCAGGACCGCGCGAACGCCATAACTTACGCGCTTTCCACGACCTTCGCCGTCCCCCCGGATCGCCTCTATCCGATCGGGGTCGGCAAGGAGTGGCCGATTGATCCCGGTCAGCCGGCGGCAGCTGACAATCGACGGGTTCAACTCATCAATCTGGGGTTAGTCCGTTAGGATCGATGGATATGCGCACGAGGCGACCGGGCATGCTGGAATACCGGGGTGCGACACATGTCCTCTGTCGGAGCTGACCAGTTTGCAAGCATGATCAGTCACGACCTCGCGCCAGCGTTTGTGCTCAATGCCGTCGCTGCGATGCGGGCACTAGTCAATTGGATTTCCGGCGTCACGAACGGATGAGAAACCCTGGGGAGATCGATGAAAGCGATGCCCGAGTGTGGTCGAGAAGGACATCGCCGAACTGCGGGAGCGAAAACGTCTCCTGAAACGATGCGCTTCACCTGGCCGTGATGGCAGGCATCGCCGTCACGCTCCTGCTTCGGATTGGTCATCGTCTCGGATCACTACGGGAGCCACCGCTCTGTTCGCGGCGGCTCTCTGTTTCCTGGCGGCCTCGGTCTTCACGCCTCCTGCAGGCGTAGGGCTCTCCCAGCGCGAGCCCGACGATCGCCGAGCAGTGACGTCAAACCCGACTAGAAGCGGAAGGACACTCCGAGGATCGGCCCCTGCTGGACGACATTGTAGACAAACCCGTCGTTTTCATAGTTGACGCCCAGCGCGCGATATCCGGCCACCGCCGAGACCGTGTCGTTGAATTTGTACCCAAGGCCAAGGCCCACGTCCCAGTCGATATCAGCGCCGCCACCGCCCACCAGACCCCAGCCCATCATGTAGATTTCCGGGGTAAAGAAGTAGTTCCCGCGCAGGCCGGCAACAGCGTCCACCCACGCAGCACTGTCTTTCCGCTCAATTCCACCTAGAAGTCCGCCGTTGAACCCAATGTCCGTGTCGACCGACCACACTTTTACGCCGCCGACGATGTCAAGATGCCCGTTCGGGCTGTCGACGACGGCGTAGCCGACGCCAAGAGTTCCTGCGAAGGTCTCCGACGTGACGTCGACGCTGCCGGCAAGGATCCCGTTCGGCGTATGGGCATCGGCTTCGACTTTGACGTAAATCATGTCGCCAACGATGCTGTAGCGATCATATCTTGCTTCGGCTGTCGCCATGAATGCAAAGTCGAGATGGTCAAGAATGTCGCTGAAATCGGAGTCGATGTGGACTTCCGGAAGCCCGAATTGCCGTACGTCGCCGGAAATTCCCGCAGCCCAGAAGTAGGGCGCGACGCTGAATTCCCAACCGCTCTGGGTCTCGACGGTCTTCGCTTCCGGCGTGAGTGGCGTCAGGTCCGCGGCATTGCCGATCGATGCGCCAGAGACGCCAAGCAGCAAGGCAATCGCATGCAAATGTATGGCCTTCATGAAAGTCCCCAAATCACGGTTGTTCTTCGCAGTACACCTTGCGGAGAGTGTGGAAGAGCAAGCCGATTCTGGCAAGTTCAAATGCCCATGTGGGGTTGCAGACCAGGCAGGATTCCCGAGCGCTGTGGCCAGCCGGCCTCAGTCCTGCGGGTTTCTACGATGGTGAGGGGGAAGGTCACGCCGCCTGGGCGGCGTGACGGAAGAGGCAAGTCAATAGCAAGGCGGGAAGGGGTAGTAACCGCATTGGCGGTTATTCTCGTAGCGATAGTTATTAAAGTTATTATAGTAGGAATCGTAGGGACGCGCGGCTGCCGCTCCGATAGCCGCGCCGGCGACGACGCCCGCGGCGACCGGCGCTCCGCGATACCAGGCTCCGTGATAGGTGGGCGCATGCCAGTAGTTGCCTCCGACCCGGGCAATGTTCGTATCGCCGATATGCACGTCATTGCCTCGGTATCCGCCCCCGCCGAAGCTCCCGCCGCCAAATCCACCGCCGCCTCCAAAGCTGCCGCCGCCAAATCCACCGCCGCCGCTGAAATGATCGATGAATACCGCGGCGGGACCGGCGGCGCCGCTCAGACTTCCCTCCAGAACGGCGACATCGAATGTCAGTGTGGTGCCGTCGAGTTTCGGAGTCTTCAGCGTGACAACGGCGTCACTGACGGCGGATCCATCACCGCCCAGCACCGACACGGTCGCATTCGGAGGATCGACGGCGAAACTGTCCTTGCCGTCGTCCCATTGCATGATGAACTGTGCCGTTGCCACATGTCCGGCCGCCCGTACCGGCCTGTCGGCAAAGACGATCGAGTTCCCGGAGACGCCGGTCAGAACGAGCTTCCCATTCTCGATCTTTGCACCGGCCGAATTGATGACTGCCAACGACGGCACCGGACCGGTCGGTGTGGCTTCACCAATCGCCTTTTCGAGGGGCACGTGGGGCTTCGGGGCATCCTGCGCAAAGGCGGCAGTGGTCAACGCAATACCTCCCGCGAAGATCAGTGTAGCTGTGATACGTTCGATTTTCATGGTGATTTCCTCCAGGTGGGACAGGCCATAGGCGTGCCCGGTGAACGTTCTTGGCGTGCATGTCACTGCAGAGTCGACGCTGTACGGTCCTATTCCTTGAAGATCGTCTTCCAGTCGGCTTTCATGTCGATGACCGACCAGCCCATGATAGGGGCTGCATCGAGCGCCTTGTCGAGACGGCCAAATTCGGTGTTTCGGTCGTAAGCATATTCGCGCTCGGCATCGGTGTGATGCACCAGCATGCCGAGACGTGCGGGCGCGCCTGCCATCGTCGTCCATTGCAACATCTCGAGATCGCCGTCCGAATTGCCAAAGGCGGCAATGGGCCTACGACCGATCTCCTGATTGATGCCGACTGGCTTGCCTGCCTTGTCGTCGATAAAGTTGACTTCCGGCAGGCGGTACAGAGTCGGCGTGTCGTCCTGCATCTTGAATTGGGTCTTGATCGAGGAGCCGACAACCTGTTCCGGTGGGACGCCGTAGGCCTTCTCTGTCCATGGCCGCATGAACTCAACGCCGCCACCCGAGACGATGAAGGTCTTGAAACCATTGGCGCGCAGGTAGGCGAGCAGTTCGACCATCGGCTGGTAGACGAGGTCGGTATAAGGTCGCTTGAACCTCGGATCTCGCGCCGTTGCAAGCCAGTCGGTCACGACCTTTTCGAAGTCGTCGGTGGTCATCCCCGCATGGGTGACCATGATGAGCTCCAGAAGTCCTTTTTCGCCTGATGCGGCAAGGGCTTTCATATCGCCTTCGAGCACGGCCTTGAACGGTTGAACGTTTTTCCATTCCGGATGCTGTGGAGCGAGCGTCGTCACGCGATCCAGGGCGAAAGTGAGCTGCGTGTACATGGGATGCTCGACCCATAGGGTTCCGTCATTGTCGAACACCGCGATGCGCTCCGGTTCGGGAACGAAATCGGGTGAACCTTGTTTGGTCACCTTCTCGACGAAGGAGAGGATCGCCTGCTTCGGCGCGGTATCGTTCCAGGAGGATAGGGGATCGCTCTGCGCCCATGCGATTGCCGGCACCGAAAAAAGGGCGAACAGGCAGATGGCCAGGACGCCGTCTCGCCACAATCTGAGGAAGTGACTACGAGTGGCCTGCATTGCGTGCCTCCTTGAGCGGTTGATCTAGCCACGAGGTGACGGAGCCTCAATGGAGATAGGCTGCCAATACTTCATTGCCGGTCGACTACTTCGCGTGCACGGCACAATGCGGCGCACTTGCGTGGGTCAGGACCGACTTGCATAAAACTCGGTCGATCGAACGACGCCACGTTAACGGATCCGCAGTACCGACGATATTGCCCTTTAGGGAATCTGATCAGTAACGTTCCAATCAAAGGTAGTATGAAACGCCCATGACACGCGACCGCCAACGTGTTATTTTCCGCTGGTTTTGGGAAATCCCACATGAGCTCGGGCAAGGCGTCAGATCGATTTGATTATGCTGGCCTGTTGCTGGCGGCTGCTCTATCGATTGCTTGCAACTTTCACAGCGTCGCAACTTACGCTTCTTCCGTGATTGTCGACCGGGTTCCACGTGTTCTCATCCTCTATCCCTACGACGAGCGGTTCGATATGACGACCATGGCCGGAGAAGCTTTGCGAAGCCGTCTGATACAGGCTACGGACAGCAAGATCGACCTCTTCTCGGAGTTCCTAGACCTGTCGAGGTTTCCCGAAGCCGATCATGTCGCGCGGATGGGACGATACCTTGCCGAAAAGTATGCTTCTCGGCGTCCCGACGTTGTCGTCACGCTCGGTAGGGAGGCTGCCAGCTTCATATCGGCCAACCGCACTGCGATCGCGCCCGGCGCAAAAATCGTTGCCGCGGGCTTTGGAAACTCCACCGCGGAAAATATTGACTTGCCGGACGACGTGATCGGCGCCTTCACGACATTCGACATTCGCAAGACGGCCGAAATGGCCCGACGTCTGCAGCCAAACGCGCGACATCTCTACATCATCGGGGGCTCATCCGACTTCGACAGGGGATGGTTGGAGACGGCGCGTGCCGATCTCGGTGATTTCTCCAAGTCATACGACACGACGTACCTAGAAAATCTGACGATCGAGGAATTTGTCGACCGCGCAGCCCATGTCCCGCCAGACAGCATCATCCTCGCCTTGACTATCCTCAAGGATCGGGCGGGGAGGAATTTCGTTCCTCGCGAAGCACTGCGCCAGATTGCAGCAACCGCCAGCGCACCCATCTATGGCCCGTATCAGACGTACATCGACTACGGCGCTGTTGGCGGCAGCATTGTGACCTTTGATACTTTGGGCGGCACTGTCGGAACCCTTGTCCTCAACGCGATCGCTGGCCGACAGGTCGCGGACGTCAACGCGCCCCTGACATATATGGTCGATGCCCGACAACTTCGTCGGTGGGGGCTGGCGGAGAAGGATCTTCCGGAAGGCACCGTACAGTTTTACAGGCAAAGAGGCTTTTGGGAGGAACACTGGCTTACGGCAACGGGCGCGCTTGCGGTTCTTCTGGGACAAGCAGGCGTCATCTCGGTGCTCCTCATTGAGCGTCGCAGGCGCCACCAGGCGGAGAGCAAATCTCTTCTTCATTTGCTCGAAGCCGTTCATCTCAACCAGTCGGCAACGGCTGGCGCATTGTCCTCGTCGATCGCCCACGAACTAAACCAGCCGCTTTCGGCCATACGAAACAATGCCGAAGCTGCCTCGGAGTTGCTTCGAACCGAAACGCCCGATCTGGACCTGATCCAGCAGATCCTACTCGACATTCAGGAGGACGATCAGCGGGCAGGCGACATCATTTGCCGGATGAGAGGTTTGCTGAAGAAGAGAAGCGAGATCGAATGGCAGGAGTTCGACCTCAACGAAGTCATGTCAAGCGCAATTCGCATCATCCACGGTGAGGCCGAACGGCGAGGCATTACGTTGAAGACAACCGAGCCGACAATCGAATTGCCGGTACGCGCCGACAAGGTCCATGTGCAGCAGGTCGTCCTCAATCTGGCAACCAATGCGATGGATGCCATTTTGGAGACCCGTTCTCCCACGAGGACGTTGACGTTCGCGACAGGACTGACCGACCAGAAGGCCGCGCTTTGTGTCGCCGACACGGGCAACGGTATTCCAGAGGAGCGGCTGTCCAGAATCTTCGACCCGTTCTACACGACCAAGCAGACTGGAACTGGATTGGGTCTGTCCATCGCGCGCGCCATCGTAGAGATCTATGGCGGCACGATAGACGCTTACAACAGGCCAGGAGGCGGCGCCATCTTTCGGGTGGTCATGCCCCTGGCCCGGCGGGAGGAGAGAGGTTCGTGACATCGGTTGTTCACATCGTCGATGACGACAGGTCCTGCCGAAAGGCCATTGCGAGGCTGCTTTGCGCACATGGTCTGAAGGTGGAAGCCTACGAATCGGGAGACGAGTTTCTGGCCCGTCTTTCGAGCTGCGAGCCTGGCTGCGTTCTTCTTGACCTGCAGATGCCCGGCCAGTCCGGCCTGCAGGTACAACGTCAACTATGCGAACGGGCGCCGTGTTTGTCGGTCGTCTTTCTCACCGGCGAGGGAGACATCGGGACCAGCGTCGAAGCGATGAAGGCGGGAGCGCAGGACTTTCTGGAGAAACGCAGTTCATCCCCGGTGCTGATGGAGACGATCGAGCGAGCCCTGGCTAGATCTGAAATGCTGCAGGAGGAACATGGGCGGCGTCAGGAGCAAAGGAGGCTGGTGGGGAACATGACCGCGCGTGAAGCGGAAGTCTTCGAATTGATCGTCCGCGGCCAACTCAACAAGCAGATCGCCTACGCCCTTGGCATATCCGAACGCACCGTCAAGGTGCACCGGCATCGCGTGATGGAGAAGCTAGGCGCGCGGTCCATTGCTGACGTCATCTCGATCGCAGCCAATGCCGGTCCTTTCGGAAGAAAACCTGGCGTACCGACTTCCCTTTAGGACAATAGTATTCGAACACCAACACGCCTAGTGTGAAGACGTAAGCATATCTCTCATGTATTCACGAGTGGGGCTTGAGATGGGAAAGCTGCGCCACACGGTTGCCGTTGTAGACGACGACGCAAGCCTACGGCGAAGCATCGGGCGTCTACTAAATGCCTATGGTTTTGCCGCCGTCGAATATGCATCCGCGGAAGCTTTCCTCGCTCAGGATTCAAGCGCCGATGTCGCTTGTCTTGTGCTCGATATCGACTTGGAAAGTGGCATGTCCGGCACGGAATTGCAGCGCAGGCTGAAAGTCGCCGCTTCGAACCTGCCGGTTATTTTTATCACGGCGCTCGACGAGCAACGCCTGCAAACAGAGGCCGAGCGGGCGGGATGCATAGCTTATTTGAGAAAGCCCTTTGCTGGGTCCGATCTTATCGCCGCAGTCAAGCAGGCGCTGGGTTTGTAAGGCAGGGAACGTGTCCGAAACACAAACCGACCGACAAAAAGATCATCACGACCTCGACAGAAATGAGTACCCAAATGAAAAGCAAGACAATCGATATGATCAACTTGGCGATCGTCTCCTCCCTCGCTTCGTTCCAACTATGGCCCTGACGGCATGCATGACCGCGCAGGGTTCGGATGCCGTCAGGGAAAGCGACCTGGGCGCCGCCGGCTTCGTCGTACGTCCTGCTGACACACCAAAGCGCATGGCGATGGTCAATCGACTGCCTCCTAACACGTTCGTGAGTAAGCGTGGCAACAAGACAACTTACGTCTATGCCCGATCCGGGCGGCTGCAAATGTCTCTACGTTGGAACGCAGCGGGCCCCAGAGCCAGTACCAAAACCCTCAGTAAGGCAGGTACAGGCTGCAAACCAAGCGGCCAGCCGGACAGGCTGGGGGCGACTGGACGCCCTTGGATCGCCGACTTGAATGGTCCCTTCGGGCTGAACATCGATGCCTTCTGAATAAATAGAACCGCTAGACGCGGGCAACCCGGACGACACGTTAAGAAATGGCCTCGTTCTGACAGTTCGACTAAATTTCGCTCGCCGGCGCTTTTTGCCAAAGGCGTATGGAAGCGACGGCTGCTTTCTTCCCTTGGGAAAACGTTGAGTGGGCGCGAACGCTCTCGCTTCCACGCCGCGCAAAAGCGCATTCCCAAATCACTGCGACGTCATGCTTCGGGGTCTTTCAAACCTTTCTTGGCGCGCCCCCTGTCGAGCTTGCCGAACTCGGTCATAATGCTCACCAGAACGCTCCCCGTCCATCCGAACGTAAAAAGGCCCGACATCGCCATGATCGGCCCGATCAGACGCCATCCATCAGGCAGCCTTACCGTGCCTTCACCAAGCGTCGTGTAGCTCTCCAGGACGAAGTAGTAGCTGTCTCGCATCGAGGGGATCAAACCCATCAGCGATACCGGTGCTGCCCATAGGAGGGTTTCAACAAAATGGAGAACTGCCAGCGAACCGATTGTGACGGCAAGCAAAAGGTTTACCCGCCAATGCGGCGTGGTATTACTGACATGAACCCACGACTTGCTGAAACGCTGATTGATCGTGCGAATGCCGACACCGTGTACGATGATAATCGCAATCACCATCAAGGTTCCAAGCACAATCTCAAGAAATGCGTCGGGTGAAGCGGATGTCAGCGAAGCCTCCTATTTCGAGAACAAGAACCGGCATAGCCCGAACGCCCCAGCCGGCCGGCCCGGTTTCCGGCGATAACGCCCGGTAACGCGCCTCTACGCCGAGCACGAAATCAGGTCCCAGCCTTCGTGGAGGGAAAACGGAATCACCGGCTGGGTAAGCGTCGCGTGAAGGCCATCCTGGGGTCCGCACTCCCTGGTCGAACTGGAATGGGATGCTGACCGGCGAGGCAATCGGGTTCAAGAACTTCTTGTTCGCGAGTTCCTCGCTGGATTGGACAGCGCAGAACCGGTGATCGACGTCAGACAGGCGGGCGGGTCCTAGCTTGCGTTCAAGCACGATGAGAGAGGCCTAATGTCAGCGCAAGTGCATAGCAGCAACACATACCGCAAGAGAGCCTGCGGCACGCTGGGAGAAGAACTGAGCGTCGGCGCCACTGCCTCAGAGCCATGGGAACGACGCGAGCTAGTAAAAGTTGTTACCTGTACCCCGAACCGGGCCTATCCCAGCCGGTGTTGCGTAGGTTGTGTTTTCCTGGCTTGTGGTTGTGCAACCCGAGAGCGTCAAAAGTCCTGTTATTGCGGCGGCTAAAAGATATTTCAAAGACATGGCATTGTCCTGTCGTTGGAGGCCGCCCCGGCTGCATAGGCCAGAGCTCCGAATACTTCCTCAAATCACCGGCAATGGCAAGCGGACGGGTGCAACCAAATCGCGGCAAGATCGCCGAAGTCTCGGATGTTCGATGTAATGATAAGCCAGCCCCGATCGCTGCAGCAGTTGCGGGAACCTGCCGATCCTTCGGGTGGTTCCGCGTCGCCGCTCCAGTTCCCAGCCTTCGACATTCGCGTCGGGGAACGCCCCTCCATAACAGCGCGCCCTTTTACCCGACCCGCTCATGCAAAATCGCGTCGAACACAACATCGCTCGGGACGAAAGTGCAATGCTCCAGGCGGGCCGGGGCCGCTAGCATCCCGTCCCAGGTCGCGAAAGCCATTTCTTCTCGACGCAAAGGCGTCAGTCGGGCATTCTTTTGAATGTTCATTCGGAGCGATCCTGGAAACTGAGGTAACTCCAGTCTCCTAAATCCGCTCCGATGGACAACCTCCTGAAGCTCACAGCTAGTTACAAAGTACAGCTTGCAATTGTCCTTCAATCAGGAAGTGTTAGCGAGTGATAACAGCGTGACGCAGTTCAGTTGTCATATCTGCCCGGCGCTTGAGCGGTAAGCGGAACGTTCGCTATAGAGTAAGCGCCGTCTCCGCCCCATTGGATTGGGTGTATTTTGAGGCTTGCTGCGTATGCGAGAAGGTTTCCAGTTTTATCTGGAGATTTGCATGGCAGATGATGGATTTGTTGGTCGCTACGAAGTTGTCGAGCCGCGCCGCGGAAATCGGCGTTGGCCGGATGATGTGAAGGCGCGGATCGTAGCGGAAAGCTTTGAGCCTGGTGTTCGTGTTGTGGATGTCGCGCGCCGTCACGGCGTTATAGCAAACC
>NZ_JBFUAL010000042.1:0-24899 GCF_056406295.1 Rhizobium sp. P1_C7
CCGATCATGGCAAGGTCTGCATCGACACGCGCTGATGACAATGATCGCTTACGCCTTCCTGCAACATCAGCGCCTACACAAGGCAAAGCGGGAAAAAAAGGAAGAGGCACGGTCCGCCTAAACCGACACTGCCAGCCATCCGACGCGCGGTCATAAACACCCTCCTATCAGCGTCAGCCCCAGAACGATGTCCTCACTGCAGAATCCGCTTCAGACCGCCAAAATACATTCTGCCAAAGTAGTGCTAGAATGCATGGCGTTTCAACTCGCCGTTCTGCCGGCGACCGAGTGCGAAGCTCTGAATAGCAGCGCGAACGGGGTAATATCGTGCGGTTGGAGGGGGGGATAATGTTGGGCCGGCTGCGACCAAACATATTGGTGGCGTCGTAGCAGGATCTACGACGCCGTTTTGGGACCGGGTTGCGTCCGCGTAGCATCGCGTAAGTTACGCCTCGCGGCTAACCTGCTGTACTATAGTAGTTGAAGTTGCTTGACGCGACATCGGTCGTGGGGCGGAGGCGTATTGCCTGAAATGGCGAGAGAAATGCGGGGTTCTCTACTTGGACGATGCCTTCCACAAAGGAGGGCACGCCCCGGTGACCCAACACTGGCCCCAAGTCGAGCCAGCCAAAACAACTCAGGGAGGCAGCGGCAAGACGCTGCAGATTTCCAGAGGCATTGTTGAAAAGGTCGATGTGCGATGAAAGCAAGATCCATCAGATGGCTAGCCGGATTGTCAGCCTTGACGCTCGTGTCGATGTCCGCTTGCCCCTCCTATTCTCAGACGACAACTCCTACGCAGAAGCCGGTTTCCGCCCCGGAAGCAGAAGGGGAAACGGATCTCCTCTCCGAAGATGAGCTCGAGGTTCTTGTCGCGCGCATTGCGCTCTATCCGGACGAACTCGTGGCCGCGATTTCCGCTGCATCGCTCTTCCCGCTGCAGATGGTTGAGGCCGCACGTTTTCTCGAGGCAAAGGAGAAAAAGTCCGATCTCAAACCTAAGCAGGAATGGGACGGCAGCGTCATTTCTCTGCTCAACTACCCCGAGATCGTCAAGATGATGAGCGACGATCTCGAATGGACCCAGTCGCTGGCCGATGCGCTGACCAACCAGCAACAGGATGTGCTGATCGCCATCCAACAGCTTCGCGACGAGGCGGTCGCGAAAAACATCATCAAGACCGACGACAAAGTCACGGTCGTCACCGAAAACGAAAACGTCGTCATTCGCCCAACCAATCCTGAAAAGGTCTACATCCCCCAATACCCACCCGAAATGCTCTACCAGGATAACTATCAGTCGGCGCCGATCTCATACTATCCAAACTCCTACGAGAGCTATTACTATCCAGGCGCGGCATTCTTCGCGGGTGCTATCACCGGTGTCGCATGGGCAGCCGTCGTCAACTGGGACGATTGGGGCGTCTGGGGCGGCAATTGGGGCGGCGACATCGATGTCGACTGCAACAACTGTTTCAACGACCGCAACTTCAGCGGCAAGGTCAATTTGAACGACGTCGATTGGAGCAAGGTCGACCGCAGCAAGCTGAGCATCGGAAAGGACCAGCTCGCCAACCTGGATCGGTCGGCGATCAAATCCGGCCTGCAGGCCGATAACCGCAACCAGTTGAAAAACAAGATCGGCGAGGGCGAGCGCCGGGGACCGTCAACGCGGGAGGCGGGCCCCCGCGCACAAGATATTCGCAAGAGCACCGCCGAAGGCTTGAAGGCCGGCCCGAAATCCAAAGTCGCAAACGCCGCGAACCGACCCAATGCCGGCGCGCGGCCCGACGCCGCGAACCGACCCAATGCCGGCGCGCGGCCCGAGGCTCGCCCAGCGAAGGGCGCCAATCGTCCCGCCGCAAAATCGAACAGGAAGTCAGCTGCGCCAAAAATGGCGGCTCGACCCGACAACCGATCGCGCCAGCCCAGTGCGCTTGGCAACGTGCAATCCGGCCGCCGTGAAGCGGTTGCGTCCAAGCGCGGAGGGCAAAGCATGGGAGGAGGCCAGCGTGGTGCATCGCACGCAAGTCGGCCGCGCCCACGGCCGCCGCAAGGTGGCGGTGGCGGTCGCGGCGGCGGCGGCGGCCGCGGCGGAGGCGGAGGTGGCAGAAGATAGAATTCTCTTAGCAGAAGACAGAATTCTCTTAAATGACCGGAGACAGATCATGAGACGAAGGTTGAGATTGATCCCGCTGACGCTAGGTGCGGCGCTCTCCCTGTTGGCCGCAGGACCCGTTGCGGCGCAAATGCAGACGGACCTGACTGAATTTGCTGCGGGAACGCCGCCATCGTTTGATAAGCCGTCGGATGCGCTGGAGCGATTGAAGTCCGTGCTGAGTTCCGACGACGCAGCTGGCTTTGCAAACCTGCTGGGTTTAAGTGCGGAAAAACTTGGCGCCAGTGGCGAGGCCGCGACGACCTACGGACTTATTCGCGCCGGTGCCCAGCGGCAGTTGCAGATGCAAGATCTTTCAGGGCGAAAGATTATCTTGATAGGCGACCGTCTCTGGCCCTTACCTTTCCCGCTGGCACAGGCCAAGGACGGAAAATGGACCTTCGATACCGAGGTAGGGCTGGAGGAAATAGTCAATCGCCGCGTCGGCGCAAACGAGCTTGCGACGATCCAGACCATGCATGACTACCTGGTGGCGCAGTACGAGTATGCGAGGCAGGACCAGGACGAAGACGGTGTCTACGAGTTTGCCCGGAGGCTGATCAGCACCCCCGGAAAGCGGGATGGCCTCTACTGGCCGCCCGGCACTTTCGACGTGGATAGCCCCGCCGGCGCGCTGATCGAAACGGCGGCGTTCGGTCGCGCAGAACAGGGTGGGGGCTATTATGGCTATCGCTATCGAATCCTGACGGGGCAGGGCGATAACGTTCTCGGGGGCAAGCAAAGCTATATCGTCAACAAGAACATGACCGGCGGCTTCGCGCTGATTGCCTGGCCTGTTAATTACGGCGTCACGGGTGTCCAGACGTTCATCGTCAACAACGCGGGAATTGTCTACGAGCGCGATCTGGGAGAGCGGACGGAAGAAAAAGCCTCCGCCATTAGGGAATTCAATCCCGACGCTAGCTGGGAAATCGTGAGCGACTAGCTTTCAAGCCGTGCGAGACAAGTCGGCCGGCTGATACCGGACAGCCTGCTGGCCGGACAGATGCAAAGTCCGCGTTTTGAGTTCCCAGGACCGCTGCGCGAGTTGCGTTGACGATCCGCGCGATTCGCCGTCGGCTCGGGCTATTCCCGGTCGGCCGCAGCCTCGGGGATTCCGAATTCGTTGCCGGACAGGATCAAGTCGAAGTCACACATAATAGCGCGCTTGATTCCCGGGCCGGCGCTCGACGTGTACGGCGAGTAACCCGACTGAGCCGCGCCATATTGAGCTTAACCTCCAAGCATCAGTGCGACGGCCACGAGCGTGAGGCCCAAAATGGTCATTGCCATGCCGACGATGAACGGCGTAGAGCCCGCAAAACGGGCCCATGCGGCGCCCGTAGCGTAAAGCAACGCGACAAGGAGCAGGTTGCTCACCCGAAGCGCGTGATACTTGTCCTCCATGACCAGGAAGGGAATGACGGCGGGAATCGCCGTCGCGGCGACAATCATGAAGACGATGAGAGCTCCAATCAGGTCGTCTAGCGAAAGCGTGATATTCGAAGGTTTCGCTCGCTTGGCCAGCGCCAGCATACAGCGGTACAGCTCGTCCTGATCTCGCTTATCTAGGACCAATGCCTCGCCTCCCAACGGGAACTCGTCGGCGATCGCTGCCAAGGCGCTTTTCTCATCCTCGGCAGTCCTGACCATGCGAAAGAAACGCGTACGACTGCGTCTGTAGAGGCGTGTGCCAAGCAGGAACAGCACAGCATCGATAATACCCCAGGCGATGTTGCAGCCCAATGTCGCCACGACCAGGTCATGCGCTTCCAAGCCTTCTTCACCGGTAACGAGGCGCGCCCCGATGGTGAACGTCAGTGCCATGATCAAGCCAAAGAGAACCTCACCCAGTGCGTCGCCTGGATCGATACACTTGAGGACACGCGCGATTGGAGTGGCTTCCATCTATGTCTCCAGAGCCGGCCGCGAGTTAAGAAATGCACACATCGGGCCCCCGCTCGGGCAAACCCAAAACTGAACTTAGGGCAAGCTCAGCTCGCGTGTAAGCGAAGCGCATCAGCCTTTTCATAAGGTATGTCGTATTCGTACTCCTCGCGGCTCAGCCAGCAATTTCCGACCCTCGCGGTCAAGCGAGCCGAAAGGCCATCGACCGTACGGACACCGACCGAATTGTCGCCGCCTGAACCTTGGCGAAATGCGTAGGCCCGATGAGGCGCTTGCGCGCCAGTCCTCGTTGCACACGAGAACTGGCGTTCGATCTCGACTGTCCTCATCGCAACCACCGGCGGAGCGATCTGTATACGAGACGTTTCCAAGGAGTGTCCCTGTTCGGCAGGAGGGCACATTTCGGTAGCTCTTCCGCACTTTCTATCGCAGGACGAGGGCTTGTTGCTCCAAGCTCTGCCATCGCAATGTCCTCCAGATGACGATTGGGATGATACGCCGAATGAGCGGTAAGATACGGGTCTGTTTCTGTATAATACGGTATTATACTTTACCATCAACAGTTGTCGAGCGACATTCAGTCCCCGCTTTGTAATTATACCCCACGCTTTGTACTTATACCCAGATCTAGTGATACCCAGAGGTCAGGGTCGAACGACGAAATATCTTCAAGGGACTGGCCGGCTTATCCCGTGCCCGTGATCAGAAAAGAGGGGCGTCCCGTGGTTGATTGGTTTGTGAACACACTCCGTACTTATCCAGAAATTGCGATATTTCTGTCATTGGGGCTCGGTTACTATTTCGGGTCATTCACCTACAAGGGGCTCGGGCTCGGCGCGGTAACGGCGACACTCATTGCCGCAGTCCTGATCGGTCAGCTCGGTATTACAATCTCTCCGCCGCTAAAATCCACATTTTTCCTCATGTTCCTGTTCGCTATCGGTTACGGCGTCGGGCCGCAATTCGTGCGCGGAATTGCGAAGGACGGAATTCCACAGGCGCTCTTCGCCGTTGTGGTCTGTTTCTTTTGCCTGGGTTCGGCATACTTCGGAGCTCTAATTGCTGGCTACGACATCGGCTCGGCGGTCGGGCTTTATGCGGGCTCGCAGACGATATCGGCATCAATGGGGCTCGCGACGGACGCCATTAATCGCCTGGGTCTGCCTCCTGAAGAGAGCAAGGCCATGCTCGATGCGATGCCCGTTGCGTATGCGGTAACCTATATTTTCGGGACGGTCGGCTCGGCCATCGTCCTTGCTCTATTCGGGCCAGCGTTGCTGAACATCGATCTAGAAGCGGAATGCAAACGCTATGAGGAGGAGCAGGGGGGCAAGAAGGTCCTCGGCGGCGCGGGAACCGCATGGCACAATTATGAGTTGCGCGCCTACAGGGTGAAGGACGGCGGCAAAATCGTCGGTCTGACAGCGCTTGAGGCAGAAGGTCTATTGCCAACCGAGCGCATATTCATCGAACGCATTCGCCGCGCAGGTGTGGTGAAGGATGCGACGGTCGACACTGTGATTGCAGCGGGGGACATCGTCGCCGTCGCTGGTCGCCGCGAGGTTCTTGTCGAACTCATCGGCAGCGTGGCGGACGAGGTCGATGACCGCGAACTGCTTGCAGTTCCCGCCGATGGGATCGACGTCTTCGTCACAAACAAGGACGTAGAAGGAAAGACGCTTTCTGAACTCGCCGCACGACCTGCCTCCCGCGGCGTATTTCTTCGCAAGATCGTTCGTGGCGCTACGGCTACCGAAATACCCATCCTGCCAAACACACAGATAAATCGCGGCGATATCCTGACGATCGTCGGGCGAACGCAGGATACGGCGGCGGCGACCAAAGACCTGGGGCGCCCGGATGCGCAGACTGACGTGGCGGACGTTGCATTCATCGGCGCGGCAATTGCGATCGGCGCGCTCGTCGGTGCGCTCACATTCAAGGTTGGTAGTGTCCCACTCACCTTGTCGACCTCCGGCGGTGCATTGATTTCCGGACTTTTCTTTGGGTGGCTTCGGTCAGTGCGCCCGACGTTCGGGCGGATACCATCGCCGACAGTGTGGTTCATGAACTCCGTCGGTCTCAATGTGTTCATAGCTGTTGTCGGAATATCGTCGGGCCCAGGTTTTGTCGCCGGCTTGCAGCAACTCGGCTTCAGCCTATTCGTGTGGGGT
The DNA here is from genome assembly GCF_056406295.1 of Rhizobium sp. P1_C7. Classification (NCBI taxonomy): domain Bacteria; kingdom Pseudomonadati; phylum Pseudomonadota; class Alphaproteobacteria; order Hyphomicrobiales; family Rhizobiaceae; genus Rhizobium; species Rhizobium sp. P1_C7. Next base: position 6,241 of record NZ_JBFUAL010000042.1, read on the forward strand.
ATAGTCGTGACGACGGTGCCCTTGATCTTGGCCATGTACGTTGGAAAATACGTCTTCCGCTTCCATCCCGCGATCCTGCTTGGGTGCTGCTCCGGCGCTCGCACGACGACGGCTTCCCTCGGTATGATCAACGACCGGGCGAAGAGCCAGATTCCTGGCCTCGGTTACACGGTGACGTACGCCGTCGGCAATACGTTGCTTACCATCTGGGGAATGGTGCTCGTGCTGTTGCTGGCCTGATGGCAGCCGAGTGCGGTGCACCTGTTTCTTTTACATAATCCGGGGCCACGCTGGAGCGATGCCGCCCTGACTTGACGCGAGCCTTGACTAGATCAGCAAAGATGAGGCTGCCGGTTGTGGTGGAAGCCAATAACAACTGACATTGGGAGATCGGGATGCCAAGCAAGACCGCAAATATCAATCAGTTTCTGCTCATACACTCGGCGCGTGCCGATAGCTGGCGCGCCGTCACAACGCTGGCCGACGCCTGGGCGACCAAACGCGGTGACAGGGCGGCGCTGGAGGCGGCGCTGGCGGAATTGGAGGCCGTGGAGGAATACCATGCTTATCCGGGGGCGCGATTGCTAACAGCTCTGCGCGAGCGTATTGCAACCAACGATGCCGTGGGAGCGGCGGCCCTGGCGCGGCGCATCTCCAATGGACTCCTGACGCATGCCTACCGAGGCCGTCCGGCCGAGTGGGACGCCCATGACGAAATGTCCCCGAGCGAAGTGGTGGATATCATGCCGCCGGCGACAGGTGAAACGGGTGGCCGCCGGCCGTATTTCGAAGTGCTGTTCGTCAACAGCCAGCCGGCGGCGCGATGGCCTGCTTTAACCAAGGAAATCCGCAGGTTGCGCCGTCCGGAAGATGCGTTTGTTTACGAGCCGATCATCGTCGGCTCCTTTGAGGATGCCGTCTGTGCCGCAGCCTTGAACCCCGACATCATTTCAGTCGTCCTCGCCGAGGGCTTCCCCTACCGCTCGCGACACGACGCGCCGGTGCTTCGCTCAGTCTTGGACCCGCTCGCGGAAACGGATAGTCCCGATATGTCGGCGCTACGCCTAGCTCGCGCATTGAGGCGGATCCGTCCTGAACTCGACATCTATCTGCTCTCCGACCGCCAGGTCGAGAAGATCGCAGGTGATCCGGCAGCCGATGCGGTTCGCCGCATCTTTTATGCGGTTGAGGAACCGCTCGAATTGCATCTCGCCATCCTCGAAGGCGTGCAGGCACGCTATGAGACGCCGTTCTTCGACAACCTGAAGAAATACGCGCGGCGACCGGTGGGCACTTTCCATGCACTGCCCATTGCCCGCGGCAAGTCGATCTTCAAGTCGGACTGGATCCGCGACATGGGGGAATTTTACGGCCTCAACCTGTTCCTGGCGGAAAGCAGTGCGACAACGGGTGGGCTCGACAGCCTGTTGGAGCCGACGGGAACAATCAAGCGCTCGCAGGAGATGGCTGCACGGGCCTTTGGCGCCGATCACGTGTTCTTTGTCACCAACGGTACGTCCACTTCCAACAAGATGGCGGTACAGGCGCTGTTAGCGCCCGGCGACATCGCAGTGGTCGATCGCAACTGCCACAAATCCCACCACTACGGAATGGTTCTTACCGGCGCCCAACCCTATTATGTCGAAGCGTTTCCTATGACGGAGTATTCGATGTATGGCGCCGTGCCGCTCGCAACGATCAAGCGGGCGCTGTTGGCACTTCGCGCGGAGGGGCGGCTCGATCGGCTAAAGCTGCTTGACCTGACGAACTGCACCTTCGACGGGCATATGTACAATGTCAGGAGGGTGATGGAAGAATGCCTCGCCATCAAGCCGGACCTCATCTTCCTGTGGGACGAGGCGTGGTCTGGATTTGCCCGCTTTTCGCCGTTTCTGCGTCCACGTACGGCTATGGGTGCTGCGGCCGACATCGAGGAATGGCTGCGCGATCCCGCGTCCGTCACGGCCTATGAGAAGCAGCGCGCCGACCTCGGCGACAACCCGTCAGACGAAACGCTGCTCGCCAGCCGCCTGATCCCCGATCCCCGTCTTGTGCGCCTTCGCGTTTACCAGACCAACTCTACGCACAAGTCGATGTCGGCCATCCGCCAAGGTTCCATGTTGCTGGTCAAAGACGTGGATTTTCACACGGTGGAGGCTCAGTTCCATGAAGCGGTCTTCACCCACGCCTCGACCAGCCCCAACCAGCAACTGATCGCCAGCCTCGATGTCGCCCGCCGACAGATGGAGCTCGAAGGGTACGGGCTCGTGATGAATGCGATCGAGATAGCGCTGAAGATCCGGCGAGCGATCAACGAGCACGAATTGATCTCGAAGTACTTCCGCGTCCTCGGCGCCGATGAGATGATCCCGGATGTCTACCGACAGTCGGGTTTCAAGGATTACCTCGCACCGGGCTCAACCTGGGCAACGGCGATAAAGGCGATGCAAGAGGACGAATTCTACCTCGATCCGACGCGCATGACACTGGTGTGCGGCACCGCCGGTTTCGACGGGACGCAGTTCAAGGGTCTACTGGCAAGCGAGTACAACATCCAGCTCAACAAGACGTCGCGCAACAGCGTGCTGCTGCAGTCGAACATCAACAACACGCGCAGCGATGTTGCCCATCTTATCCGCGTCCTCGTCGAGATTTGCCATGGAATCGAGAAGCGCCTGGTCGACGGTGGAGAGGGAGAGCGGGCCGAGTTTGACGCGCGCGTCAAATCGCTGATGACCGACGTGCCGGACCTTCCCAATTTCAGCCATTTCCACGAGGTGTTCCGTGGCGACGCGGGCCGAACGACGCCTGAGGGCGATATGCGGACCGCTTTCTTCAACGCCTATGACGCTTCGCTCTGCGAATACGTGCCGCTGATCGGGGCTGAATGCGATCGGAGATTGCGTGAGGGGCCGGAGATGGTCTCAGCCAACTTCGTCATTCCCTATCCGCCGGGGTTCCCGATCATGGTGCCGGGCCAGGTGCTGACGCAGGAGACGATCGATTTCATGCGCAAGCTGGATGTGAAGGAGATCCATGGCTACGAGAAGGCGAGGGGGCTGAAGCTGGTCAAGCCCGAGGCGGTTGCCGCGAAGGCGAAGCGTTGAGGCGACCGGCAAGTAGCGCTTTTCCCAGCCTCTGATCCGTCTCCTCGGAGAGGTCGAACACCGGCGTTGCGAGGGGCGCGCGTTGACACAAATGCACGTTGCCCGGAGGCGGGCACCGGGCCGGTTCAACTGGAATTGGGAGGGCTCGGCCCATTGTGCTGGCTTGTAGCCTTGACCCCCAAAACGATGCGCGCAGCGTCTACACAAGGCATGGGGAGATGGGATAGTCATGGCATGGGTCGAGCAATTTCTGGTGAAGTATCCTGAACTCGCCGTGTTCCTCGCGATCAGCCTCGGATATTTGATCGGTGGCTTGAAGCTCGGAGGTTTCAGCCTGGGCCCCGTCACGGGCTCCCTGTTTGCGGGCATCTTGATAGGGCAAGTGGCAGACGTCCCGATTGCCGGGATGGCGAAATCCTTTCTGTTTCTCTTATTCCTCTTCGGCATTGGCTATTCGGTCGGGCCGCAGTTCTTGCAGGCGTTGAAGCGGGATGGGATGAAGCCGGTGGTGCTCGCCATCGTCGTATGCGTGACCGGCCTGCTCACCGCGATCGTCGTTGCAATTGTCCTTGGTCTTGATGCGGGGTTTGCGGCGGGGCTGCTTTCGGGCTCGCTCACGCAAAGCCCGGCAATGGGCACGGCAACCGAGGCAATAAATGCACTGCCTCTGCCGGATGCAGATCGTGCACGGTACGTCGCGCACATCGCCGTGGCTGATGCTGTCTGCTATGTCTTCGGTGCAGTCGGCGTCATTTTGTTCTGCAGTGTCGTCGGCCCGAAACTGCTTGGCGTCGATTTGGCTGCCGAGGCGCTGAAGCTGGAGCGCGAGCTTGGGATAATCCGCACGACGGGCGGCGTCGCCTCTGCTTGGCGAAGGTTTGAAATGCGCGCCTATCGCATTGCCGAGGATGCGCCAATCGTCGGCATGTCGACGGCGGCTGCGGAGGCGGCGCTTCCAGAGAGCAGGCTTTTCGTTCAGCGCCTTCGACGAGAGGGCGCGATCCTGGAGGCAGCGCCGGAGATCCTGATCAGCCCAGGCGATGTCATTGCAGTGTCGGGTGCAAGGGAAACGCTGGTGAGAGTGCTCGGACCGCGTGCAGAGGAGGTCGAGGACAGGGAGCTTCTCGACATCCCGGTATCCGTTGCCGATGTCCTGGTGACATCCCGCGTGCTCGCTGGCCGGAGTATCGAGGACGTTGCCAAGGAGAGCTGGGCACGGAGCCTCTATCTGCGCGGTATCACGCGCGGAGGGCAGGAACTCCCTCTCGCGGCGGGTGTCATCGTCGAACGAGGGGACATCCTTCGCCTGGTGGGGCCTCAACCGGTCGTATCGCGCGCTGCCAAACAGATCGGCGCCATCGTCGCACCTACGACGACGACAGACTTTTTCGTGCTCGGGCTTGCGATATTCCTTGGCGGACTTGTCGGCGTTCTCGTTACCGTTCCAATCGGTGACATGCGGATTTCCCTAAGCACAAGCGTGGGCACTCTGCTCGCCGGGTTGATGGTCGGGCATCTGCGTACACGATTTCCCCTTTTCGGCCGGATACCGGATGCGGCCGTATCACTCATGACTGCGCTCGGGCTTGCCGCTTTCGTCGCCATGACCGGGCTGCATGCCGGGCCCGTCTTCGTCTCGGCCATCGCGGAAGCCGGGATCGGCCTGTTGTTTGGGGGCATGGTCGTCACCGCTGCCCCGATGATTGTCGGACTGTATTTTGGACGCTACGTGCTTCGAATGAACCCTATTCTACTGCTCGGAGGGCTGGCCGGCGCGCAGACGATGACGGCCGGCATGGCCGCGGTTCAGGACCGATCGGGGAGTAGTGTTGCCGTTCTTGGATACACGCCGGCAGTGCCGATCGGTCACATCCTGCTCACAACTTGGGGAACCGTGATTGTCGGTATCATCGCGGGATATCATGGATAGGATTGAGCACATTTGTGTTGGTCTAGAAGCCATGCCGGGATTAGGATCATGCGGCGTGGGAGCGCCTGCTTTTCCTGTTCGGGGCCGGGCGAGGGCGGACAATCAGCGCGCGCGCTCCGACACAGCCGTTGATACGGAAAGGGGACATCATGCTTCGGTCACCAGTCACTGACCAGTCGATGGGGGCTTCGGCGGGGACGCTACGGCCGGATCTAATTGCGGGTCTGACGGCGGCGGCGGTGGTCCTGCCCAAAGCCATGGCCTATGCGACCGTTGCTGGCCTACCGGTAAGCGTGGGCTTGTACACGGCCTTCGTACCGATGGTCGTTTATGCACTGTTGGGGACATCCCGTGTCCTCAGTGTTAGTTCAACGACGACCCTCGCGATCCTGACCGCGACAGAACTCGCCCTTGTCGTGCCTGATGGGGACGCCGGCAGGCTGCTCACGGCGACCGCCACACTGACGGCACTCACCGGCCTGTTGCTGATCGTCGCCTCAACCTTGCGGCTGGGGTTCGTTGCGAATTTCATCTCCTCACCGGTGTTGACCGGTTTCAAGGCGGGGATCGGGCTGGTCATCGTGCTGGACCAAGTTCCGAAACTGTTCGGCCTTCACTTTGCCAAGGAAGGCTTCTTCCGAGATATCCTGAGCCTGCTGCAGCACCTTCCCGAAACCTCAATCGTAACCCTCGTGGTCGGTGCCGTCGCACTTGTCCTGCTGTTGCTCATGGAACGCGTATGGCCACACTCGCCTGCTCCCCTCGCAGTGGTCGCAGGCGGTATCGCGGCGTCGTGGCTGTTCGGCATGGGCACCAATGGCGTTTCCATCGTCGGCCACATACCCCAAGCTCTGCCCTCGCTGACGCTGCCGAGTATCGACCTAACCCGACAATTGCTTCCGGGAGCGATCGGCATCGCCCTGATGAGTTTCACCGAGACGATCGCTGCTGGTCGCGCCTTCGCGGACCAGTCGGAACCACCGATCCGGGCGAACCGGGAACTGGTGGCCACCGGCGCCGCCAACCTCCTAGGCGCCTTCTTCGGTGCGATGCCCGCAGGCGGCGGAACATCGCAAACCGCCGTGGTCCGTGCCGTCGGAGGCCTAACGCAGAAGGCATCAATTGTCACGGCGGCGGTGTCTGCTGCAACAATGCTGGTGCTAGCCCCCTTGCTCGGCCTTCTGCCGCAAGCGGTGCTCGCGGCGATTGTGATCGTTTACTCCGTCGGCCTGATCCAGCCTGCTGAGTTCGTGTCGATCCGCAACGTTCGCAAGATGGAATTTCGGTGGGCGCTGGCAGCGTTCTTGGGCGTCCTTATCTTTGGCACGCTTCAGGGCATCGTCGTCGCCATCGTCCTGTCCCTGGTTGGATTGTCCAGTCAGGCCGCGCACCCGCGAATCCATGTAATTGGCCGCAAGCGGGGCGCGGATGTCCTGCGCCCAGTCTCACCGGAGCACCCCGACGACGAAACCTTCGAGGGGCTGCTGATCGTGAGACCGGAGGGCAGGCTCTTCTTTGTGAATGCACAGCACGTCGCCGACAGAATCCGCGAATTGGTCATCCAGAATAAACCCCGTGTTCTCATGCTGGACCTGAGTGCAGTCTTCGATATCGAATATTCGGCGCTTCAGATGTTGATCGAAAGCGAACGAAGTCTCGCTGCACGGGGGATTGCGCTCTGGCTCTCGAGCCTCAACGCCGGCGTCCTGGAGTATGTCCGCGCATCGGGATTTGCCGAGCGGCTCGGCAGGGAGCACATGTTTCCCACGGCTCTTGCCGGAATTCGCCACTACCAAGAGTCCGCTGTGCCAATATCTCCGAGCCAGCAATCGTTCGGCCACGACGAGGCGTTGTGAGGGGAAGGAAGCATCGAGCCTAAACGGCAGGCCGCGCCCGATGAGACGCGGCCTTCTGAACTCGGTGTCTTAGCTCTGCTTCGACGATGCATTGAACCTGTCGACATAGCCACGCCCAACAGCACGGACGGCGCGGCCGATATCATCGTAGACGTCGTCGCCGAGGTTGGCGAAGGAAACGCGAACGCTCCAATTGGGGGCTTCAAACCCGCCACCATTGAGGAGCACGATCGAATGGTCCTCGGCCAGCCTGTAGACCAGATCGAGAGGATGGACGTGTTCTTTGAGCCAGGCCACCATCTCCTCGCCGATATATCTACGAAGCCAGAATTCAAAATCGATTGTGCCGTAGTAGGCAGCAAAGTTCGCATTCGGCTGCAGATCAAGGGGAAGTCCCTCGAGCAGCGTGTTTACCCGCTTTTGGCAAATGGCCATGCAGGCCTGCTGATAGACCTTGTCGGTATCCATCAACTCGCTCATGGAGAACATGGTCATCATCACTTGCTGTGGCAAAGAGAGCCCGGCGGTGTGATTCAGCGCCACGTCCCGGCTATCGGCGACAAGCCGGTCGATCATCTTCAGTTTGCGCGGTTCAAGCGTGATGGAGACGTATCGCTTGTCGAGCGCTTCCAGTTCCTTCGCCGGAAGCTCCTTGAGGCGATCATCGAGAATATTCTTCTCATTGATAGCGATCACCCCGAGCCGCCAACCGGTGCACCCGAAGTACTTCGAGTAGGAATAGACCCCGATCGTGTTGTAGGGCAGTTCGGCCATCAACGAGCGAAAGTTCGGAACGAATGTGCCATAAACGTCGTCGGTCAAAAGAATGAGATCCGGTCGCTTGGTCTTCACAAGGTTAACCAGCTTCTTCAACGTCGGTGTATCGATTGCCATCGAGGTCGGGTTGCCGGGGTTGACGACGAAGAAGGCCTTGACCTTCGGATCCTCCAGCTTCTTGAGCTCCTCGTCGGAATATTGAAAGCGATGCTCCTGCGTCGCCCGGACGTGAACGGCATTGAATGCGTAATCCTCCAGCTCTGCAATCTCGATATACGGGGTAAAGATCGGGGTCCCCATGGCGATCGTGTCGCCCTTCTTGAGAATGCGGTTGGCCATCAGCGACTTGAAGATGTAGCACATCGCCGCCGTGCCGCCTTCGACGGCGTAAAGGTCAAATTTTCCAGCCGCCTGATCGGCCCCCATCGCCCACATGAGATACCGATGCGCAACCTGTTCGCCGTGGATCAGCATCCGATCGGGAACTGGGTAGTTGTCGCCGATGATCGAATCCGTCAGCTCGAACACAAAGGCATCTGCATCGAATCCGAATGCCTTGACACCGTGGTCAACCATTTTCGACAGGAAGGAGGCGCCCGGGTCGTCGGCATGCTTGGCAAGCCACGCCTCAAGCCTTGCGGCAATACCGCTCATTTGCGGCATCCCCGCGAGACCCGCCGCTGGGTTGTCCATGGAGCGCCGGCACTCGGTCAAAGCAAACTGACCGAATAGGAAAAAGCCTTCGCGCGGTGTTGTCGCGATCCAGTTCGGATTGCCGCGTCCGGCATTAAGCAGGGCATGCGCAGATTTTTGTGCGCTGCGCTTCGCAAGCTTCATCAGTCCGTCTTTTATTTCGAACGGGCTCATATGCTCGTATTCGCGATAATCAATCTCGGCCATGCTTCATCCTCCGGTGATACAGGGTACGGCCTGCCTTGGGCCCGGCCGGTTCTAGTTGTCACTTGACGGGCCCGCAATGCGCCAAACGGCGAGCGCACAGACCCAAATTGCACGGCGGAATTAGATGGGCCAACGCCGCAACATAAGCTCTCTGGGTTACTCTGATGATAAGACAGAGCGAGCGAATAGGGCAGTAAGATACGGTATTATACCGCATGGTTTGCCCTCAATGACCTGGCGCCACAGGCTAGTCTGGCTTCACTCGCTTGACGCACGCGAATTTGGCGACGCGACGGCGGTACCCGAAGCCTTCAGGCCGGCGAAAAAACGCTCCTGATCTTCGGGGCGTTGCAGACGCATCGAGACTTCCGTGCGGATGTTGTCCATCAACGCTGGGGCATTTGCCCTGAGCCAGTCTTGTTCCTTCTTGCTTTCGTCCAATTTGCCGGCCGCGCCGAGGATCGATAGAAGAACGAGATGATGCATTGGATTGTATTCCAGGTCGGACATCCGGGACCAGAGTTCGGCCACCTGAATATCTCCTCGCATAAAGGCACACAAAGCCATGCCGACTTCGTAGTAGCCCTTGGGGCCCGCGCTTCTATTTACTGCGCTTGACACCAGTTCACATCCGGACAGCCATTTGCCGGACATCGATAGTCGCAGCCCATACTCTCCTGCGACTTCCGCATCGTTCGGGTTTGCAGAATAGGCGGCAGCACCGGCTCGCAGCGCCGTGTCGATGTCATCCCCAAAGAAGCTAACCAACATCAGAGCCTGCAGCGCGCGGGCGTTGTGGGCATCGATACTCGTCGCTCGCTGGGCGGCTTCTGATGCCAATTTGAGCGAACTCGAGGGCGACGGAACACCGAGCTTGTAGCGAAACCTCAACTCGTCGAGATAAGTCATCGAAAGCAATGCCCAATAGGTTGCGTCGTTCGGGTTGTGCTTCGTTGCTTGCTGAAGGCACTCCCTTGCTGCTTCGTGGCTGCGTGGGCTCATGCTCGCCCGATAGCTGTAGTAGGCGAGTGTGCAGGCATAGGTATCTGTCTTGTTGTTGGTTGGCTCGCGGGCAATAGCGCTCGCGTCGGTTTCAAAGATTGCGCCGTACGGCTGGGCGACGGCGCTGGCCACTTGCTGTGCTACCCCTTCTTGAATTTGGAGAATACCTTGCGCACGCAAGTCGCTGTCGTAGTTGTTCGCCCAGATGACTGCTCCATCGTTTCGGCGGACGAGACGAACAATGGAGCGAAATTTGTTATCCTCAAGTCGAACGCTTCCCTGCAACGCATAGCGCGGCTCATCCCCGACCAGTCCGCCGTTGACGGCAGGCTGGCTTGCAACGACGACAATATCCTTGAACTTCACGAGTTGCCCGATGACCTCATCTCTCAGGCCCGATGCGAGGTCGGCTGCGTCGGCAGTTCCGGTTGCATTCCGGAAGGGTTCGACAACGACCTTTGGCTCTGCCGCGCCGGTTGTGGGTGTGGAAGAGGGCCCCGCGGAACGGGAGGCGAGAAGAGGCCCCAGCGAAAAGACAGCCGCCACCGCAAGCAACGCTGCGCCCGCGGGCAGTACGAGCCTCGCCCAGGAACGGTCGGAATCCTTGGGATGAACAGTGGGTTCGGGCGGCGCTGGTGGCAAGTCCGGTTCAGTCGCAGGGTGAGCCTGCGTTATATCCGCTATATCATGGTCTTCTGCGTAGTCGAACGACGGCACATAACCACCCTTCGGTATGGTAATAACGACGCCGTCCCCATGGCCAGCTACAAGATAGTAGCGTTCGAGCGCTCTGCGAATACGCCCCGCTTCAATCCGCACGACAGGGTCGTTCTGCGCATCAAAGGAGGCCTCTCGACCGAAAACCACATTTGCAATTGTGAACGCCTTTAGGAACTGCGAACGCCCTTCCAGGGCCTCATTCACAATGAACTGCAAAAATGCTCTGCCCCGCCTCGGAGAGTGAAACTCAGAGCTCGCAAATATCCTCTCCAACTGTCGACGAATCTCGCCTTCAGTCGGTTTACGACGGCCTGCGCTGGGTAGTTTTACACTTTCCATGGCCGGTCTCGACTTAGAATAAGGTCTTTCTAATTCTAGATGTGTTGTATATGCATTTATTTGCAACTCCAAACAAATTGTGCATTTAAATTGGTCGACGAGACGTTTCGGGGCCGGCGAACATCGACACCGAGATCGTCTTACGGGCACCCCCACGGCCCTCCCCTAGGGACTATGGCGGGTATTGATGCGTCAATGTGAAAGCATGGACACCAAATGTATTTGGAGTATCCTGACTGTCAGCTTGTATCTTTCGATAATGTTGTTCGCCGTACTAATATGAAGACCTTTGGGAGGAAACGTCATGGCTGAAATCGGAAAGAATAGCGCGAGTCCGTCTATGCTGAGCGCCGACGAATTACGGCAAAAAGCGCTTGAGCTTCAGCTCGTTGAAATGCAGCGGGATGATAAGATCAGGGAGCGAGAGGCCAAGAAGCACTCTGAATTTGTAGAGCATTTTTTTCGCGAGCAGGTCAGCGACCAGGAGCGCGATATTATTCGGCGCGTGGTGATGAAAGCTGCTGGCGACGGCAAGCTTGAGGCCCTGGTTTACAGCTTTCCTTCAAGCTTCTGCACGGATAGCGGTCGTGCCATAAACAACAGCGAACCGAACTGGCCCGATACGCTACAAGGGAAGGCAAAGGAATTGTATGAATTGTTCGTCGGCGTTGCTCGTCCTCAGGGCTATAGGCTGAAGGCAATGGTCGTGAATTTCCCGGGTGGAATCCCAGGGGATATCGGCTTCTTCCTGACGTGGGAACCGCCGGTGGATTGACCTCGCGTGCTTCGTTCCGGGCATCAAGTCGTTGCGCCCAGAGTTGGAGAAGATTTTGCTACGCGATCTGACGTGGATTTGTCGGGCTTAGCGGACCACGGTGGAGGCACAATCGGGCTCGCCGGCAGTACAGACTGCACTTGATTCCATATGAACTGACCTCTCTACATGCAATCTAGAATTATGTGTCGCGGAACTGAATGTCGAGGCGAGGGAGGGCGAGCGGCCCAATTCCTCGGAAAGACGAAGCCAGCCGACGCTCCGCGTAGAACCATACACCGAGATCAAGGAATTTGCTGAAACACGGAGGGAACCATGGACAAGCTGCCCGATTCCGACCACGACGCTGAAAAAGGCGATTCCAGAAAATCAAAGAAGAAAAAGACGTGGAACTACGAAGCCGAAATGGATCGGCTTCAAGTGGAACTTGCCCATCTTCAGGCATGGGTGAAGAAATCCGGCGCACGTATCGTGATCATCTTCGAAGGCCGGGATGCCGCGGGCAAGGGCGGTATGATCAAGCGCATTACAGAGCGCGTCAGCCCACGGGTATTTCGTGTGGTTGCGCTGCCGGCGCCCAGCGATCGTGAAAAAACGCAAATCTACATGCAGCGCTATATCGCCCACCTTCCTGCCGCGGGCGAGATCGCGATCTTTGATCGCAGTTGGTATAACCGGCCTGGTGTCGACAGGGTCATGGGCTTCTGCCCCGAAAAGAAGGCGCAGCGCTTCCTCGAGCTTGCTCCTCGTTTCGAGGCCTCGATCATTGAAAGCGGCATTATCATGCTGAAGTATTTTCTGACTGTCAGTGAAGAAGAGCAGGAACGTCGCTTCAAGCGGCGGATAAAGGACCCGCGGCGGCAGTGGAAGTTGAGCCCGATGGATGTGGAATCTTATAAACGGTGGTGGGACTACACGCGTGCTTATGACGAGATGATACGCAAGACGGATACAGCGCACGCTCCCTGGTGGATCGTTCCCTCCGATGATAAAGAACGGGCTCGCGTCAATTGCATTTCACATATCCTGAAATCCATCCCCTACGAGGTCATCGAGTTCGACGAGCCAGATCTCGGGAAACGCCAGAAGCGGCCGAGTGACTACATTGAAGATATGGGTATTCGCAATACGGTACCCGATGTAACCGCTTAGAGCACTTCCGTATTACTTCGAATCGAGAAAACACCCTGTCTTTTTGTTTTTACGCGACTGCGCATGCAAAACCGCTACGCACTTTTGCTGGCATTGTCATACGGCGCGCGGCAGGCCGGCACCTGGAACTCGACGGCAATACTGCAACGCCAGCAAGCTACACCCTCGAAGCCATCGGCCGCTAGTGCTGCGGCCGACGTCAATGACCTGTCAGAACCAACGTCTGCACCGGAAGTAGCATTGCCTGCATCCGAAGTATCATTGCATGAACAAGTCCCACAGTGTCCACCACGTGCAGGAACACCCATTTCAGCGTGCCGATATTTTTATCGGCGAGGGCGTCGTGATTGTTTGTATAGGCGTTTGCGATGCAGCTGCTCCCGGGCGGAACGTCATCGAGCTCTCCGGGGTAAAGCGGCTGCAGAAAGACGGTCAAGGTTCCCGGCTGGGCTGTCTGTTGAATGTCTATAAGCTGATCTGTCGGTCGCAATTGCCCGGCAGCGATGACCGCCTGTACCTCGGTCACCACCAGCGGAAGGATGGTAAATGGCTTTCCGATGCAGGTGGCTTCGGCAATCATTCCTTGTTTCATCACTTGCGCTTCGATCTGTCCGAAGCCGGCGATCAGCGTGCCTTGCCCAGCACCTTCCGGGACAAGGATGCCGGCAGGGCGCAGCATCGGATTGACGACGTCGCCGGGACGAAGCGTGAACTGTTGCACGGTCCCGGCTACACCGGCTCGGACCAGGGTTTTGTCGAGTTCGACCCGTGCCTGTTCCTCTGCCGCTTCCGCGCTTGCCTTTTGCGCCGGCAGCAACGAAGCGATTTGTGTCTCCAGGGTCGTCTTTTTTGCGAGCACTGCGTCGAGTGCGCCTTTCTTGCTGTCGATGGTGGTCACCAGGCGTTCTACCTCGCGTCTCGCGACGGCATCGGTCTTTAGCAGTTGTGCCTTCATCGCATACTCGTCGACTGCCGTCTGGTAATCGCCTTGGGCCTGTTTGATTTGGCCGTCGACCCCTGCGAGTTCTGTTTTGGTTACCGTCATCTCGGCAACGGTTTCCGCGATGCGCCGCCGCGCGGTTTCAAGGGCAGCCTCCTGCTCGGCGCTATCAAGCTGGAAAAGCGGGTCGCCGGCTTTGACCTTCTGGTTGACTCCAACAAAAACGTTTTCCACGCGTCCGCTCGATTCCGGTAAAATCGTTACGGTTCTGAAGATCGCCGTGACACTCTTTGTCGACGGGTGGAAGTAGAAAATCATCGTGATCAGCGAAACGGTCAGGAGCAGACAGGCGGTTATACCCCAGCGCAACTCGTACCACACGCTGTAAAGGGTAATTTCGCGACCGATTCGTTTTCCTTGGACATAACGTCGGAAGAGATAATCGGGCAGGATTGTCAGCATTGAACACAGAAGCAGCTCAAACATGGCTCAGATACTCTCCTCCTGTGCGTCAGCTTTTGATGCCGGCTGAGCCTGTTCGATGGGTTCGTCGGGAATGAGCGCTGGATCGCCGCTGGTTTTGGCATCTCTGCCGGAAAGCTTCCCGAGGGACTGGGCAATAGAGTAGAGTGGGGTCGAGAAATCGGGAAACTGGATAAAAGCAAGCAGCAACCCTGCAATCCAGTAGAGGTGGTTATGGGTGAAAAGTGAGATAAGTGCCAGAACAGCCACAATCTCCATCTGCACCTTGCTGGTGCGGTGCGCCATGCGCTCTGGAACTGCGTGCAGTTGGAAGTACAAATTGCCGATGACGAGTACAACCAATAGCAGAAATATAGCGACGCCGACGAACAAGTAGTCGGTTTGTCCGGGCGCGGTGACGAAGACTGGTAGGTGTTCTATCGCGGCCGGATGAATTGATTGTTCCATTGCAGCGACCAATCCTCCTGAAAGACAACTGCTGACCAATTCCATGCAATTCTACCTGCAACTTTAGGGATTCTAGCAGCCTAAGCAAGCTGTTTCTTGAAGCGGATTGTCGGTCGTTGAAACACAGCTCAGCTACCCCTCATCGAACTTGCTGTGGCAGGAGCAGCAGCGTCACAGCAACGTCAAAATAGACCAACAGGTGTAAAATGGGTCCCGGCGAGCGCGTTAAAAGGTTCGGTCAGGTTGCAGAGCGTCGCGTTGAGAAGACCGACGACGGTATCGGCAGAGCACCGATCTCCAGCTCATGCTTCCTAGCGCTTGAGGTCGTGGGCTTGTCCGGATGCTCTCAGTTCCTTGAGTGTCTTGCCGAGACAACTTCCCACCTGGATTCGCCCCTGGCCTTTGCTAGGCCGTCTACCGAAATCGTCCCGGCCAGTCGGTCCGGCGTGATGTAGGTCGCTACACCATCCGGGCCAAACCGAGACAGATAGTAGGCGTGATGCAGGCCCTTGTATTCGCAGGTAATGACAACCGGAAAATCGTCCAAAGCGTCGCTCGCCCGAGCTTCCGAACATGTGATGACAGAAAGTTGGAAAAAGGCACCCGCAGCAAACGCTACCCCTTGGTTACAAATCCAATTCCTCGAGCTGCAGTTAGAACACGGAGCGGTGTTCGCTTCAAAAATCAAGCAGTCCCATTATGCGCACCAACTGCGAAAATGCTGAAAAAACAATACTACTGTTCATCGCGTGAGTCGATGACGACGAGGGCGCACGACAGAGTTCAAACGCGCATCGCGGTATGCGACGTTCCTGCAGGCATGAGGTCGTTCAATGCGACGACGTAGCTGTCGTCTGCGACTGGTTTGTGAAGGAAGTCAGCGAGCGTGGTCTGGCTGAATGGAATGTTCGGTGTCTGTCGAATTCGGGGTCTCTTCCATCCAGGCATCCAACAAGGTGTAGGCGGTCGCGAGGATGACAGGCCCGAGGAAGATGCCTAGAATGCCGAAGGCCACCAGCCCGCCGATAACGCCCGCCAGAATGAGCAATATCGGCAGGTCTGCGCCCTTTTTGATAAGAAACGGTCGCAATACCCCATCCAGTGTCATCGCCAATATGGTGAAGACGAGCAGAACGGTGCCCCAGAGTGTCTCACCCGAGTAATACAGCCAGAATACTGCTGGCACGAGGACGAGTGCCGGGCCGATCTGCACGAGGCAGAGCATGAATATCAGCGCGGTCAGCATTCCGGCATAGGGCATGCCTGCCGCCAGGAGACCAATGCCACCGAGCGCACTTTGCGCGATGGCGGTCACTGTGACGCCGAGCGCGACACCGCGAATTGCCTTTCCGGCCAAAACGATCGCCATTTCGCCCCGATCGCCACTGAGGCGACGGCCAAAGCGGATGGCCGTGGCCGCTGCCTTCTCCCCACCGGAGTACATCATGGCGGCGATCGCCGTGGTCAGCACGAAATGCAACAGCATGCCGCCAACGCCGCCGGCGGCGGATGCGAACCATCGCGCCGTTGATCCAGCATAGGGAGCGAGCCGGGATCCGAGTTCGGAAACGTTGGAGGCGGAAAATCGGATCCAGGCGTCGGCAATGCGCGAGCCGACAAAAGGAATGCTGGATACCCAGTCCGGAGGCGGTGGCAGACGCATTGAAAGCGCAGAATGCACGAGAGCTGTAATTTGATCGAGATTCTCGACAATCGTGCTGATGGCAAGCCAGAATGGCGCAATAAGGATGCAAAGGAGAGCCAGCGTCATGACAAATACCGCCGGACCACGGCGATTGCCGAGATGCTGCTGGACCCAAAGCATGAGTGGCCATGTGGCGATAACCAATGTCATGGCCCACAAGATCGCTGGCAGGAACGGCAATAGAATCAGGACACTGAAACCGATGAGGCCGCTGATGAACAGCACTGAAAGCGTGAGGCGTGTGAGATCCGGTCGCACTCCAAGCTCCTCTCAGGCAGGTGGGTCGGGACGTTAAGCCAGAAGCAACACCCGAAGCAACTCCGGCACCATTTCTATAAAGTCAGCAGAGTGTTCCCGACCTCATAAGTAACCGTGTAGCCGAGTCCCCGCAACCACTGAAACTTGCAAATTTGCGCATTCGCGATACTTGCCCTTGAGTTGGTCACGATAACGTTCGAGAAGCTCTTTTCGTCTGCACTCTTCCGCCTGGTGCGTTGGGCGCTGCAGGCGTGCTGCGGGCGGTCTACGGCATTGAGGTACCGAACCGACGTCATTGCCACAAGGGCGAGCGTCTACATCCGCTGCCACCCTCTCCGGATCACTGAAGAGCCTGATCGCCGCCCGCCTACAGTGGGGTGACCATTTCGGAATGTATGGAGCGAGAAGCCCATTGGCGACTATCGCGAGTCGTCCACCGCAGAGATGGGATGCGATCCCTGGCGGAGGTTATGGGCGCCCGGACGACGAGCACCGCCTGAATAATTGGAAAACAGGAGTCGGAATCTGCCACCCGCTGACTGGTAACCACGTAAATTATTGATTTTACACACGAATGGCACGCCCTAGGGGAGTCGAACCCCTCTTCCCAGAATGAAAATCTGGTGTCCTAACCGATAGACGAAGGGCGCTTCCTTCGTGGTGGCGCCCTTATAATCAGGCCTTCTGAATCCCGCAAGCGGCAAAGCGAAGAAAAGTCTCAATGACGCGATTTTTTCTGTGCCTGTGGAGGACGCTGGCGGGCCGGTCTCGAGGGGGCGTTCGAGGAAAATCTTTATATCATTGATATGATGTGTTAATTTAATATGTTGCCCGCCGCGCGAAAGCTCGGGCGGCTGGCTTGCGGGTGAGGGACGCGCGTCAGGCGCGCGCCTCAAGCAACAATGTGGAACGGCGTCTCCGTTGCACGATGGAAGTGCTTGAAGCGGGCGTTGAGCGCCGCCTTGCGCAACTTCATCTCTCCGGCCTGCGCGCCAAGCGCCAGGCCGACCTCCTGGGACATCGAGGCAGGGGTGCAGATCATTGTCGATGGGCCGTAATAGACGCGCCCGACCGGGTTCAGGTTGTCCTTCCGACAATCATGCGCGAAAGGTTCGACAATCATCCCATGGTACGAAGGGACGCCTCTGGACAGTGATTTTGATTGCCTTGCAGCCGATGCGCCGGGACATCGATCGGCATTCGATAATTGGTCGCTTCGGTTGCGAAAATGCCGCGTTGACAAGAAAAATACCGGGAATGATAGTCGGTTAGCCTATGTGAGGCGTTGGAGAAATGATCATGATCAAGCATTTGACAATTCTCGGCTCCCTTTCCCTGCTTGGCGCTATTGCGTTCGCCACTCCCTCCGCGGCCCTCACCATGAAAGAGTGCAGCGCGAAGTATAAGTCGGCACAGGCGGATGGATCCGCCAAGGACATAAAGTGGAACGACTTCCGAAAGTCGCAGTGCGGTCCCGACGCGACGGCCGAGCCAGATGTTTCCATGGCGACCGACGAAGAACCGGCGAAACCGACGATAACGGCACCGAAAGGCGTGACGTTCCCGACCGTTATTGCCCCGAAATATGCCAAGGAAACGCCGGGCAGGGGACGCATGCACACCTGCGTGGACTCTTATCATGTGAACAAGGACGCCAATACGCTCAACGGGCTGAAGTGGATTCAGAAGGGCGGCGGTTACTACAGCCTTTGCAATGCCAAGCTCAAGACTTGACAGGCTCGGTTACCGAGAACGCCTGTTTGCCAAGAGTTCCGGGGCCCCTGCATCGCGGGGCCCTTTCTCTTTCGGTGTTGTTATATCTCGTCTGGCGGTAGGCCGAACGAAAAAGACCGCCGCGGCCGTGCCGGCGGTCTTCGCCTGCATGTCCGGCGACGAGCCTAGTGCAGGATCTGGCTAAGGAAGAGCTTGGTGCGCTCGTGCTGCGGATTGTCGAAGAATTCGGCCGGCGAATTCTGCTCGACGATCTGGCCCTGGTCCATGAAGATGACCCGGTTGGCCACCTGACGGGCAAAGCCCATTTCGTGGGTGACGCACAGCATCGTCATGCCTTCTTCAGCAAGCCCGACCATCGTGTCGAGCACTTCCTTGATCATTTCAGGGTCAAGCGCCGATGTGGGCTCGTCGAACAGCATGATCTTCGGGTTCATGCACAGCGAGCGCGCAATCGCCACGCGCTGCTGCTGGCCGCCCGAAAGCTGGCCTGGATACTTGTTCGCCTGCTCGGGGATTTTGACGCGCTTCAGGAAG
>NZ_JBFUAL010000043.1:0-23193 GCF_056406295.1 Rhizobium sp. P1_C7
GAATCGACGAGAACTTCACACCTGTTTTCCAAACACCAAAGCCTAAACCTCAGCGTCAAAAACCAGTGTAACTTCTCTTGATAAACGTGACCGCCAAAGTCTCTTTCAAAGAACCGAAATCTCTTCCGGTCCCGCGAACTCCGCCGCCCACGTTTCTCTTTCTTCTCATATTCAATTGTCAAAAAACAGACCAGTCAGACCCGGTCGAAATTCCACAAGCTCAAAGCCATAAAGCCCCGAACCACCCATCAGCCAACAAAGCCAATCTGGAAACCTGAAACAAGAGACATCGTCGCCAGCAGCGCCGCCGCCCTCGTTCAGTGAGGGGGCTTATACGGCCAACCCCTTTTCCAAGTCAACAGCCGTTTTCGAAAAAACTGAGATTTCGATCATCTCTTTGAATTCAAAGCATAATTTTCAGAAGCAATGTTCTGCCCGCTGTAATCGCCGCTTCGAAGCTTCGTTTTTACATAAATAGGACGGTAAAATCGCGCGACCAGCCCTTTCGCCCTCACATCTTCACAATCGGATGATCTCAAGAGGGGATGACTTGGGCGCGCGTACGCCGCCCATTTGACTTACATTGCCAAACTATGCACTTTTCGGCCACAACGCACCGAAGAGCCCACCGAAAGGACGCGGACCCTACTGCCATGATGACGGAGAAGATGATGATCCGCTCGTTCGGCAACGAGCCACCGCTTCTCGCCGATGGCAGGCGCGCACCAGACCGTCGCGAAGTTTCGCTGCGCTGGCTTTCGGGCACGTTCCTCACCGGCATCACCTCGAGCGTCCTGATGGGCGTCGCCTTGTTCGCGGCCCTTGACGGTCGCCAGCAGCTGGCCATCCCTGCCGAGGCCTATGCCAACATCAATGCCGACACGCACGCCGATACCGACGTAACCCGCGGCGGCCGGCTGATCGCACCGGCAATCGCCGCCAAACCCTCCGACCGCAAGATCATGGAAGTCTCGACCGTGGTTCACGAGGGCGACAAGGAAGTAGTTCGGCGTCAGCCTTTCGCGCGCGTAAAGATGACGCTTGCGGCCAACCATGTCGCCACCGAGGACTATCCGAGCTTCAATCCGCTGACCATCTTCTCTGCCGACGACCCCGACCCATCGCCTGCCGCCCGCACCGGCCAGATCTACGGCTCCGACGTCGAATCCGAAGTCAGCCTGAAGACCGTTCCCTACGCCACCGGCAAGTCCGACTTTCAGGTGGCCGCCGGCATGTCGCTCGACGAGATCGAGGAAAACGTCCGGTCCAACGGCTCGGTGTTGACCGACGGCGCAGCCCAGATCGCCGCTCTTTATTACGTCGATCCCCGCCGCTTCTCCAATGACGACAACGACGTCGATCTGACGGCCGGGCTCACCGCCCGCGTTCTCGAGCAGAACATGACGGTCTCAGCACCGGAATCGATCACGCCGCAGACCGAGGAATTTGCCGACGATATCATACCGGTCCGACAGGAAACCTCGATCGTCAAGGCGATGATGGATTCGGGCTATCCCGAGCCACAGGCCAAGGGGCTTGCGGGCTACCTGTCGCCTCTCACAGGCTCGGACGTCCTTTCGAAGGGCGACGTCCTGCGCATCGGCATTCTGCAGCGCGGCGAACAGGCCAAGATCATCCGCGCCAGCGTCTACCGCGGCGTCAGGCATCTTGTCACCGTGGCACTCGACGACCACGACCGCTACGTCGCCGGTCGGGAGCCGCCGAAGCTGGATGCTGTCACCACCGCTTTCGACGACAGCGCGATGACCGCGCCATCCAACCAGAATTTGCCGCGCGTCTACGACGGCATCTATCGAGCCGCCCTCTCCTACGGCATGACCAAGGATATGACGGCGCTCATCATCAAGCTGCTCGCAAGCAGTGTCGACTTCCAGGCGGAACTGCGCCCGACCGACAGCCTAGAGGCCTTCTTCTCGGTGGCCGACTCCAGCGGTCAGGCAACGGAGGATTCCGATCTCCTCTACGTCAACGCCCGTTTCGGCGACACGCAGACGCGCTTCTACCGCTTCCAGGATCCTGAGGACGGCTCGATCGACTATTTCGACCAGGACGGCAAGAGCATCCGTCAGTTCCTGTTGCGCAACCCGGTGCCGAACGGCATCTTCAAGTCGGGCTTCGGCATGCGCCGCCACCCGATCCTCGGTTTTGCCCGCATGCATACGGGCGTCGACTGGGCGGCCCCCCGCGGCACGGCGATCATCGCCGTCGGGAACGGTACCGTCGAGAAGGCCGGCTGGGATTCCGGCGGCTACGGCAACCAGACGATCGTCCGCCACGCCAACGGTTATGAATCCTCCTACAATCACCAGAGTGCGATCGCCAAAGGCGTCGTTCCGGGCTCCAAGGTGCGTCAGGGACAGGTGATCGGCTGGGTCGGCACCACGGGTGAATCGACCGGCCCGCACCTGCATTACGAAATGATCGTCAACGGCACCAAGGTCGACCCGCTCAGGGTCCGCCTGCCTGGCGGAAAATCGCTGAAAGGCGAGCCCCTGGCCAAGTTCGAGGACGAGCGCAAGCGCATCGATACGCTGCTTGGTAACGAGCCGCCGCCGCAGGTGGCAAGCAAATAAGCTGACCGTCGTCAGTGCGGCCCTGATCCTGCGGTACGCGCCATGAAAATCTCGGTATGGGCAACATCCGGCGATACCGCACGGAACGCGTCGCGACGGCAGAAGCCGAAGGCTTCGTAAACAGCGATCGCTTTGCGCATGTAGACCGGACGATCCTCTCGCGCCCGGTTTTCTCTATTTCCACGAGTGCCCCATGCATCAAGGCGCGACGCGGCGGCATTTGACGGCCAGACCCATGCCACAGGCGACGACCTTTCTGCATCACATGCACCCAGCGCGCTACAGAGCACCGCGGCGATCTCGAACTCTTCAATGCGATCGGCGACGGATAACGGAAATCACGGGGTGTCGAAGATCGAACAAAAATGGCGGCCAAAGCCGCCATTTTCCATGTCCGTTGTCGAAGCTTACGCCGCTTCGCTGACGGCCGCATTTTGTGTCCTAAACAGCAGCCGGTCGGATCCGCTAGTGATCTTCACCGTCGATCCGTCGGGCACCTGGCCGGAGAGGATCTGTTCGGCCAGCGGGTCCTGAACATACTTCTGGATCACCCGCTTCAACGGCCGCGCGCCATAGACCGGATCGTAACCCTTGTTGGCGAGCCAGTGCCTGGCTTCGTCGTCGAGTTCGATGACGATCTTGCGTTCGGCAAGCAGGGCCACCAGCCGCTTCAGCTGGATATCGACGATCGCGCCCATCTCATCGCGCTTCAGGCGATGGAAAAGGATGATCTCGTCGACTCGGTTGAGGAACTCCGGTCGGAAGTGGCCCCGCACGATCTCCATCACCTGCTCGCGAACCGTATCGCTGTCCTCGCCCTCGCCCAGCTGGGTGAGGTATTCGGCGCCGAGGTTCGAGGTCATGATGATCATCGTATTGCGGAAATCGACCGTCCGGCCCTGACCGTCCGTGAGGCGCCCATCGTCCAGCACCTGCAGTAGGATATTGAAGACATCAGGATGCGCCTTTTCGATCTCATCGAACAACACGACCTGATAGGGCCGGCGACGGACGGCTTCCGTCAGCGCGCCACCCTCCTCGTAGCCGACATAGCCGGGGGGTGCACCGATGAGCCGGGCCACGGAATGCTTCTCCATGTACTCGGACATGTCCATGCGCACCATTGCCGTCTCGTCGTCGAACAGGAAGCGGGCGAGCGACTTGGTCAGCTCTGTCTTGCCGACGCCGGTCGGGCCGAGGAAGATGAACGAGCCGATCGGCCGGTTCGGATCCTGCAGCCCTGCGCGCGCGCGGCGAACCGCCCGCGAGACGGCCTGAACCGCATCGCCCTGGCCGATCACCGATTTCGCCAGCTCGTCTTCCATCCTGAGCAGCTTGTCGCGTTCGCCTTCCAGCATCTTGTCGACGGGAATGCCGGTCCAGCGGGAAACGACATGCGCGATGTTGTCGGGAGTGACCACCTCCTGCACCATGGCGCTGCGATCGCCGTCCTGCTGTTCGGCCTCCGTCAACTTCTTTTCGAGCTCCGGAATGACGCCGTAGGTCAACTCGCCGGCGCGCTGGAATTCGCCCTTGCGCTGAGCGATCGCCAGTTCGTTGCGCGCCTCGTCGAGCTGCTTCTTCAGGTCGGCGGCAAGGCCGAGCTTCTGCTTTTCCGCCTGCCAGCGGGCCGTCAGCGCATCGGCTTCCTCTTCGAGGCCGGTCAGTTCGGTTTCGAGCCGCACCAAACGGTCGGCGGAAGCAACGTCGGTTTCCTTCTTCAGCGCTTCGCGCTCGATTTTCAGCTGCATGATGCGGCGATCGAGTTCGTCGAGTTCTTCGGGCTTGGAGTCAACCTGCATGCGCAGCCGGGCAGCAGCCTCATCCATCAGATCGATGGCCTTGTCAGGCAGGAAGCGGTCGGTGATGTAGCGGTTCGACAGCGTTGCAGCAGCGACCAGGGCCGAATCCGAGATCCGAACCTTGTGATGCTGTTCGTACTTTTCCTTCAGGCCACGCAGAATCGAGATCGTGTCCTCGACCGTAGGCTCCTCGACCATCACGGGCTGGAAGCGACGGGCAAGGGCCGGATCCTTCTCGACATGCTTGCGATATTCGTCCAGCGTGGTCGCGCCGACGCAGTGCAGTTCGCCGCGGGCAAGCGCTGGCTTCAGGAGGTTGGAGGCATCCATCGCCCCATCCGCCTTGCCGGCACCGACGAGCGTGTGCATCTCGTCGATGAACAGGATGATCTCACCGTTCTCCGACTGCACCTCGTTGAGCACTGCTTTCAGCCGCTCTTCGAACTCGCCGCGATACTTTGCGCCGGCTATCAGCGCGCCCATGTCGAGCGCCATCAGCTTCTTGTCCTTTAGCGACTCGGGCACGTCGCCGTTGACGATACGCAGCGCCAGGCCTTCGACGATCGCCGTCTTGCCGACGCCGGGCTCGCCGATCAGTACGGGATTGTTCTTGGTGCGGCGGGAGAGAACCTGGATCGTGCGGCGGATCTCGTCGTCGCGGCCGATAACGGGGTCGAGCTTGCCGTCGCGGGCTTCGGCTGTGAGATCGCGCGCGTATTTCTTCAGGGAATCGAAGCCCTGTTCGGCATTCGAGCTGTCCGCCGTGCGGCCCTTGCGGATCTCGTTGATCACCTGATTGAGCGCGAGCGCGGTTACGCCTGCGTTCTTCAGCGTGCTTGATGTGGAAGCCGAGGATTCAATCGCCAGTGCCTGAAGGAGTCGCTCGACGGTGACGAAACTGTCGCCAGCCTTCTTCGCGGCCTCTTCGGCCGTTGACAGAACCTTGGCGAGCGGCGCCGCGAGATAAATCTGGCCATTGCCGCCGGCAACCTTCGGCAGCTTTGCAAGGGCGGCATCGTTAGCCAAGCGCGCAGCCTTGGGATCGCCGCCCGCGCGTTCGATCAGCGAGGCGGCCATCCCCTGGTCGTCGTCGAGCAGAACTTTCAGAACATGCTCGGGCGTGAATTGCTGGTGACCCTGCGCAAGTGCATAGGTCTGCGCCGACTGGATGAAACCGCGTACCCGTTCGGAGTATTTTTCGATATTCATTTCATACCTCCATGAATCGCCCTGCCCTCATAAGGCACAGGCCGATGACTGAGATTGAGCTCCCTCAAAAGGCAAGCCCTTCCTCTTCGCCGCATGTGTGATTTGCAGCAGAAGAACTTGCGCTGGATATGGTGGAGGATTTGAAAAGTTTAAAGAGGCGGCGAAACGAAAAACCCGCGCCGGAGGTAAAGCGCCGGGACGCCAAACAGCGATTTGAAGTCTATGGATGTCATGGCTGCCTCACCCCTCATTTGGGCCAGATACTCGCTGCGGGAGAATTGGTTTTGCCCGGCGTGTTTTCGCATGGGCGCGGCGAGCCGCTGAAGGGGCGATAGCCAAAAAACTCCGCAACCATCATACCCAGCCCACCGGTCAAGGACGGTTGGGCACGCTGCACTGAATGCACGTTGATTGCAGCAATGGTACCAACCAGCACCAATGTGGCTCCATCCGACGTTGGCGGATCAAGCGATGCCCGAGGCGCGCATCGATCCGATCAACCGGTTCGCATACTTCCAGCAGCTTTAAGCGCCGCCGCGAGGACCAACGGTGTCAGGTTTCGATGATCTGCAGGGGAGCTTGTTGCCCACTTGCGCATTCTTATCGCTTCGACAAGCGAGACAAGGCAGTCGGTAACCTGCCACCCGAAAACACCCGCTTCAGCGTTTCCTCCACCGCGTCGTCCAATGGCCTTCAGCGCAAAGAGCGGCAATGATGACCTTGGAAGACCAGGTTCAACGATCAAACCCAACGGAGCTATAATCGACGGCCCCCGGTGTGTGGCAGCTATCAAGCCGATACCACAAAAAAGCCGGCCCGCGGAGCGACGTGCGGGCGGGCTTCGTGTATGGAACGCAGGGGTGCCTTACGCGGCGACCAGATCGTCGGTCTCGTTTTCCTTGAACATCTTGGCGAGGTTCAGGAAGCAGATCATGCCGTTTTCGGAGGCGATGATGCCCTCGCAGAAAGCACGGTCGAACGACGCCGTCACTTCCGGCACCGGCTGAACCTGGCTGGAAGAAATGGTGAGAATATCGGAAACGCGGTCGACCAGCATGCCGATGACCATGTTGTGGACTTCGGCAACGACAATCGCGCTACGCTCGTTGGCAACAGTGCTCTTCATTCCAAGCTTGAAGGCGAGGTCGATGATCGGGATGACCGAGCCGCGCAGGTTCATGACGCCGATGACGTCGGCCGGCGAATGCGGGATTGGCGTCGAAGGCGCCCAGCCACGGATCTCGCGGATCGTCGTTGTCTTAACGCAGAATTCCTGATCATGCAGTCTGAAGGCAATAATTTCCAGCATATCACCGCTGAAGCTCGTGGAATTGATCGTGGCCATTAGAATTGTCCCAACTGTCGAAAGCCAGGGCAGAAGCAACCGCACCACCATTGGCGCGGATGGACTTTGCCTTCAAACCGCCGGTCCCCTCTGACTAAAAGAGAACCGGTACGATTGCGCTCGACATTAGTGAAAGAGTATTGCTCAATTCTAAATCGGCAGAAACGATTTTTCGCCCGGCTCACGCTTCAGATCTCGGGATAAAAGAAGGCGCCATGCATGAGCAAGGCGCCTCGGATTGTGGCTGTCTGCGCCAAGCCTCACGGCAGTAATCAGGCGATCGTCTTATCGAGCTGCTCCACCGCCCATTCGACCTGGTCCTTGGTGATGACCAGCGGCGGGGCAAGGCGGATGGTGTTTTCATGGGTATCCTTTGCCAGCAGGCCGCGCTCCTTGAGCGAATAGCAATACTGCCGCGCCCCGCCCGCTTCCGGGACAAGTTCCACCGCCAACATCAACCCGCGGCCGCGCACATCCTTGACAATGTTGGACCGGATCGACCGCAGGCCTTCGAGGAAATAGTCGCCCATCCTGGCGGCGTTTTCGATCATGCCTTCCTCGGTCAGAACCTTCAGCGCCGCACGCGCCACTGCGCAGGCGAGCGGATTGCCGCCAAAGGTCGAGCCGTGCTGGCCGGGCTGCAGCACGCCGAGCACTTCGGTGTTCGAAAGAACGGCAGAGACCGGATAGAAGCCTCCGGAGAGCGCTTTGCCGATCAGCGTCACGTCAGCTTCGATGCCCTCGTGTTCCTCGGCAAGCAGTTTGCCTGTGCGGCCAAGGCCGGTCTGGATCTCGTCGAGAATGAGTGTGACGTTGTTCTCCGTGCAGAGCTCGCGCATCCGCTTGAAATAGCCGGTCGGCGGAATAATCACACCCGCCTCGCCCTGGATGGGCTCGATCAGTACGGCGACCGTATTCGCGTTGATCGCAGCAGCAAACGCATCTGCGTCACCAAAGGGAACGGTCCTGAAACCGGGCGTATACGGGCCGAAGCCGGTGCGCGCATCCGGATCGGTCGAGAAGCTGATGATGCTTAGCGTCCGGCCGTGGAAATTATCGGAGCAGACGATGATCTCGGCCTTGCCTTCCGGCACGCCCTTGACCTCGTAACCCCACTTGCGCACGGCCTTAATCGCGGTCTCCACGGCTTCCGCGCCGGAGTTCATCGGCAGGATCTTGTGCGAACCGGTGAGCGCAGCCAGCTCTTCGTAGAGATGGGCAAGCTGATTGTTGCGGAAGGCGCGCGAGGTCAAGGTCAGCTTGCCGGCCTGCTCGACCATCGCCGCCAGGATCTTCGGATGGCAATGGCCCTGGTTGACCGCAGAATAGGCCGAAAGACAGTCGAGGTAGCGCTTGCCGTCCGTGTCCCAGACGAACACCCCTTCGCCGCGCGTCAGCACCACGTCGAGCGGCTTGTAGTTATGGGCCCCGAGGCGCTGTTCGGTATCGATCAAATTTGCTGTCGTGCTCATGTCGGTCGCTTCCTTATGCTGCGCGCGTCGGGCGGTCGAAGATGCGGCGGCCGAAGAGGCTCGCCGTGAGTTCCACGAGAACGCGCGCACTCTTGCCGCGATCGTCAAGGAATGGATTGAGCTCGACAAGATCGAGTGACGAGACGAGGCCGCTGTCGCACAGCATCTCCATGAT
Organism: Rhizobium sp. P1_C7; assembly: GCF_056406295.1. Classification (NCBI taxonomy): domain Bacteria; kingdom Pseudomonadati; phylum Pseudomonadota; class Alphaproteobacteria; order Hyphomicrobiales; family Rhizobiaceae; genus Rhizobium; species Rhizobium sp. P1_C7. The sequence continues at coordinate 8,598 of NZ_JBFUAL010000043.1, forward strand.
GAGGTGCGCTTCGCGGAAGGTAGCTCCACCCGGAACGGTCGTGCCGACTCCCGGAGCCAGGTCCGGATCAAGAAAATCCACATCGAGGCTGACGTGCAAAAGACCGTTGGCAGCAGCGACCGTACCGAGAATGCCGCTCATGATCGAGGCGACCCCCTGTTCGTCGATCGAGCGCATATCGAACACATTGACGCCGTGCTCTTTGATCAATTCCCGCTCCGGCGCGTCCACGGAGCGGATGCCGACCTGGAAGACCTTGCGTGGATCGACGACGGCGCGGTCACGCGGCAGGATGTCGGCAAGTTCGGCCTGACCGCAGAAGAAGGCGACCGGCATGCCATGGATATTGCCCGAAGGAGAAGTCGCCGGTGTGTTGAAGTCCGAATGCGCATCGAGCCACAGTACGAAAAGCGGCCGACCCTGCTTGGCCGCGTGGCGCGCCATGCCTGAAACGGTCCCCATGGAGAGGCTGTGATCGCCACCGAGAATGAGCGGAAAGCGACCCGCGGCGGCGGCCTCGTAAGTGCTTGCTTCCAGCGCGCGGGTAAAGGCGCCGACGGTTCGCAAATGGTGCGCCTTGGGATGGTTTGGCAGATCACGTGCCGGCACCACCTGAACATCGCCGGCGTCGGCGACATCGTAGCCGAGATCGATCAGCGTCTGGTCAACGCCGGCGATCCGCAGTGCGGCAGGACCCATGGCAGCACCTCTGCGGCCCGAGCCCTCTTCCAGCGGCGCGCCGATGAGCGTTACCGATCTCGTTGGTGTCTGCATGAATTCTCTCCTGTTCGCTGCTTCGGGATGACTATCGAATATCGCCGTGACGACAAAAAGATGAAAAAGTGTCAGTATCGAACAATGATTTGACACTCTGCTAAGACGAATTTTACAAAGTGAGAACCATGGATGATCTCGATCAGCAACTTCTGAGCGCCTTGCGCCACAACGCCCGCACGCCGGTCTCCTCGCTGGCGGCCATGACCGGCGCTTCGCGGGCAACGGTCGCCGCCCGGATCGAGCGGCTCGTTGCCAACGGCACCATCGCGGCATTCACGGTCCGTACCGGCCATGAAACCCGGGCAGCAGGCGTGCGCGCCATCGTCTTGATCGAGGTTCTCGGCAAGCTTGCCGACAAGGTTGCTGATCAGCTTCGCGGCCTGCCGCAGGTTCGCGCCCTTCACAGCACCAACGGGAAGTGGGACTTCATCGCGGAACTGGAAGACCGCGATCTTGTCTCGTTCGACGAAACCTTGCGACGGATTCGCCTGATCAACGGCATCAATACCACCGAGACCAACATCCTCCTGAAAACAAGAAAGTCCAGCTTCTGAAACAGGAGGGCAGCCGCGTTTGAGCGGTGGCCCGTCAGTATTCGCGTTCGTAGACGATGCCCGCTTCGCCAGAGCCATTAGCACCGGCGGCACCCCTCAGCTTCACGCCACGGCCGACATCGAGGTTGATGATCGCCTTGGTGCCATCCTTGGCGTTCTGCTGCAATTCGAGATAGGTCCGCTCGTTGAGATAGCGACCGACGCCTACATTTGTCCGGCCGTTCGCATCGGTGCTGATGTCGAAGTCGTCGACGCCGAGCTGATTGCGCAGCCCCTGGAACAGGGAGGTCGAACGGCCGCCCGCCAACTGGCCGACCGCATCGGCCAGTTGCGCGATCTGGATCGCCGACAGCCTCGACATCGACTGCCCGAAGATCAGCTGGGCGAGCACTTCGTCCTGCGGGAGCGCCGGCGAAGACGAGAAGGTGATCGAGGGATCCGTCGCAAGACCTGTGACGCCGACAGTAAGCGTCGTGGTACCGGACGTCGAGTTCGCCTCCATCTGCAGCGCCGGCGTCAAGTCGCCGGCAAATGTGATGCGGCTCTTATCCGAGAAGTCCAGACGGCGATTGAGAATGGTGATGCGCCCGCGCCGCATGGTGAAGCCACCCGAGACGATGGGTGCAGCGGCCGTACCCCTGATCGTCACGCTGCCACCGAGCTCCGCATCGATGCCGCGCCCCCGCACGAAGATCTGTGAGGGAGCGTCCAGCTGCAGGTCGAGATTGATCGTGTTCGAATTTTCACGTGCGCCCCTCGCTGTAGTATCACGCAGCTGGGCCAGAACCGCTTTTGGAGCATTCAAGTGCTTGATGTCGATTTCCCGGAGGGATGTCGGCAGCTTTTCCGGGACGGTAATCGAAGCCCTTTCAAGCCGCAGCTTGCCGCTCAGCGTCGGATTGGCGAGAAGCGGGCCGCGCAGTAGGATCGTCCCGTCTACGGTTGCCACCACCAGCGTTCCGTCGACATAGACGGCTCGGTCGAGCTTCACGTCGATATTCGCTGGAAAATTCGCGGCCGGTTGAATACCGACGCTGCCCGTGACGGAAACGTTTCCGCCGCTAGCGAGCTGGCCGGTCAGCCGCGAGATGACTGCCTGTTGCCCGTTGAGCCGGATATCCGCCGTCAGATTGTTGATCGCGAGGTTGCGCCGGACATCGACGATCCCCGCGCCGCTGGTCGTCACGGTCCCGTTGATCACCGGCGCGGCGGCCGTACCGCCTAGCTGGAGATTGAAGTTGGCGCTGCCGTTGGCGACGAAGCCCCGCGCTGCAAGCTGCATCCCGAGCACGGCAAAGGGCACGTTGCCCGAAAAACGCATATCGAGCGCCCGATTGCCTGAGATAACGATGCTGCCGCCGCCTTTCAGCGACAGTCCGCCATCACCGGTTACACCAGTGTCGATCGTGAGTTTACCGCTGGCAAGCCTTCCGTTGGCGCTGATAGCAAGCGGCGAAAGACCGGCTGCGCGTGTCTGGCTGGTGGCTGCATTCCGCCAATCGAGCTTGAAATCCACATTGGGCATCGGCAGCCTGCCCGATGCCGCCACCGTTCCGGTAATGTTGCCCGATGCCGCCAAGCCGGGCACGAAGGCATTTGCCAGGCCCGCCGGCAGGTTCGAGATGTCGGCATTAACCGAAAGCGATTGCGCGCTCGCACCGGCTACCACGAAATTGCCGCCGGCCTTCAGCGCGACGCCGTTGCCGTTTAGGTTGGCGGTGAAGTCGAGCCTGTTGTCCGCCAGCTTGCCGCTTGTATTCCCCGACAGCGGCCCGATTCCGGATGCCCTCGTCTGCGTCGTCGCGGCATTGCGCCAATCAAGCTTGAAATCGATGATCGGATTGGCAGGTGTACCCGAGGTTTTGGCAGTGCCTGAGATCGTTCCTTCCGCGCCGAGATTGGGAACGAAGCCGTTTGCAAGGCTTGCGGGCAGATCCGTGATATCAGCATCGACCGAAAGGCCCTGAATGCTGGCGCCATTGAGCGCAGCCGCGCCCTTTGCCCTCAGCAGCGCCTTGCTGTTGCTCGTAAGGTTTGCGTCGAAATCGATCCTGCCGTCGGCGAATTTGCCCGTGGCATTCAGGCTCAGCGCCGAAAGCCCCGCGCTCCTCGTCTGACGAGTCGCCATATTCGCCCAGCCGAGCTTGAAATCCACGGCGGGCAGCGGCAGCGTGCCTGTTACGATCGCAGTTCCCGAGATCATCCCGCCGGCATCGAGATTGGGGACGAAGCTGCTGATCAATGCTGCGGGAAGATTGTTGAGGGTGGCATTGGCCTCCAGGTTGGTCGGCTTGAAGCCTTCCATTCCGACCCTGCCCGATGCCTGCAGTGCAGCGCCCGCATCGCCATTGAGCTTCGTCTGGAAGTCGAGCACTCTGTCCGTAAGCGTTCCCTCGACAGTCAAGGCCATTGCGGGAAGCTTCGCGGCTTTTGTCTGGCTGGTGGCGACGTCCTTCCAGCCAAGGTAGAACTTGGCCTTAGGCTGCTGCAAGGTGCCAGAGGCCGACGCTGTGCCGGAAATCGTGCCGCTCGCTCCCAATCCTGGAATGAACCCATTGGCAAGGCTCGCCGGAAGCTGGGTGACCGTGGCATCGACGGCAAGATCGCGCACCGCCGCGCCCTCAAGCGATACGTTGCCGCCGGCCTGCAGTCCTATTCCGCCATTTGCCGAAACCGTCGCGTCGAAATCGAGCTTGCCATCGGCAAATTTGCCGCCTGTGGTGACCTTGAGTCCCGAAAGACCGGCAACCTTCGTCTGGCTGGTCGCCGCATTCTTCCAGTCGAGCTCAAAATCGGCGACCGGCATCGGAAGCTTCCCGGAAGCAGCAAACGTCCCGGAGATCATGCCCTCGGCCGCAAGATCCGGAACAAAACCATTGGCAAGCGCCGCGGGAAGGTTGGCAAGCGTGCCGTCGAGCTTCAGCGTCTGCGCATCGGCGCCGGCCACCACAAAATTGCCGACGGCCTTGACTGAGAGGCCGCCGCTACCGCTGGCATTGGCATTGAAATTGAGAACATTGCCCTCGAGCTTGCCGCTCGCCGTGAGGCCAAGCGACGAGAGCCTTGCGGCCTTTGTCTGGCTGGTGGCCGCGTTCTTCCAGTTCAGCTTGAAATCCAGGGCCGGTGCCGAAATCTTGCCGGAGGCGGTGACCTTCCCGGTGATGGCCCCCTCGGCCGCCAGATCGGGAACGAACGCGTTCGCCAGCCCGGCAGGGAGGTTGACGATATCGGCATCGACATTCAGCGACTGCGCGTTCGGCCCAGCGGTCGCGAAATTGCCGGCCGCCTTCAACGACACGCCACCCTTGCCGCTGAGATCGGTCTGGAAATCGAGCCGGTTGTCCGCAAACTTGCCGTCGGCGGCAATGGCAAGCGGAGACAAACCGGCGTCCCTGCTGTGGCTCGTCGCGGCATTTTTCCAGTCCAGCTTGAAATTGGCAATCGGCGCCGCTGGCGTGCCCGTCACGGAAACCTTGCCTGAAATCGTCCCCTCGGCATCCAGCTTGGGCACGAAGCTGTTTGCGAGGCTCGCCGGCAGCTCCTTGATGTCAGCATTGATATCAAGCGTCTCGCCCGCCGATCCCGTGACGCTGACCGCGCCTGCACCGGTTTTCAGCTCCAATCCGTTCAGCGTGACGGTGCCACCGGTAATCGACAGCTCCGACGGCGCAGAAAGATCAACCGGGATATCGTGCGGTTTCGCCGAAAAGCGTTCGAGCTGGACCAGGGTGGTGCCCGCATTCGTTTCCACGCCACCGGCGGCCACAAGCGGATGACCGTCATGGGTCGCATCGAGATTGAAATTCGTCCGGTTCCGGTGCTGCGTGAAGTTCAGCGTCAGCCGCTCCACCTTGTTGGTACCGGCTGCCAATTGCTCTGCCTTGATCGAGCCGGTGGCCGCAAAGGCCATGAAATCGCTGACGGCGATATCGATATCCGGCTTGACGATCGCCAGGGCATCGCGTCTCAGGCCACTGCCGGTGGCAGCAATCTTGAGTGCGATCCTGCCGGCATCATCGACTATAGCAAGCGAGCCTTTGAGATCACCCTCCGCCTTCTGGCCCCCCAGCGCCGCCAGGAGACCGATATCGGGAAGGTCGAAGGTCAGGGCACCTGTCGGCGCAAAATTATTGGAGAGCTCGACATGTCCGCTCACCCGGTTGTTGCCGACATTGGCGACAATCGAGGGGAGCAGCATGCGCCCGTCCGCGGACTGGATATTTGTACTGATATTGATTGCCTGGCCGTCGATCTTGCCCGTGGCGGTGACTTCGGCTTGAGGCGCCTTTGGATCGGCGGTTCCGGAAAGAGTAGCATCGATGTCGCTGAGCCTGCGGCCTGCCATGTCGAGCGCGGGAGCCTTGATGCTGGCCGAGACCGCAAGTGCGGCAAGATCGCCTTGCGCCTTGATGGCGTAGTTCAATTCGCCGGTGGCGCTCTCGAGGACCTTGCGAACATCGGGCAGCCGGCCCGACAATGCCGCATCCAGCTTGCCGCCATCGAGCACGACATTGCCGGCTGCCTCGAGGGTGCCCGATTTGATTGTGAGGTTCGACAGATTGATCTTTGAAGGCACGGTTCCCGCGACCTGCGTCTCGATCGCAATCGGCGTGTCGAAATGCCCGGCGACGGCGGGCGGCAGTGCCGCCGGCGCGATGGAAAGCTTGGCATTGCCGGTCAGGCCGCTATCGGACAGTTTGTAGGAACCGTTGAGGGTGCCGTTCGCGGATGCACTCTCGATCGTGGTGCCGTTGAAACCGACCGCATCGGGCGTGATCTGCAGCGGCGCCGCGATCGTCACCGGTCCCTGGACCGCCCGATTGATATCCGGATTGGCGAACGTCATCTCGCCGGCCACGAGCCGAATCTGCACGGCACCGGAGCGGCCTGCGAGATTGAAGCTGTCGCTCTTGGCCGTCAGCTTGACGTTACTGATCGTCGCTTGCGGCAAAACCGCCGAATCGAGCGACGCGCTTGCATTCAGCCGCGATGCCTTTGCGTCGCCCGTCAAGGCGAGGTTGACGCCCGAGATCATGAAGCGGGCTTCGCCGTCTGCAAGCGGCCAGCGGAAATCGACAGGCCCCGACGTTCCGAGAAGGTTGGCGTTCAGACTGTTCTTGCCCTTCGGGTCAAGAGTGCCGGATGCAGCGATGACAACGGCACCCGTGGCGATGTTGCCCGTCTGGATATCGATCTTGCCTCGGTTGTCGAAGGTTGCCGCGACATCGATGTTCGTCTGTCCGGCAAAGAGCGGACGGAAAGCGGCAGGCAGCAGCGAGCTTAGATCGCCGCCGCCCTTGAGGTCGACATGGTGCAGACTGTCGGGCGTCAGCGTGTGGCGGGCCTCGATCGAAGCGCGTTGCTGGCCATCGAGCGAGGCCTGCAGCTTGCCTTTCCAATCGGAGACGGGCCCGTCGCCATCGAGACTGATTTCCAGAGCAGGCTGGCCCGGCAGTGCAAGTACGCCGGCAAGCAGACCGCCCTTCGGTTCGCTAAGCTTCGCCTTGACCCGCAGCTGCCGCTGATCCGGCACGAAGGCCACGTCCGCCGTAAGCTTGGCGTCGGGGGCGTCATGTCGGCGGACCGTAACATCCGCCTCGCCGCCGGTATTGTCCGCACGCATACTGCCATCGGCCGAAAGCGTGAATGCTCGACCAATCAGTGACTGGGCAAGGCTGATCTCGGGAAGCGCGATCGCATCGATATCGACCTTCACCGGCAGGGAGAACCCGCTCCCTTGTGTTTCATCGGGTCGCGACGGCAAGGTGCGCACCGGCTTACGCAGCACGCGAATGGAGGACGCCTCGACACGGGTGGCGTGGAATCTGCCGGTCAGCAGCGCCAGGGGGTTCCAGTTGATTGAGAGCCCGTTGATGTCGGCGAACGTGCCTCTTGTATCCGACAGCACGATGCGGCTGGCGCGTAGGCCGCCGGTCAGCAATCCCTGGGGCTCCAGGACCCGGATCGTCATATCCCTGTTCGAAATGATCGAGGCCACCTTGTCGGTGACGATGCGCGCGCCGAAGGAGGTGAAGCCGAAGATACCGATCGCTACGGCAACGAGGACGACGGCAACGCCGGCGGAGTAGCCGAGCACCCGCGCAATCCACTTCGCGATTTTGGTCAGTATAAGCATGGAGGCGACACTATCCCGTTTTTGCGATGGCTCCCAGCATCGAAACGCTGTGAGCGTAAACCTGGTTAGAACGACTGACCGATGCCAGCATAGATGCCGTAGTCCGACCCACCCTCGTACTTGTTAAGCGGGACGGCAAAATCAAGCCGAAGCGGCCCGAACGGCGTTGCGTAGCGGATACCGATGCCCACACCGGTGCGTATATCGGAGAAATCGGGCGCAACATCGGCCGAAACGGCTCCGACATCGATGAACGGAACCACGCCGATCTTCTCGGTGACCCTTACGCGCGTCTCAAAGGATGCGGTCATGTAGGACGCACCTCCTGTGGCCTCGTTGGCAGCGTTGTAAGGCGAGATTTCCTGATAGGCGTAGCCGCGAACGGAACCGCCGCCGCCGGCAAAGAACCGGCGCGTCGCGGGTATGTTTTCCAGATTGTCCGCACCCAGCAGGAAGCCCGCCGATACCTTGCCGGCGAGCACGATTCGGTCCTCTGCGCCCAAGCCCTGGTATCCCGATATGGAGCCTTCGAATCCTGAGAAGAAGGTACCGTTGTAAGCCTCGTAGCTCGGCGTCACCATCGCCATCGCCCGATAGCCTTCGGTCGGATCAAGCTTGTTGTCGCGTGTGTCCCTGTCATACTGCAGCGGCAGTGAGAACGTCAGATAGGTGTTGGTGCCAAAGGCATCGTCATCCTTTTCCCAGCTCGCCTGGCCGCTGCCGGTAATGGTGTCCTGGTCGTTCAGTTCGTAGGCCAGGCCGAGCGACGCGGTCACCAACTTTGCATTGTAGGCATCGGGATTGTCGGTCTTTGCAAGGACGCTCGCGATCAAGGTCGCCGACGGAACGAAGGCGCCCGGCTTGGTGAACGTTACGCCGGCCGAAAAGTCGAGATCGCCGATGCTTGTGGCATCGCCGAGACGGCCGACCGCCCCCTCGATCCGCAGCCCTTCCGCGGCGCCGAAAAGATTGCGATGCCCCCAATAGCCGTTGACGCCGAAGCCGTCGATCGTCGAGTACTGGGCGCCGATGCCGAGATAGCGTTGCTTGCCCTCGGAAACTTCGATCGTCATCGGCAGGCTGCCGTCGCCGGCAAGTTCGTCTGCCTCGTGAATGGTCACGCTTGAGAACACTCCCAGCGCCCGCAACCGTTCTCCAGCCTTCCGCAGCGCTTCCGGCGAATAGCGGTCTCCCTTGTTGAGCCGCGAATAGCGCTCGATGAAATCTGACCGTACAGCCTTTGCGCCTGAGACCCCGACGGTGCCGACCGGCGCGATGGGGCCGCCTTCGGCCGCCACGATGACGTCGACCGTATCCGTTCGATGATCGGCGACGACCTTGCGCGTCGTCAGCTTCGCAAGCGGGCGGCCTTCGCTCTTCAATTGCTCGACGATCTTGTCGCCAGCCTTGATGATCGTAATCGAACCCGCCGTATCGCCGGGCGCCAGATCGTAGTCGGCCGGATTGCGGTTTGCGGCATCACCGCCGAACTGCACCTCACGCACCTTGAAGACGGGACCGGCCGCGACGCTGACGGTCACCGGCACCGGACCCTTGTGGCTGAAGGTGGGATTGGGCGGCAGGTCGTCGATGTTCCTGCCATCGACGGTGATGGTCACGACACCGCCATAGCGCGCCTTTTCGTAGAGCGCCGCGATCAGGCGCTCCCGGTCGTCCCTTGCCTTGACAACGACGCCAAGGTCGCCAGAGACGGGGCTGGCCTTTTCGGCAACGAGGCGGGAACTGTTTTCGAGCGCTTCCCTGAGATCGGGATCGATAGCATCGGTGGTCAGCGTCACATCATAGCGCACAGGGTCGGGCACCTGATCGGCGGCCGAGTCGTCCTTGCCGAAGATGTTGATACCGAAAATCTTGAAGGCGAAAGCGTCAGCCACCAGCGCCGGTGAGAATGCGGTCGCAACTGCTACCAACATCACGGTGCCTGTCCGCCGATACGCAATACCCGCTTTCGGTGCCTTCCCTCTGATCTGCATCCGCCGCTTTTGTTACATTCGAATTGAGCTCTGCGCCCCCCGGCCAGCGGCAACCTTAGCGGTAAAATTCCGCTTCGTGTACCGTTTTAAATCGCCTGCGGGCCGAATTGGCAGAAAACAATGCAAAATCCCGGGCTGAACCCGGGACTTCAATGTCTCTGGCCGACGATCAGTAGCCGCCGCGGCAGTCGTCGATGTAGCGGCGCCCGTACTGGTCGCGATAGTAGCATTGGCCCGGCTGCTCGGCGACGCGGCCGATAAGTGCACCCGAAACCCCGCCAATCGCAGCGCCGACGGCTGCCCCACGAACGTTGCCTGTGACCGCACCTCCGATGATGGCGCCGGATGCCGCGCCGATACCGGCACCCTGTTGCGTCGGCGTGCAGCTTGCGATCGAAAGGCCGATCACGGCGAGGGCAATAATCTTCTTCATCAATAACTCCGTTGGTCGCCCGTTGGGCGGTGGCCGTCCCTGATTCTACTTTTCGTCAGGCTAGCCCGCAAACTATGGCGCAAAAAGGGGTAGACAACCTCTTTTGCCATTTTTGAGGAAAGCCGCACTCTCGAATTGGCTCGAAAAGCGACCTCCCGGAAGGCAATTTGCGAACATGCCGAATTTAATGCACCTCCCTAAAGTAGTGGTTGATCCGAAAGCGAAAACGTCAAATGATGCCGTCCGTGCCTGGAGGAGGCACGAGGAGGAAATCATGGCGAAAGTGAAACTGACGGTGAACGGCCGGGCGGTGAGCGGCGACTGTGAAGAACGCACGCTTCTTGTCCATTTCATTCGCGAACAGCTTGGCCTGACGGGCACCCATGTCGGGTGCGACACGACCCAATGCGGCACCTGCGTCATCCACCTGGATGGCAAATCGGTCAAGAGCTGCACCATCCTTGCCGTCCAGGCTTCCGGCTCGTCGGTAACGACAATCGAAGGACTTGCCGCCAACGGCGAACTGCATCCCGTCCAAGCCGCGTTCAAGGAACACCACGGCTTGCAATGCGGCTTCTGCACGCCCGGCATGGTGATGACCGCCGTCGACATGATCAGCCGCCATGCCGGTCATCTCGACGAGCAGACCGTGCGCCACGAGCTCGACGGCAACATCTGTCGTTGCACCGGCTATCACAACATCGTCAAGGCCGTGCTGTCTGCCAACGAGCGGATGCATGGCGCCGCCAAGCAGGCGGCCGAATAGCCCTCAGGAATTGTCTGGCTGACTGCCAAACACGACTGTCTTTGGCGGAATGCCAGGCCCGAAACCCCATTGGGAGGACATTATGGGTGTTGAAGGAATTGGTGCGCGCGTCGCACGCAAGGAAGACAAACGGTTCCTGACCGGCAAGGGCCGCTATACCGACGACATGGTCGTGCCGGGCATGAAATTCGCCTTTTTCATCCGCAGCCCGCATGCGCATGCGAAGATCAGGGGCATCGACGCCTCTTCCGCCAAGGCGATGCCGGGCGTTATCGACGTACTGGAAGGCAAGCAGCTGCTCGCCGATGGAATCGGCAACCTGATCTGCGGCTGGATGATCCATTCGAAAGACGGCTCGCCGATGAAGATGGGCGCATGGCGCCCGCTTGCTGTCGACACGGTGCGTTATGTCGGTGACGCCGTTGCCGTTGTCGTCGCCGACACGCTTGCCGAGGCCCGGGATGCGGCCGAAGCCGTCGAGGTCGACTACGAAGAACTGCCTGTTGTGGTCGAGGCTGTCGATGCGCTCAAATCCGACGCTCCGCAGATCCATCCGGAAGCAGCAGGAAACCTGATTTTCGACTGGCAGCTCGGAGATCCCGCGGCGACCGACCAGGCCCTTGCGAATGCGGCGCATGTGACGGAGATCGAGATCCACAACAACAGGCTCTCTCCCAATCCCATGGAACCGCGCGCAGCGCTCGGCATCTATGATTCCGCCGAGGACCACTACACCTGCTACACGACCAGCCAGAACCCGCATGTCGCCCGGCTGGTGATGAGCGCGTTTTACAACGTCGCACCTGAGAACAAGCTGCGTGTTATTGCGCCGGATGTCGGCGGCGGCTTCGGATCGAAGATCTACATCTACCCGGAGGAAATCGTCTGTCTCTGGGCTTCCAAGAAGACCGGCGTGCCGGTCAAATGGAACTCTGACCGGACCGAGGCCTTCCTGACCGACGCGCACGGCCGCGACCACGTCTCCAAGGTCAAGATGGCCTTCGACAAGGATCACCGCATCATCGGATTGAAGGTCGACACAATCGCCAATCTCGGCGCCTACATGTCGCTCTTTTCGTCGGCGGTGCCGACCTATCTCTATGCGACGCTGCTGTCCGGCCAGTACGACATCCCGGCCATCCACGCCAATGTCCGCACGGTCTACACCAACACCGCACCCGTCGATGCCTATCGCGGTGCCGGACGGCCGGAGGCGACCTATCTGCTCGAACGCACGATGGAAACCGCGGCGCGCGAACTCGGCGTCTCGCCGGCCGAGTTGCGGCGAAAAAACTTCATCCGCGAATTCCCGCATCAGACCCCGGTCATCATGAACTATGACGCAGGCGACTACGAAGCGTCGCTGAATGCCGCCATGCAGACCTCCGACTGGAACGGCTTTGCGGCGCGCAAGGCCGAGGCCGCCGGCCGCGGCAAGAAACGCGGCATCGGGATGAGCTGCTACATCGAGGCCTGCGGCATTGCGCCGTCGCAGGCGGTCGGATCGCTCGGCGCCGGTGTCGGGCTTTGGGAATCGGCCGAGGTGCGCGTCAATGCCGTCGGCACGATCGAGGTGCTGACCGGGTCGCACAGCCATGGACAGGGGCATGAGACCACCTTTGCGCAGCTTGTCTCCGACAGGCTCGGCGTGCCGATCGACAGCGTATCGATCGTGCATGGTGATACCGACAAGGTGCAGATGGGCATGGGCACCTATGGTTCGCGCTCCGGTGCTGTCGGCATGTCAGCGGTCGTCAAGGCGCTCGACAAGGTCGAGGCCAAGGCGAAAAAGATTGCCGCGCATCTCATGGAAGCCGACGAGAGTGATATCGTCATCGAGAACGGCGAGGTGAAGGTGGCCGGTACCGACAAGATGCTGCCCTGGTTCCAGGTGGCGCTGGCCGCTTACACGGCCCACAACCTGCCGGGCGGCATGGAGCCGGGGCTGAAGGAAACGGCCTTCTACGATCCGTCCAACTTCACCTTCCCCGCCGGTTGCTACATCTGCGAAGTCGAGGTCGATCCGGAAACCGGCAAGACCGACATCATCCAGTTCGTCGCCGCTGACGATTTCGGCAACATCATCAACCCGATGATCGTCGAGGGACAGGTTCACGGCGGTATTGCGCAGGGCATCGGACAGGCGCTGCTCGAAGCCGTGCACTATGATGAGAACGGCCAGCTCCTGACGGCAAGCTTCATGGATTACGCCATGCCGCGCGCCGACGACCTGCCATCGTTCCAGGTGTCGCACCAGGTCACGCCGTCACCCAGCAACCCGCTGGGCATCAAGGGCTGCGGCGAGGCAGGCGCCATCGGCTCGCCGCCCGCGCTGATCAACGCCATCACCGATGCGATCGGCAACAACATGCTGACCATGCCCGCCACGCCGCAGAAGGTGTGGATGGCGGCTCGTGCGGTCAATTGAGGAGGAACGAGGATGTATCAGACGAACTATCACCGTGCTTCCTCTATCGACGAAGCCGCCAAGATGATCTCGGGCACGTCGGAAGGCAAATACGTCTCCGGCGGCATGACGCTGATCGCCACGATGAAGCAGCGCCTCGCCGCGCCAAGTGACCTCGTCGATCTCAGGCACGTCCCCGCGATGAAGGGGATCAAGGTCGACGGTCGCAAGGTGACGATCGGTGCGGCCACCACCCATGCCGACGTGGCGTCGTCGGCTGCTCTGCGAGCGGTCTGTCCCGCCATCTGCAACCTCGCCGGCAAGATCGGCGATCCGCATGTGCGCCACATGGGAACGATCGGCGGCTCCGTCGCCAACAACGATCCGGCAGCCGACTATCCGTCGGCGATGCTGGCGCTCGATGCACGGATCATCACCAACAAGCGGGAGATAGCGGCAGGCGACTTCTTCACGGGCCTATTCGAAACCGCCCTTCAGGACGGCGAGCTGATCACAGCGATCGGCTTCGAGGCGCCTGAAAAAGCAGGCTACGCAAAGTTCCCCAATCCAGCCTCGCGCTATGCGATGACGGGTGTCTTTGTCGCGAAGACCGGCAGCGGTGTGCGCATGGCCGTCACCGGCGCCGGTTCGAGTGGTGTGTTCCGGCAGAGCGACATGGAGGCGGCGCTCGGCTCCAACTGGTCTCCATCGGCGATTGCTGCCGTCAACGTCGACCCCTCACGCCTGATGTCGGATCTGCATGCCAGTGCGGAATATCGGGCGAACCTCGTCAAGGTAATGGCCAAGCGTGCCGTTGCCGACGCCGGCTGAGGGATTGCATAGGATTGCGAGGCGGCGGTGCTGCCTCGCAATCGCATTGCTCCTGCCATGCCTCACTTGGCACGACTGGCATTTTTGAATTAAAACAATTCGAGACTATGGGCCTTTTGCCGCACTTGGTGCTAAAGCGGAGGCGAAGGGTTGACGTGCGCGCGTCCGTTCGCAAAAACGCTCGCACGATACTGGAGCATATGATGGATTTCGAAGCATTCTTCAAAAACGAGCTGGATGGCCTGCATACGGAAGGCCGTTACCGCGTTTTTGCCGATCTTGAGCGTCATCGCGGCAGCTTTCCGCGTGCTACGCGTCACACGGCCGATGGCCCGAAGGACGTTACCGTCTGGTGTTCCAACGACTATCTCGGCATGGGCCAGAACCCGAAGGTGATCGAGGCGATGAAGAACGCCATCGATCACTGTGGCGCGGGTGCGGGAGGCACCCGGAATATTTCTGGCACCACCCACTACCACGTTCTGCTTGAGCGCGAACTTGCCGATCTGCATGGCAAGGAATCGGCGCTGGTCTTCACCTCGGGTTACGTCTCCAACTGGGCAGCGCTGGGCACGCTCGGCGCCAAGATCCCCGGCCTCGTGATCTTCTCGGATGCGCTGAACCATGCCTCGATGATCGAAGGCATTCGCTATGCCAAGTGCGACAAGGTGATCTGGAAGCACAACGACATCCAGGAC
>NZ_JBFUAL010000044.1:0-19219 GCF_056406295.1 Rhizobium sp. P1_C7
GCTGGTGTTCGGTCCATTCGCCGATACCGCGCCGCAGACTGAAATAGTAGAGGTCGTGCAGTGAGACTCTTACCACCAGGTCGCCCTTCGACAACCTGCGGAAAACATGATGGCCGCCCGCGAAGCCGCCCGCTCGCTACAGCGCTATTGAGGGCGCGCTCGCGAGCGGCTTCGCTACCTCTGTCACCTTGCAACACGTGCGGGGACACGAGCGTAGCAACACGTGAGGCATTCAAGAACATTCGAGTGCCGATTGCGACATTACCGCATTTACCCCCGTTCTGGCAGCTATCGATGTTTCCAAAGAACGCCACGAGGTGCTGATCGAAGCACCGGACAAAAAGCGTCGACGTCGAGTGAGCGTGCTCAAGAGCGCACGCGGAAAGGGATCGAGCCCCGTTCGCTCACGGCGACTGAAATTGTGACAAGGCCCGAAGTTTCGAAGTGTCAGTCTTCGCTAACAGCACACGAACGATTTCGCCCGCCGGGGAAGGGCGGGCGGGTTCAAAAACAATCGAAAGAAGCTGGATTTTCATTTAATCAGAACGCAAACGGCCCGCGTGGATGGTATCCATGCGGGCTATCGTATGATGTTTTGTACAAATTTGTTTGGTTGCGGGGGCCTGATCGCACAGAGACTTGTGAATTCGGGTTTCCATGACACAGGTCTGTCCGAGGCGGGCGTCAAGACGATCCGTCGAGCGCATGCCGTCCATCCGGTGACAGCAGTGTATAGCGAGTATTCGCTGTACCGGCGGGGACCTGTTGTATTAAGGCCTCGAGTGCTCCCGATGGATCCGGAATATCGATCGTATGCTTTCGAGGAGGTCTAGCCTTCGTCGTTCGTGCTGGATTGTCGGCATCCCCGAGTTCTCGCCGATCGCTTCTCGGTTGGCCAGGTGCAATGCCAGATCTTCAGCAAGTTCCGATCTCTCTCGCAACAGCGGTGCGAACGCAGTCTGATCGATTTCGAATACCGTTACGCGTGTCAGCGCTTGCAGCCCATGCTTCTCTTTCCTGCCGGCAAGCAAGCCCTCCTCGCCGAAGAAGTCTCCGGGTGCCAATCGTGCGACCTCGTCGTCGCCTTTCTTCATGATCACGATGCCAGCTCTCACGATCATCAGACTGCCAAGGGCCTCCCCTTCCCTGACAATCTCCGCCGCGGCGCTAAAATCGCGTTTTGTGGCCGAGCCCGCAAGTGCATCTCGTTCATCCTGGCTGAGGACGGAGAATACCGGGATCGCGTCGATGAGGCTTTGTGCCATCGGCGTCGGGCGACCTGACTCATGTCGCGAAACCTCTCCCACGGCGACGGGACTCTCCGGGGGCATCGCCAGGTGCAACCCGCTTGCCTTGCAATGTCGGTACACGAGGTCGATGACTTCGTTGCGCGCGGCGCCGCGTTGGGCCGGGCTTGAGACGCGGAATGAGAGCTCGACGGTGACGGCGCTTGCATCGATACCTACGAGACCGACGGTCGGTGCCGGCTCCTTTGCGATGACATTGCAGCTGTCGAGAACGGCATGCATGACCTCGACGATCGATCGCGGCATAACGGTCGGCGCCACGCGGACGGATAGAGCAATCTGATGGTTCTCGTCGGGTCGGCTGACGTTCGTAAGCCCCTGCTTCGCCAGCACGCCGTTTGGCAGTACGACGATGTTGTGAGCACCGGTGAGCAGATACGTCGAACGCCAATTGGAAGCTACGACCCTGCCCTCCGTGCCGTCGCTGAGAAGCACCCAGTCGCCAATGACATACGGGCGACCGAGCGTCAAAGCGATGCCCGAGAACAAGTCGCCCAGCGTGTTCTGAAGTGCAAGCCCGAGGATGATTGCAATTACCCCTGATGTGGCCAGCAAAGTCCCAATCGGAACGCCGAATACGAAAGCCAGGATCGAAAGCAAGACGCCGAGATAGACCGCGGCCACGATCAGGTCCTGAATGAGCCTCGCCTCTCTTGGGCGATGGTCGAGGACGATATAGATGCGAACGAAGCCGATCACGGCCCACGACAAATGGACCCACCAAAGGATCTTGGCTGATACGAACAACGCATTCGCGCCGCTGAGATCGCCTGGATCGAAACGGAAGGGAACAATGCGCGTGCGGGCGAGCACAGCAGTCATGGCCAGAAAGAAGCCGATCTGGACGATCAGGCGGGCGGTCGGGCGTCCCGGACCTTGCAAATGCCAAACGACAATTCCAGCTATCCCGAGAACGCTGATGAGAAGCGGCAACATTTGTACTTCCTGGCCCATAGCGATCTCCCGGAAATCCGTAACGTGCACTCGATCTCGCCATTGAGCGGCTTCACGATGGCGTCATGGTGCCTGACCGAAAATGTGGATCTGATCCAGGCTGCCCTGGACACAATGCATGATGATCGTCACTGGGCTCGGGCGCAAACGAACGATACCGCAGAGACGTCGGGCTGGCTATGAAACCATGGTTTCCCTCACTTCGAGTGGTGAAGGCGGGTGTGGGACTGCCGACAATCCTTCACGGTGATTGTAGACGGGTAGTTGTTCGCTGTTGATGGGCTTGCTGATGAAAGTCGATGCCATTCTGGAAGCTAAGGCCGCGACCTCGCCTAACTGTCCATATACCGGTTCAGCCAGTCTACGAACCGCATGGGGCCAACGTGGGCGAGGTTGTCCGGCAGCAATGTGTCGTCGTTCAATTCGACGCCATAATATCGCGCGCTGTCGTCCGTGATCACCCGGCGCGGGTCTTCGTTTGCTGCGACGAGCATGCGAGCGACCTCGTCGAAGGCGAACTGCTCCGGCCCGGCAAGTTCCACCGTATCGTTCAACGGGGTGCCCAACGCCAACTCGGTGAGCACCTCCGCCACGTCCTCGGCGGCTACGGGCCGCACGGATGCGGAAGGAAGCCGGATTTCGTCGCCATCTGCCGCCATGTCGATCACGCCGCTGATGAACTCGAAGAATTGCGTTGAATGGAGGATAGTATAAGGCCGCCGGGCGGCCCTGATCAGGTTCTCCTGCACCATTTTTGCGCGGAAATAGTCGCTTTCGACAAGGCGAGGCGTCCCGACGATTGAGAGGGCGAGATAGTGGTCGACGCCAGCGTCCGCTGACGCGGCCAATAGATTTCGGGTGGACGTCTTGAAGAACTCCAGAGCGGAGTTGTCTCCGAACGATGCGGCGTTGGTGACGTCGATGACGACGCCAGCTCCCGTCAAGGACGCCCTAAGACCTTCCCTCGTGACGCTGTTCACTCCGAAAGTGGGAGATGCAAGGACGACTTCGGCCCCAGCCTGCCGAAGGCTTTCAACAAGCCTGGTTCCGATCCGCCCCCTCGCTCCCATGACGGTTACTTTCATCGATCCGTTCCCTCCGTTCTGTATTCAGTCTCGGGCATATCGGCGCTTGGGCCGGGCATCACTTTACAGGCAACACCACCGGAGCGCCCTTCTTCTTGAGCAGTACGACGATGAACTTGGCTGGTTTAGTCTTGCTCGCGTTGCGGCTGATCAGGTGAATGTCGGAGGCCCCCTCGTAAAAGGTCTCTCCCGGCGACAGGGTGACTTCTTTTTCCCCCTTCACCTGCATCACGATCGAGCCCTCCAGAACATAGACGAACGCATTTGCGTCATGTTTGTGAATGGGATCGGAACCGCCCGGCCCATATTCGACCGATATCATGAGACCCTCCTTGCCCGGATAGTTGGGAAGATCCTTGCTCATGAGCGATGTGACCTTTGCAGTGTTGTCAGCGGCAACCGCGAAAGTGCCAAGGAGGCTGAGTGTAGCTGTCACAAACAGCGTTTTTAGAACTGGGTTCATTGTCGTAGTCCCTTCGTGGTTGATCAGATGTGCGTTTGCATAGGTCGAAAATTCTAGCGTCCACGCTGAGACCGGGACGGCGTCGGTTACTAGCCGCCGACGAAAGTGACCGTCTCGCTGAGCGGGGCGCGGCCCGTACGGACGTAGCTTACCGTGGGGTCCTCGTACCCGATCGACATGCCGCAGAAGAGGATGAGCCTTTCCGGGGGTGACAGGACCTCCGCGACCGTCTCGCGAACCTGGGACCACGCCATCTGCGTGCAACTGTGAAGCCCTTCGTCGCGGAGCAGCAGCATGACGGTCTGCAGATACATCCCGACGTCGGCCCATTGGGGCCGGCCCAGGTCGCGGTCGATGTAGCAGAACAAGGCGGCGGGCGCGCCGAAACAGTTCCAGTTGGCGATGGCTGCCCGCTGGCGCGCCTCCCAGTCCTCGCGCGCAATACCAAGCGCGCTGTAGCGCTCCTTGCCGAAGGCGGATCGGCGCTCCCCATACGGGGACTTCAGCGCGGCCGGATACATCTCGTATTGCCGCTCGTCCCAGGGGTCGCCGTGAGCCACGCGCTCGACGGCGACCGTTTTGAGCTCGGCCAGCGGCCCGCCGGTCAACACGTAGGTGTTCCACGGCTGAATGTTCGATCCGGACGGCGCCCAAGCTGCGGCGGACAGCACCCGCTCAAGCACCTCCCTGGACACAGGCTGGTCTTTGAATCCGCGCACCGCCCTTCGGCTTGCCACTGCCTCATATACGTCCATTGCAAATCGCCTCTCTACCGCCGGCTATCCGTTTCGTTCAAAGGCCACGCGGCCATCCAATTCGAACTGAGCCACCAAGCGATCAGTAGTCCCAGAAGACCGGCACCCAACGAAAGTCGTCGCCATCGACCGCCACATGGCCGACGGAGGGGAACGGAAGATGGGTGGCCACGAGCAGTTCGCCAGTCTCCGCCAACTCCCGCAGAAGTCGGACCCGAATGCGGGCCGCTTCCTCGGGGTCGTGTTCGAAACCATTGAACCAGTCGGGGTGTTCGAACCCGACCGCGAACACTGCGTCGCCGGCGAACATCAGCCGGTCGTTGCCGGACGCCACGCGGACCACGCTGTGCCCAGGGGTGTGGCCGCCGGTGCGCGTGACGACCACGCCGGGCGCGACCTCATACTCCTCGTCGAACAGCCTCAGGTGGCTGCGATACTCTTCACTGAACCGCGTGGCGGTCGCCCGCAGCGCGTCGGGGAAGCCCGGCGGCATCGAGACGTGGGAGAAATCGGGCGACTCCCAGAATTTGACTTCGGCGGCCGCCACGTGAACCCGGAGGTCCGGACGCAGCCGTTCTTTCACCCCCTCGACGAGCAGCCCGCCTACGTGGTCCATGTGCATATGCGTAAGCACCACGTCGGTTACAGATCCAAGATCGATGCCGGCGGCCGCAAGTCGCTTGATCAACTGCCCGGCCCGCGGCAAGTTCAAGTCCGGGTCCAATCCCAACCCAGCGTCGATGAGGATGGTCTGCTGGCCGCTACGCACAACGACCACGTTCAGCGCCCAGTCGAAAGCGTCTTGGGGCAGAAACATGTCCTTGAGCCACGCCGCCCGGACGGCCGGGTCGGCGTTGTGTCCCAACATCGCGGTCGGGAGCGGCAGCACTCCATCGCTGACCACCATCACCTCGATCTCGCCGATCTGAACAGCATAGCGCGACGGAACCAGCTCGTCGGGATGAGAGGTATTTTCCAAAGTCATGGTTGGTTTCGATGCTGCCTGCGACATGATGGCCTCCTTGTTGAGTTCGGGGCCCGTCGGTCACGAGCCATTTCGCGGATTCTAGGTTGAAGCGCTGTTGGTAGTCGATCACGTCAAGGGAGAGGGAAGACTACACTTGAGAACAGGGCAGCCTATGCTTTCCGCGGACCGCGGTGCAGATTTGGTAGTGAAGAGGTTGGTATGAAGCACTAGATGCTTTCGCTCGCCGCGCGGCGCTGCGCGCAGCTTTGCGTCGTCCGACAGGCGGATGCATCCAATTGTGCATACCGCCTTTCGCGGGCGACCCGTTATATCGAACGCTTTTGCCTGCCGGACAATGCCGGAGCCATACAGCGGTATCGGTTGCCTTAGCCCTCGAACCAATCGACCACAGCCCTGCCTGGATCATAGCCTCTGTCCGCTCACGGACGACGCGTCTGTCGTTCGAGCAGATGAGGAGCTATGCATGTCGCCGACAGATACGAACACCCAGATCTTCAACGACGATCTCGGCAACGCCCGACCGGACGCGATTTATTCAGGTGCACAGCCGGAAGAGGCCATACTCGGCGTCGTCCACGATCTCGGCAATCTCATCCAGATCGCTACGTCGGCTTTGAACATCATCTCACGCAGTTCCGACATGGATGGGGGGTCATCGCTCAGACCTGTGGTCGCCAGCGCGTGTACGTCCCTCCGTCGCGCGGGGATGCTTGTCCAGCAGACGATGCGCCTCGCCCGCGGCGGCCAGGCTGCAGCCGCGCCGGTTGATGTCTGGGCATGTCTCATGGAAATCGAAACCCTGGTCAGGGCAACCTGGGAGCGCAACATCGTATTCGAGCTCTCAGGCGGCCTCGCGCTCCCAGCCCTTAGCTGCAATCGCGTAAACCTGCAGAGCGCGCTCATGAATCTGCTGCTCAACGCACGCGACGCAATGCCCAACGGCGGAGCGATTTCGCTCCTCGCCACGACCGTCCATGGCGACGACGCCACGACTGAGATCGAGCTGCGCATTTCGGACAATGGGATCGGCATGACAAAGGAGGTGCTGAGCCGTGCAAGCGACCCGTTCTTCACCACGAAAGTATCCGGCCTCGGCGGTCTAGGACTCCCGATGGTCAACCGTTTCGCCCAGGAAGTGGGGGGGCGCCTGGACCTGGAAAGCGAACTCGGCCGCGGCACGGTCGCCACGCTGCGGCTACCCTCCTAGCGTCGCGGTCAGAGGGGAGACGCCTTCAGCATGTCGGAAAAGAAGGGCTCGCCGGACGATTCCATTCGTCCGGCGAGCTCCCGTGTCAATCCTACGCGGCGATCCTGCGATCCGCTGGATGCTGCAGCCGGAAACCGATCGCCAGTCTGTTCCAGGCATTGATCATCGCGACGCCGATCGAAAGCGCCACGAGTTCATCCTCCGAAAAAACGGTGCGTGCCGCCTCATAATCCGAGTCCGGCGCATGGGTCTGCACAATATTGGTCAGCGACTCGGCCCACGCGAGTGCGGCTCGTTCCCGGTCCGTATAGAGCTGCGATTCGTGCCAGGCGCTCAGCAACAGCATCCGCTCTTCCGTCTCGCCCTGCTTAAGCGCGTCCTGCCGATGCATGTGCAGGCAATGGGCGCATCCGTTCATCTGCGAGACGCGTACCTTGACGAGCTCCATCAGCCTGGGATCGAAGCTGTTAGCAATCCAGGCCTCGACGGCGACGAGTCCGTCGATGCCGCCGTTTTTCCTGGCCAGTAGGTTCAGACGCTTGGTCATCATGCTCTCCGTGAAATGGTGATCGGGTCGACACCGAAAGGCTCGCCCGGAACATGATGTATGCCTGATAGGACGGACCATGCATCTGGCCCAGATGGTGCATCCCGCTAGCGCCCGGACGAGCCGGGCAATACGGATAGGTCGGACACCCCATCGTTCCGGATACCCTTCCCTATACTTCCGCAGAGGAGGAACGCTTCCCCCGTAGAATAGTCTGGGAGCGCCAGCCGACGCATTCTCCCGCCATCGGCAACCGCCGCGCCTGGCTCTCAATCACGATCAGGCAAGTAACCCGAGAAGGAGATTTAGGCATGAAGATCGTTGTCATTGGGGGCACTGGGCTTATCGGTTCAAAGACCGTCGAGCGCCTTCGGAATAAGGGACACGACGTCCTCGCAGCGTCCCCGAATTCGGGCGTCGACACCCTTACAGGCAAGGGCCTCGACGAAGCTCTTGCCGGTGCGAAGGTTGTGATCGACCTCGCCAATTCGCCTTCGTTCGAGGACAAGGCGGTGATGGAATTCTTCCAGACCGCAGGACGCAATCTGCTCAAGGCCGGCGCCGCCGCAGGCGTGGAACATCACATTGCGCTCTCTATCGTCGGCGTGGAGAAGCTGCCAGCCAGCGGCTACATGCGCGCTAAATTGGCCCAGGAAGAGCTGATCAGGGCCTCGGGCATTCCTTACACGATCGTACACTCGACGCAATTCTTCGAATTCCTTCCCGGCATCGTCGAGGCCGGCGCGGTCGACCAGGCGATCCACCTTTCATCCGCTTATGTGCAGCTAATCTCTTCGGAGGACGTCGCCGACGCCATGGCTGATGTGGCGCTAGGCAAGCCAATGAACGGCACGATCGAGATTGCCGGTCCGGAAAAGGTTCGCCTCAGCGATATCGCGTCCCGGTTCCTGAAATCGATGAACGACCCCCGTCAGGTCGTTGCCGATCCGCATGCGCTCTATTTCGGCACCGAACTGCTCGACGGCTCGCTCGTGCCTGTCGGGAACGCCCGGCTCGGGCGCGTCGGCTTCGAAGACTGGCGCAGCCATTACCAGCCGAGAACGTAACTCTGTTCGGACGGGCCGGCCTGCGCAGGCCGAGGTCGGCCCGTCGCAGACACTGATACGTCAGAACCAACGAGTTGCAGGTCGGCTTCTCTAAATTTCCTGGCGACCATGATGGCGTCAGCGAGAATGCCGGTGACACCGAGCCGGCACGGAACCCGCATGGTCTTCGTCGATGCCGACGAGAAGAACGTGACAACTTACGAAAAGTAGACGAACCCCGAAAGATGTCGGGCCCATTTGCCGCACATCTTTCCAACTAGGTTGACCCCATGCACCCGACATCAGCGACGCAGGTACTTGCCGGAATTTCAGTCCCACGGACGCCGCCCGTCGAGCGCGCCTTGGACTACGCGCACGAACGGTGCGAGCCGTACCTGTTCAACCACGTGGTTCGCTCCTGGCTGTTTGCCGAGCGGATTGGGCAACTCCAAATGATCGAACACGATGCGGAGGTGCTGGCCGTCGGCACGCTGCTGCACGATATAACGCTCGACGAACGCTTTGCGGGGCCACGTCGCTTCGAGGTGGAGGCTGCGGACTTGGCACGCAGCTTTGCACAGGAAGCCGGCTTCGACAATCATCGCTCCCAGCAGGTCTGGGATTGCGTCGCCCTCAATTCGACGCCGTCAATCGGCCTCTACAAGGAAGCCGAGGTCTCTCTCTGCACGACCGGCATCTGCCTAGACGTGGTCGGCCTGCAATATAGCTCCATTCCTTCGTCGGAGATGAAAGCAATCCTCACGGAGTTTCCGCGACTTGGAATGAAGAAGAGGATGACCTTGTGCTTCTGCCACATCGCCGCGACAATGCCCGAAACAACGCACGACAACTTTGTGCGGGATTTTGGAGAGCGCTTGGTTCCTGGCTACAAAGTTGGGGCTTCATCGGTGGATCTGGTGGCAAACGCCCCCTTCGACGACTGAACCGGCGAGGCGGCGTCTTCAGAGACTGCCCGGCTCGGCGTAGGCAAGAAACCGCTCGGTATCCCGACATCCATGATGCGATGAAGGTGCCCTTCGAACTCCAGCAACACATGCTCGCCAAGTACCTTGCCGGCATCGGTTGTCGGCAACCAACGCTGCATGACCGCCAAGAAAACGCGCGCTTCGCTAGCGCGCGTTTTGCGTTTTGACGACCGAATACCGCAGCACCTATCTCCCAAACATCCTGCCGGCGTCTAAAGATCGCGATCTACTGGAACAAACGTTCTATTCGTTCGATGCGGTCACCTAAACTTTCGCACAGTCCGCCGATGCTTCCGTCCAATAGTCTTCTGCGGCGCTAATCGCCATCTTCCTTCGCACGATCACCGCAACCGCGAAGGATAGCGAATGCAAGATATTTCAAATCCATCCAACCCCAGCGTCTCCCGCCGCGACGCCCTCCTCTGGGGAGTTGCCGCCGGTATCGCAGCAGCGTCCCCCGCCGTCGCGACGGCCAAGGCCACGGACAAGAAGTCCCTGCCCACCCCCCTCAACCACGGAAAACAACAAATGAGCACGATTACCACCAAGGACGGCACCGAAATCTACTACAAGGATTGGGGCTCTGGTCCGGTCATTACTTTCTCGCATGGATGGCCGCTGAGCTCCGACGCCTGGGACGGCCAGATGCTGTTCCTCGCCCAGCACGGTTTCCGTGTCGTGGCGCATGATCGGCGCGGCCATGGACGCTCCAGCCAGGCGACATCAGGAAACGACATGAACGGATACGCCGACGATCTGGCCGCCGTCATCGAAGCGCTCGACCTTAGGGACGCGACGCTCGTCGGCCACTCCACCGGCGGCGGCGAAGTCGCCCGCTATATCGGCCGCCATGGCACGAAGCGCGTCGCCAAGGCCGTACTCATAGCCGCGGTACCGCCGGTCATGGTAAAATCGGCGACCAATCCCGAGGGCCTGCCGATTGAAGCCTTCGACGCGATCCGCGCCGGGCTGGTCAAGGACCGCTCTCAATTCTACCGCGATCTCGCCCCGCTGTTCTACGGCGCCAACCGGACTGGTTCAAACGTCTCTCAAGGCACGCTCGACCAATTCTGGCTTTGGAGCATGCAGGCGGGCCTGCTGAACGCCTATGAATGCGTCAAGGCATTCTCCGAAACCGATTTCACGGAAGACTTGAAGAAATTCGATGTCCCGACCCTCGTCCTGCACGGGGAGGACGACCAGATCGTTCCAGTGAAGGATTCGGCCGTCAAGTCCGCACGACTGATCAAGGGCGCCAAGGACATCTATTATCCAGGCGCACCGCACGGCATCACCGCCACGCATCAGGATAAGGTCAACGCCGACCTGCTCGCATTTATCAAGGGCTGAGCCTGCCGCCGTTTACGGAGCGGCAAGCGCCGCTCCGCGTTCCCAGTCTGGCACTTGCACACCAACCCCAAGGAGTGAAGCATGAACGCCACCGCTGAGGTTACGCTGGCGCCGAGCCCGCGTGATCCTGATCTCTCTGGCAGGGACGAACAACCGGAGGGGCTCTATCTCTTTAGCAAACGCGGCGCGGCGACGGCGGCGCTACTACATGGATTTCCATAAGTTGAAGCCGTGCGGTGGCTCGACTAGGGTGGGAAACAAGGTCGCGGCGCCGAGATCTGATAACCACTCCAACGCGCAGGCTGGCGACCACGGATTTCTGTGCCCTGCAGGAGCAGCCGATGACGCGCCTCTGGTCCTACCGCCCCCGCCTCTTGCATCTGAGCCTCTTTTTTGTGGCGTATGTTCTTGGCTGTGCTTTCGCCCAAGCACTCGCGATCGTGCCTGGAACAGGCATTTCTATCTGGCCTCCGGGCGGGCTTTTCATTGCCACCCTGGTCATCGCGCCTGTCGGGAGCTGGTCGTGGTGGGTGCTGACGGGCTGTCTCGCTGAGCTTTTGGGCAATGTACTGTGGTTCCATAGTCCGCTCCCTGCTGCCTTGCTCATGTACGCCGGTAACGCACTTGCAGCGCTGGTCGGCGCATGGCTCATCAGGCGGACCCTGAAGCGGCCGGTACGACTCGAAACCTTGCAGGAGGTTGTCGTCTTTATACTGGTGTGCGCCGGAATTGCGCCGATGGTCAGCGCGACCGTGGGAAGCGCGACGCTTGCCTGGTTCGGAATATTTTCACAAACTTTCTTGGCGGCCTGGCCCCTCTGGTGGATCGGGGATGCCACCGGGGTTCTGATCGTGGCCCCACTGGCGTTGGTGGTGTTCCAGAGTTGGCACGGAAAGGCGGAATACTCCGCCGCGAGATGGGTGGAGGGCTCCATCCTCGGACTCATCTTTCTTGGCGTCGCGGCTCTCTCGCTCAGCGGCTACCTGCCATTTGCCTACATCATCATGCCGCCGTTGCTGTGGGCCGCCGTGCGCTTCGAGTTCAAGGGAGCCGCCGTCACTCTCGCCCTCCTCGCGCTCATAACGGCGATATTCACGGTATCTGGCGCAAGCCAATTCGTCGGCGATGCCGAGACCCAGCGCCATAGACAGATCATGTTGCAGCTCTTCCTGGCGATTTCAGCGTTTTCGGCACTCATCGTGGCCGCCATATCGCGTCAGCACCAGCTAGCGCTGGTTACGTTGCGCCAGAGTATCGAGGCACTCCGTGACCGCGAGCGGGAGCTGGAGCAAATCGTCAACATGGTTCCGGTCCATATCAGGCGGCTAACGCCAGAAGGTGAGCCGACCTTCTTCAATAAGCGTTTGACCGACTTTTTCGGACTGGACCTAGAACAGTTGAGCAAGCCGGGCATGAGCCGGCTGGTGACCAACATAGAAACCCTTGTCCACGCGGAAGACGCACCCGTCCTTCTGCAAGCGGTTCGTCGATCTGTCGCCACCGGCGAACCCTTTTCCTTGAAGTATCGTATGCGCCGCGCAGACGGTGTATATCGCTGGGTCGATGGCCGGGCTGAACCGCTACGCGGCGAAGACGGAGCCATTCTGCAATGGTTCGCCGTCTCCGTCGAGATCGATGACGAAGTACGCGCGCAGGAGGCATTGCGCGACCGGGAGCGGGAGCTGTCGCAGCTCATTGACATGGTCCCGAGTTTTCTATGGCGATTGACTGCGGATGGAGAACCAAACTTCTTCAACCGGCGTGTGATCGAATTTCTTGGTTTCGATGTATCGGCTTTGGATCGGCCGAAAACGAGTCGCATGGATGCCTATATCGAAGCTGCCGTTCATCCCGATGACGCGGCCGCTTTCGCCACTGGTTTCGCGCATGCATTTGCGACTGGCGAACGCTTCTCGATGAAATATCGCTTGCGCCGCGCCGATGGGGTCTATCGATGGGTGGACACGGGCGCAGAGCCGATGCGGGACGATCGGGGCGGCATCGTCCAATGGTTCGGCTTCAGTCACGACATTGACGATCAGACGCGCCTTTATAGCGACATTGCCGAGCGCGAAGCCAGAATCCGACGGCTGATAGATTCGGACATTATCGGCATCGTCATATGGGATCTGGACGGAACACTGATCGATGCCAATGACGCGTTTCTCCGGATGGTCCAGCACGAACGGGAGGACGTGCAAGCCGGGCTCCGATGGCTCGATATGACGCCTCCCGATTGGCAAGATGTGTATGCCCGCGAGGAGGCCGAAGAACTCGCAGCCACGGGCAAGATGCAAGCCCGTGAGAAGGAGTATTTCAGGAAGGATGGTAGCCGTGTGCCCGTATTGATCGGGGCTGCCTGCTTCGAGGGGCAGTCTCGGCAAGGGGTCGCCTACATTCTCGATTTGACCGAACAGAAGGGTGCAGAAGCTGCATTGCGCAGCCGAGAGCGCGAACTGTCGCTACTCGTGGACATGGTCCCGAGTTACCTCTGGCGGATCTCCCCCGATGGGGTGCCTGTTTTTTTCAACAAAAGACTGATCGATTTCCTCGGCTTGGACGTCGCGGGTTTGGATAAGCCGGACATAAGCCGGCTCAACGCATTCATTGAGACCGTTATTCATCCGGATGACGCCGTCGGCGTTGCGGAAGCGTTCGGGCGCTCGTTCGCCAGCGGTGAGCCCCTTTCCATGAAATGGCGGATGCGTCGAACTGATGGCATGTATCGGTGGATGGCGGCCAGCGCCGAAGCGATGCGAGATCAGGACGGTCGCATCGCTCAATGGTACGGTCTCTGCCACGACATAGACGATCAGTTGCAGAGTGAAGAAGCGCTACGAAACAGCAAGCAGCAACTGGAGCAAATGATCGACGCTGTGCCCATCAACATCCTGAGCTACGATCCCGTGGGCAAGCTCACCTCGGCCAGCAGGCGATATCTGGAAACCGTCGGGGTACCGCCGGATCACGTCAAGGATTTCGAGGCGCTGGCCCGGCACTTGGCTCACCCCGATGATCTTCCGGACATGCTGCGGAGAGCGTTGGATGGCTTTGCGACTGGAACGCCTTTCGTGAGTCGCTTTCGGCGGCGCGATAAGGACGGCGCCTATCCCTGGATCGAGGCGCGCGCGCAGCCGTTGCGCGATGCGTCCGGGGCGATCGTGCAATGGTACCAGGTTTCGATCGATATCGAAGACGAGATGCGCGCACAGGAGGCTGTTCGAGAGAGCGAGAAGCAATTGCGGCGGCTTGTCGATGCGCTGCCGACGCTAATCTGGGCCGCCGCTGCGGACGGAGAGCCCACCTATCTGAACAGGAGGCTCGCGGAATATGTCGGCCTGACCTTGGTCGATCTCGAAGCGTCCGATACCACCCGGTTGCAGATGGCGATCCAAAACTCCGTCCATCCAGAAGATGTCGCCTCGGTCGGTCAGGCGCTGGCTCACTCGTTCGCGACAGGCGAAACCTTCACAATGAAATATCGGCAGCGTCGAGCCGATGGCGCCTACCGTTGGATCATTGGTCGCGCTGAACCGCTGTGCGATGCAGACGGCAGCATCCTGCAATGGTACGGCGTGAGTTTCGACATCGACGACGACGTGCGCACGCAGGAGGAATTACGCCGAACGCAGGAGAGACTAGCGGTCGCATCTCAGGCTGCAAGTCTCGCGGAGCTCTCGGCATCTATCGCTCATGAGGTGAACCAGCCGCTGGCCGCCATCGTCGCCAATTCGCATGCATGCCATCGCTGGCTGTCGGTCGAGCCCGCGAATGTAGACCGCGCAAAGACTGTCGCCGAGCGGATGATCCGGGATGCAAACGGCGCGGCCGACATTGTCGGCCGCATCCGCGCCCTATTCAGGCAATCCACGGAGACGAGGAACACCGCGACGCTGGCGAGCATCATTCGCGAGGCGGGAGGCCTTATGGCACAGGAGGGGAATCGGCGCGGCGTTCGCATGGAAATTTCTGTCGAAAGCGACCTTCCACCCGTCTCACTGGATTCCGTTCAGATACAGCAGGTCCTGATCAATCTCATCCGCAACGGCATGGATGCGATGGATTTTGCTGGAGCGGACAAATTTCTAAAGGTGCATGCACATCGTTTGGCGCACGAGGTCCAGACTGAAGTCAGCGATCGGGGGCATGGCATCGAATGTCCCGAACGGATTTTCGAACCCTTCTTCACAACGAAGGAAAATGGAATGGGCATGGGTCTCGCCATCTGCCGATCGATTGTCGAGGCACATGGCGGGCGTCTATGGGCTGAAAACAATGAACCGCAGGGCGCAAGATTCATTTTCACCTTACCGGTTGCAATGAAAGCGGTGCCATGACGATTGATGACCATGTTGTTTTCGTCGTGGACGACGATGGACGTATCCGGGAGGCGCTCGGCGAACTCTTGGAGTCACACGGTATGCGCGCCATCGCTTTCGGGTCGGCGGGCGAATATGTGAACGCCGAGAAGCCGGATGTTCCCGCGTGCCTGATCCTCGACGTCGAATTACCCGATATCAACGGCCTAGAATTACAGCGGCAGATCGCCGAGGGCGATCATCCACCAATCGTTTTCATCACCGGACACGGCGATATTCCGTCCTCGGTACGGGCGATCAAGCATGGCGCAGTGGATTTCCTTACCAAGCCATTCAGCGATGCTGACCTCATGGCCGCCGTTAGCACGGCGATTTCCGAGGATCGGCAAAAACGATCGGGCCGCGCTGAACTGAGCCAGCTGAGGCAGCGGTATCTGGAACTTACGCCACGGGAACGCGAGGTGCTGCCGCTTGTGGTCAGTGGTCTCCTCAACAAGCAGGCAGCGTCCGAACTAGGGATCAGCGAAGTCACGCTGCAGATTCATCGAAGGAATGTGATGCAGAAAATGGAAACAGCGTCTCTAGCCGACCTCGTGCGTATCGCCGAGAAACTGGCGATACCGATTACGCACTCGCGACGGGCTGGAGGAAATTAGCGATGGACAAGACAAAACCGATCGTCGCGGTTGTCGATGATGATCCAAGGCTGCTCGAGTCGCTGGAAGAACTCCTGGAATCGGCTGGCTATGCTGCCTGCTGCTTCCGGTCGGCCGGGCATTTTCTTATCCGGGGCCTAGCGGACTTGGACGTGCTGATAACAGACATTGGCATGCCCGACACGAACGGCTTTGAACTTCGTGACATCGTGAGGAAGGCGCGTCCAGACCTCCCGGTTTTCCTGATCACCGGGCGCCACGAAATCGCTGACCAGAGCCGCGCGCAGGGTATCAGCGGCTTTTTTCGCAAGCCGTTCAATGCCCCTGCCCTGCTCTTCGCCATAGCAGAGGCTTTGCAAAAATCGAGAAATGGAGGGTGACATGAGACTTGACCAGCCGTTCCGTAAATCAGCACCATTGTTGCAGCAGCACCAAGAGCACACGAGCGAACCCTGCGTCATCATCGTCGATGACGACGAGAGCGTACGAGAGGCTTTGTCGGAGCTCATCCTCTCGGCAGGTTTCCAGCCCGTCAGCTTCGCCTCGACGCGAGAAGTGCTCGACGCCGATATTTTGGACCGCCCCGGCTGTCTGATCCTAGACGTGCGCATGCCGGGGGCGAACGGGCTTCATTTACAGCACCATCTGGCTGAGAGCGGCAATACCAAACCGATCATCTTCCTGACCGGACATGGCGATATTCCGATGACAGTCCAAGCGATGAAGGCCGGCGCCGTCGATTTTCTGACCAAACCGGTGCGAGACCAGACGCTGCTTGACGCCGTGATCGCCGGCATTGAGCTCGACGCTGCCCGACGGGCCGAGGCTCTGGTGGTCAAACGCAATCTCGCACGGCTTGAGACGCTCACGAACCGCGAGCGCGAGATCCTGCAAGAAGTTGCACGCGGGCGCCTCAACAAACAAATCGCATTCGACTTGAGTATAAGCGAGGTCACTGTCAAGCTGCATCGAGCAAACGTCATGCGCAAGATGGAAGCCGGCTCCATCGGCGAACTGATCAGGGCATGGGAGACGCTTCCCCCCGCTATGCGCGCGGCCGAGGGGGCCGGATTTTGAAGCAAAGGATCCGGCATGTAGACGAGGCGGAGCCAGGCCTCCGCGCTATCCGAATCGCGCCCAATACCCGTGTTCGCCATGACATGCGTTCCTCAGATCGCTTCGATGATCTTTGCCTCGCGGGCCATGAAGTCACAGAGCAGTTTTACGCGCAAAGGCGGCGTACGGCCAAACGCGTGCAGGGCGTTGAAAGGCAGCTTGGGAAGCGCAGTCTCCGGGGCGAGCGCGACAAGCGTGCCGTCGTCCAGTTCCCTAGCGACCAGGCATCGAAGAAGATAGGCCGCGCCTAGCCCGGCGAGCGCGGCCTGCATGAGTGCGGCGCCGGAGTCGCAATCGACCCGACCTGAGGGAATAAAGCCGCTTCCGTCAGCCAAGCGCAGTGGCTGTGTTACTCCGCCCAACGCATAGCGGGCAAAGGGCAAAGCCGCCAAGGCTTCGGCGGTGGGGGGATTGCCCCAGGTTCTTACAAAATCCGGCGACGCCACGATGGCCATTGGCAGGTCGGCCAGATGGCGAACCATGAGATCTCCCTCTGAGGGAATACCTGCGCGCAACGCGACATCATAATCCTCCCTGATCAGATCGATGAACCGGTCCGTAAGACCGATATCGAGATGCAGGTTTGGATAGTCGGCCGCAAAGCTGGCAAACAAACGTGGGAGCAGCAGAGGAGCGAGCTCATTAGGCATGCTGATGCGGAGACGGCCGGAAGGCGCGGCGCCGGATCCGATCACCTCGTCGCTGGAATCCAGGTCGCGCAACAGCGGCGCAACCCGTCCGAAGAAAGTCTGACCGTCTTGAGTTAGCGTAAGGGCACGAGTGGAACGCAGGAAAAGGCGAGTGCCAATCTTCTTCTCCAACCGCGCCACGCTCTTCGACACGGCGGAAGGCGTCGTGTTTAGATCCCGCGCGGCTGCGCTGAACGAGCCCGCCTCCACCGTTCGCACGAAAGCCGTCAATCCCCGCGTCTCGTTCAACAGGTTCGGCATTTGCGACTCCATGGCACAAATCATGTGCCCGCCCATGATCTAACGAGGCGGACCGACGGCGTCTATCTCTTCTCAAGCTGAAAGGAGATAAACAATGCAACAACTTAAAGACAAGGTCGCCGTTATCACCGGGGGCAATAGCGGTATCGGGAAGGCGACTGCCCAACTGTTCGCAGAAGAAGGAGCGCAAGTCATCATCACCGGCCGGCGGCAGGACTTCGTTAATCAAGTGGTGCATGAAATCGGCCATTCGGCCATTGGTTTCGTAGGCGACGTCGCCAATCTCGAGGATCATCACAAGCTGGCAGACACCGTGAAAAGCCGCTTTGGTGGTCTCGACATCTACATGGCCAATGCGGGTGTCATCAATCTTACCGCATCCTCCAATGTGACGCCGGAAGACTATGACCGGCACTTCACTATTAATACCCGTGGCGTGTTCTTCGGTGTGCAGGCGATCGCACCGCTGATCCGCAACGGGGGGAGCATTATCGTCACGAGTTCGCTCGCAGCCACGAAGGTCCTGCCGGACCATACGGTCTATGCCGGATCAAAAGCCGCCGTCGCCGCCTTTGCGAAGAACTGGGCGATCGAATTCAAGTCACGACGTATTCGCGTCAACATCCTGAGCCCTGGACCAGTCGAGACCGAAATTCTCGCAAAGCTCGGTGTGTCGCAAGCCGAACGTCCCGCATTCGAAGATCACATGGCATCTCTCATCCCTGCTGGCCGTTTGGGTCGTCCGGAGGAATTGGCCCGCGCCGCACTCTTTCTCGCCTCCGACTCAGGAAGCTTCGTCAATGGGATCGAACTTCATACTGATGGCGGGATGAAGTTGGTTTGAAGTTGCCGGATATATTCTAGCCCAAATCGGACCGGGCGAAGCGGAAGTCATTTCCGGTTCGTCCCGAGCCGAATTCGCCTAGCCTTAACCGGAATGACTGGGGCCGGCAGTGGACTGTCGGCTGCCGGACCCCGATTTTCGAAAGCAGACCTTGAGCCTGGCGGGCGCGTGATCTGACGCGAAGCGGACGTTCGGTCCCCTCGGCCGAACGCACGCGCCGACGCCCCCTTCGTAAGTCCGAAATCCTTGGTTTCAGTCCCATCATTTCAGCTATAAGGTGGGAGACATCGCCCAAAGGGGATTCAAGGCCAATGCCCCCAGAGAAGAAGGACCCTTCGCCTGTTGCGCTGGAACAGCGCGACATAAGCGCCGACCAGCGCATGTTCTCACCTTCTGTTGCGCGAAATTCGGCACCGATCCTCGCGGTCCTAAAACGTATCCTTCCAACACATGGCGCCGTGCTGGAGATTGGATGCGGGACCGGAGAGCACGCCGTGTGCTTTGCGGGAGCAATGCCCAACCTCACCTGGCAGCCGAGCGATCCGGATGCCGACGCCCGCACCAGCACGTCTGGCTGGATCAAATTCGCAGGGCTGAAGAATGCGCTGGCACCGCGGGATATTGATGTGTGCTCAGGACAATGGGG
>NZ_JBFUAL010000045.1:0-18610 GCF_056406295.1 Rhizobium sp. P1_C7
AGAAGGCGGCCGTCACACGCCGTTCTTCACGAACTACCGTCCTCAGTTCTACTTCCGTACGACTGACGTGACCGGCATCGTTTCGCTTCCGGAAGGCACGGAAATGGTTATGCCTGGCGACAACGTTACGGTTGCCGTCGAGCTTATCGTTCCGATCGCAATGGAAGAAAAGCTGCGCTTCGCGATCCGCGAAGGCGGCCGTACCGTCGGCGCCGGCATCGTTGCCTCCATCGTCGAGTAGTCTTCGGATTGTCGAGAATTTGGAAAGGCCCTGGCGGAAACGCTGGGGCCTTTCTCATTGCGCGGGGATGGCAAGTTGCAGCTCGGCCACCACGATCGGGCTCGCGCTCCCTTGCGCTTGCCGGCAAAGCCGTTATCTATCCCCGCGATCTCGTAAGGCGGAGGATATCATGAAAAAGCGCATACTCTTCACCGGCGGCTCGGGCAAGGCTGGACGGCACGCTGTGCCATGGCTGGTGAACGCCGGCTATGAAGTCCATAATGTCGATCTCGTGCCGCTCGACAGCCCAGGCGTCACCAATCTGATCGTCGATATCACCGATGGCGGCCAAGTGTTCAATGCGCTTTCGATGCACCGTGACTTTCCGGATCTTGAGGCGGGCAGGGGCGTGCAGCCCTACCATGCGGTCGTCCATTTCGCCGCTATTCCGCGGATCCTGATCAAGCCTGACAACGAGACGTTCCGCATCAACGCAATGGGCACGTACAACGTGATCGAAGCGGCGGTGAAGCTTGGCATCAGGAAGATTGTCGTCGCCTCCAGTGAGACGACCTATGGCGTGTGCTTCGCCGAGGGGCATCGCGACTTCCACCAGTTTCCGCTGGAAGAAGACTACGACGTCAATCCAATGGACTCCTACGGTTTGTCGAAGGTCGTCAACGAGAAGACTGCGCGGGCTTTTGCCGAGCGTTCGGGCTTCGACATTTACGCGTTGCGAATCGGAAATGTCATAGAACCGCACGAGTATGAGAAGTTTCCGACCTATTTCGCCAATCCAGAAATGAGAAAGCGAATCGCCTGGAGCTATATAGATGCACGGGATCTCGGGCAGATATGCCATCTGTGCATCGAGAAGGATGGCTTGGGTTTCCAGGTGTTCAATGCCTCGAACGACACCGTTTCGGCGAACACGCCGTCACGAGACCTTGCCCGGCGGTTCTTCCCGAATGTGCCGTTCACGCGCGATATCGGCGAGTATGAGAGCTTGCTCTCCAACCGGAAAATTCGCGAGGTGTTGGGTTTCAAGGAGGAACACGACTGGCGCAAATACGTAAACGTCTGATCGGTGCATCGCGGCGAGACGCGGAATTGGAAAAATCGAAAAACGCACTTGCCAATCCTGCGCCGCCGTCTTAAAGGAGCCCCATGCTTGCAGTCATGCTTCGGGGCTCACGGGTCAAAGGGCTGAATGCAAAGCGTGAAGGGGTATAGCTCAGTTGGTAGAGCGGCGGTCTCCAAAACCGCAGGTCGTAAGTTCGAGCCTTACTGCCCCTGCCATCTTCCTTGAATGGACAGCGCGGCTTTTCCGCAGCGTTCCATTCGGGGAGGCGACTATGGCTAATTTCGTTAAGCCTCGGTTTCCCTCTTGTATATTCGGGAATCGGTGTTTATGTAGGGTTCAACAGACACGCGGTGCGTGGGGCTGATATGTTCAGCTTTACGCGCCGTAATTGCGTGGGCAGTCGATGGCATCCAAATCTAATCCGTTTACGTTTCTGCAGCAGGTCCGCACGGAGACGTCGAAAGTTACTTGGCCGTCGCGCCGCGAGACGATGATCTCGACGGTCATGGTGCTTGTCATGGTGGTTTTTGCCGCGCTGTTCTTCTTTGCTGCTGACCAGCTCATAAGCTGGCTTCTGGGCTTTGTGCTCAACGTCGGCAACTGAACGGGTGGAGATATAAGATGGCGGCACGTTGGTATATCGTCCACGCGTATTCGAATTTTGAGAAGAAAGTGGCTGAATCCATAGAGGAGAAGGCCAAGCAGAAGGGACTGCAGCATCTTTTTGAAAAGATTCTCGTTCCGACTGAAAAGGTGGTTGAGGTGCGTCGCGGCCGTAAGGTCGATTCCGAGCGAAAGTTCTTCCCGGGCTACGTTCTCGTTCGTGCCAACCTGACGGATGAAGCCTACCACCTGATCAAGAACACGCCGAAAGTCACGGGATTCCTCGGTTCGGACAATAAGCCCGTTCCGATTCCTGACTACGAGGCAGAGCGCATCCTGGGTCAGGTCCAGGAAGGCGTCGAGCGGCCGAAATCGTCAGTCACGTTCGAGATCGGCGAGCAGGTCCGTGTTTCCGACGGTCCGTTCGCTTCGTTCAATGGCACGGTTCAGGATGTGGACGAAGAGCGTTCGCGCCTGAAGGTGGAAGTGTCGATCTTTGGCCGCGCTACGCCGGTCGAACTGGAATACGCTCAGGTCGAAAAGGTCTGATCGGCCGCGGTGAAAACCGCGAACCGCGTGGAAGGTAAGGGGCCTTAGCCGGACCCCTGGTGCCGCACCACGCAACCGCAGCCGCCGGAGGGATCCGGCATCACTGGCCGGGTAACCGGTCATCAATGAAAGGCAGAGAGATATGGCTAAGAAAGTTGCAGGCCAGCTCAAGCTTCAGGTCAAGGCAGGATCGGCAAACCCGTCCCCGCCAATTGGTCCGGCGCTTGGTCAGCGTGGCGTTAATATTATGGAATTCTGCAAGGCGTTCAACGCCGCTACGCAGGAACTGGAAAAGGGTATGCCGATTCCGGTCGTCATCACCTATTACCAGGACAAGTCTTTCACCTTCATCATGAAGCAGCCGCCGGTCAGCTACTTCATCAAGAAGGAAGCGAAGATCCAGTCCGGCTCCAAGACGCCCGGCAAGGGCGCTGCTGTTGGCAAGCTGACCAAGGCTCAGGTCAAGGCCATCGCAGAAGCCAAGATGAAGGATCTGAACGCGGCGAATATCGAAGGTGCAATGGCGATGATTGAGGGCTCTGCCCGCGCCATGGGCCTGGAAGTGGTAGGTTAAGACCATGGCTGGCAAGCGCACCAAGAAGATCAACGAAGGTGTTGATCCTACAAAGCTCTACGATTTGAACCTTGCTATCGGCATGGTCAAGGAACGGGCTGTCGCCAAGTTCGATGAGACCATCGAAGTTGCAATGAACCTCGGCGTCGATCCGCGTCACGCAGACCAGATGGTCCGCGGCGTGGTCAACCTGCCGAACGGCACGGGCCGCGACGTTCGCGTTGCTGTCTTCGCTCGTGGCGCCAAGGCTGATGAAGCCAAGGCTGCGGGTGCTGACATCGTCGGCGCTGAAGAGTTGGTCGAAATCGTTCAGGGTGGCAAGATCGACTTCGATCGCTGCATCGCAACCCCGGACATGATGCCGCTCGTCGGCCGCCTTGGTAAGGTTCTCGGCCCGCGTGGCATGATGCCGAATCCGAAGGTCGGAACAGTCACGATGGACGTCGCCGGTGCCGTGAAGGCTTCCAAGGGCGGCGCTGTCGAGTTCCGCGTCGAGAAGGCTGGTATCGTCCACGCCGGCATCGGCAAGGCTTCGTTCGACGCCAAGGCTCTTGAAGAAAACATCAAGGCTTTCGCCGACGCTGTTATCAAGGCGAAGCCGGCTGGCGCGAAGGGCAACTACGTCAAGCGCGTAGCGATCTCTTCGACCATGGGCCCGGGCGTCAAGATCGACCCGTCGTCGGTTACGGCCGCTTAAATTTTATTTCCGGACTTCGTCCGGTTCAAAGAATTCCGGCCTCGCAAGGGGCCGGAATATTCCGGAGAAATCCGGAATCCTGTCCGAGATTGCAGGTGGTTTTCCCTTAATCACTTCGCCTGCATGAGACGGGTAAGACCCGAATTGCATGAAGCTGTGCTTCGATGGATTTGGTTCGAGCCTTGGATGCCTTGTGCCTCTTAGCCTTATCTGGCGCGGAGCGCGAGGGGACAGGATCCTCAAGCGTCGCTTGGGATCTATTCTGATCCCAGGAGGCAAAGGCAACCCGGTGGGTCCGTTTTGCGGTCCCGCCAACTGGAGATAGGCAGTGGAAAGAGCGGAAAAACGCGAATTCGTCACGGAACTGAACGAAGTCTTCAAGGCTTCGGGCTCAGTTGTCGTGGCCCACTATGCTGGTGCTACAGTCGCGCAGATGAACGACTTTCGTTCGAAGATGCGCGCTGCTGGCGGCACCGTCAAAGTCGCGAAGAACCGCCTGGCCAAGATCGCCCTTCAGGGTACGGAAGCGGAAGGGATTTCCAATCTCTTCACAGGTCAGACGCTGATTGCATACAGCGTCGATCCGATCACCGCTCCGAAAGTCGTCGTGGATTTCGCCAAGGGCAACGACAAGATCGTTGTACTGGGCGGGGCCATGGGAACAACCACGCTCAACGCTGATGCAGTCAAGTCGCTTGCGACCCTGCCTTCGTTGGACGAACTGCGCGCGAAGCTGCTGGGCATGATCCAGACTCCGGCTACCCGCATCGCAGGCGTTGTTGCAGCACCGGCAAGTCAGCTTGCTCGCGTGTTTTCGGCTTACGCCAAGAAGGACGAAGCCGCATAAGGCGGTTTTTTGCTGTTTATAAACAACCGGTTCGAACCGAACAAAAGGAACTGATATCATGGCTGATCTCGTAAAGATCGTTGAAGACCTCTCCGCGCTGACCGTTCTGGAAGCCGCAGAACTGTCCAAGCTTCTTGAAGAAAAGTGGGGCGTTTCCGCTGCTGCTCCGGTAGCTGTTGCTGCCGCTGCTGGCGGTGGTGCTGCTGCTGTCGTTGAAGAAGAAAAGACCGAGTTCGACGTTATCCTGGTTGACGCTGGCGCCAACAAGATCAACGTCATCAAGGAAGTCCGCGCAATCACCGGCCTGGGCCTCAAGGAAGCCAAGGACCTCGTCGAAGGCGCTCCGAAGGCTGTCAAGGAAGCTGTTTCCAAGGCTGAAGCTGCTGACATCAAGAAGAAGCTTGAAGACGCCGGCGCCAAGGCCGACGTTAAGTAATCTTGAATTGCATTTGGGAGGCAGATTTTCCTGCCTCCCATTTGTCGTTTTCTGGAACGAATTACCCAAAAGCCGCGTGAAACCGGCTCTTGGGTAATGGGTTCTTCAAGAGGATGGTCTCGAACCGAGACGTGTAGGCACTCCGGCCTCGCAGTTTCGGGAAGTGAGACGAGATTGAACTACTCATTGATTGACGGGGTCGACTGGCCATCGGTTCCCGTCCGTTGCAGGCCCGGATGCAATTTTTGAAGGAGCGACGATGGCTCAGACCCTTTCGTTCAACGGTCGTAGGCGCGTACGCAAGTTTTTCGGTAAGATTCCAGAAGTAGCAGAGATGCCGAACCTCATCGAGGTTCAGAAGGCATCGTATGATCAATTCCTGATGGTTGAAGAGCCCAAGGGCGGTCGTCCTGACGAGGGCCTACAGGCCGTCTTCAAGTCCGTTTTCCCGATCACGGATTTCTCCGGCGCTTCGATGCTGGAGTTCGTGTCCTATGAGTTCGAACTGCCGAAGTTCGACGTCGATGAATGCCGGCAGCGCGACCTTACCTATGCCGCGCCGCTAAAGGTTACTCTCCGTCTCATCGTGTTCGATATCGACGAGGATACGGGTGCGAAGTCCATCAAGGACATCAAGGAACAGAGCGTTTACATGGGCGACATGCCGCTCATGACGAACAACGGCACGTTCATCGTGAACGGCACCGAGCGCGTTATCGTGTCCCAGATGCACCGCTCGCCGGGCGTCTTCTTCGACCACGACAAGGGCAAGAGCCATTCTTCCGGCAAGCTGCTCTTTGCAGCGCGCGTCATTCCTTACCGCGGTTCGTGGCTCGACATCGAGTTCGACGCCAAGGACATTGTCTACGCCCGTATCGACCGCCGCCGCAAGTTGCCGGTGACGTCGCTGCTGATGGCGCTGGGCATGGATGGCGAAGAAATCCTGTCGACGTTCTATACGAAGTCGAACTATGCCCGCGACGGCAAGGGTTGGCGTATTCCGTTTACGCCGGAGACCCTGAAGGGTGCGAAGACGATCACCGACATGGTCGACGCCGACACTGGCGAAGTCGTTGTCGAAGGCGGCAAGAAGCTCACCCCACGTCTGCTTCGCACGCTGTCCGACAAGGGCCTCAAGGCCCTCAAGGCGACCGACGAAGACCTGTATGGCAACTTCCTCGCCGAAGACATCGTCAACTACTCGACGGGTGAAATCTACCTTGAGGCAGGCGACGAAATCGATGAGAAGACCCTGCCGATCATCCTGGCCAACGGATTCGACGAAATCCCGGTTCTCGGTATCGACCACATCAACGTCGGTGCCTACATCCGCAACACGTTGAACGCCGACAAGAACGAGAACCGCCAGGACGCTCTGTTCGACATCTACCGCGTCATGCGTCCGGGTGAACCGCCGACCATGGAATCGGCCGAAGCCATGTTCAACTCGCTGTTCTTCGATGCGGAGCGTTACGACCTCTCCGCCGTTGGCCGCGTGAAGATGAACATGCGTCTCGACCTCGACGTCGAAGATACCGTCCGTATCCTGCGCAAGGACGACATCCTGGCTGTGGTCAAGATGCTGGTCGAACTGCGCGACGGCAAGGGCGAGATCGACGATATCGATAACCTTGGCAACCGCCGTGTTCGCTCGGTCGGCGAATTGATGGAAAACCAGTACCGTCTCGGCCTGCTCCGCATGGAACGCGCGATCAAGGAGCGTATGTCCTCGATCGAAATCGACACGGTCATGCCGCAGGATCTGATCAACGCGAAGCCGGCAGCTGCCGCTGTTCGCGAATTCTTCGGCTCCTCGCAGCTCTCGCAGTTCATGGACCAGGTCAACCCGCTCTCGGAAATCACCCACAAGCGCCGCCTATCGGCCCTTGGCCCGGGTGGTCTGACCCGCGAGCGCGCCGGTTTCGAAGTGCGCGACGTTCATCCGACCCACTATGGCCGTATTTGCCCGATCGAGACGCCGGAAGGCCCGAACATCGGTCTGATCAACAGCCTTGCGACCTTCGCACGTGTCAACAAGTACGGCTTCATCGAAAGTCCGTACCGCCGGATCGTTGACGGCAAGGTGACGAGCGACGTTCTTTACCTCTCCGCAATGGAGGAAGCGAAGTACTACGTCGCGCAGGCCAATGCCGAGCTCGACAAGGAAGGCTCCTTCGTCGACGAATTCGTTGTTTGCCGTCATGCCGGTGAAGTTATGCTCGCTCCGCGCGACAGCATGAACCTGATGGACGTCTCGCCGAAGCAGGTTGTTTCGGTTGCCGCCGCTCTCATCCCGTTCCTGGAAAACGACGACGCCAACCGTGCTCTCATGGGCTCGAACATGCAGCGTCAGGCTGTGCCGCTGCTGCGTGCTGAAGCGCCGTTCGTCGGCACCGGCATGGAGCCCGTCGTTGCTCGCGACTCTGGTGCTGCTATCGGCGCCCGCCGCGGTGGCGTGGTCGACCAAGTCGACGCGACGCGTATCGTTATCCGTGCAACGGAAGACCTCGAAGCTGGCAAATCCGGCGTTGATATCTACCGCCTGCAGAAGTTCCAGCGTTCGAACCAGAATACCTGCGTCAACCAGCGCCCGCTGGTTACCGTCGGTGACGTTGTCAACCGCGGCGACATCCTCGCTGACGGTCCGTCGACGGATCTGGGCGATCTCGCACTCGGCCGCAACGCGCTCGTCGCGTTTATGCCGTGGAACGGCTACAACTACGAAGACTCGATTCTGCTCTCCGAGCGCATCGTTGCCGACGACGTGTTCACCTCGATCCACATCGAAGAATTCGAAGTCATGGCGCGTGACACCAAGCTTGGTCCGGAAGAAATCACGCGCGACATTCCGAACGTTTCGGAAGAAGCGCTGAAGAACCTCGACGAAGCCGGCATCGTCTACATCGGGGCCGAGGTTCAGCCGGGCGATATCCTGGTCGGCAAGATCACGCCGAAGGGCGAAAGTCCGATGACGCCGGAAGAAAAGCTTCTGCGCGC
The DNA here is from genome assembly GCF_056406295.1 of Rhizobium sp. P1_C7. NCBI lineage: Bacteria > Pseudomonadati > Pseudomonadota > Alphaproteobacteria > Hyphomicrobiales > Rhizobiaceae > Rhizobium > Rhizobium sp. P1_C7. Next base: position 8,008 of record NZ_JBFUAL010000045.1, read on the forward strand.
CATCTTCGGTGAAAAGGCATCCGACGTCCGCGATACGTCCATGCGTATGCCTCCGGGCACCTACGGAACGATTGTCGAAGTACGCGTCTTCAACCGCCACGGCGTTGAAAAAGACGAGCGCGCGATGGCCATCGAGCGCGAAGAGATCGAGCGTCTTGCAAAGGACCGCGACGACGAGCAGGCGATCCTCGACCGTAACGTCTACGGCCGTTTGGTTGACATGCTCCGCGGTCAGGTCGCTATTGCAGGCCCGAAGGGCTTCAAGAAGGGCACCGAGCTGGCGAACGCCGTCGTCTCCGAATATCCCCGCTCGCAGTGGTGGATGTTCGCGGTCGAAGACGAAAAGGTCCAGAGCGAACTCGAGGCTCTGCGCGGGCAGTACGATGAGTCCAAGTCGCGCCTTGAACAGCGCTTCATGGATAAGGTTGAAAAGGTCCAGCGCGGCGACGAAATGCCTCCAGGCGTCATGAAGATGGTCAAGGTCTTCGTTGCTGTGAAGCGCAAGATCCAGCCGGGCGACAAGATGGCTGGCCGTCACGGCAACAAGGGTGTCGTATCGCGTATCGTGCCGGTCGAAGACATGCCGTTCCTGGAAGATGGTACGCACGTCGACGTCGTTCTGAACCCGCTGGGCGTGCCTTCGCGCATGAACGTCGGTCAGATTCTCGAAACGCACCTTGGCTGGGCTTGTGCCGGCATGGGTCGCCAGATCGGTGAACTGATCGAAGCGTACAAGGCCAACGGCAACATCGAGCCGCTTCGCAAGACGATCGGCGACGTGGTTGGCGACGGTCCGAAGGCCGAGCAGGTCAAGGACTTCGATGACGACTCGGTCCTGCGTCTGGCAGACCAGTGGAAGCGTGGTGTCTCAATTGCAACGCCGGTCTTCGACGGTGCGCACGAAGGTGACGTCAACGACATGCTGGCTCTTGCTGGTCTCAAGGAGAGCGGTCAGTCGACACTGTACGACGGCCGTACCGGCGAGCAGTTCGACCGCCAGGTCACGGTTGGCTACATCTACATGCTGAAGCTGAACCACCTGGTCGACGACAAGATCCACGCCCGTTCGATCGGTCCTTACTCGCTCGTTACCCAGCAGCCGCTGGGCGGCAAGGCGCAGTTCGGCGGTCAGCGCTTCGGTGAAATGGAAGTCTGGGCTCTGGAAGCATATGGTGCAGCCTACACGCTGCAGGAAATGCTGACGGTGAAGTCGGACGACGTCGCCGGCCGCACCAAGGTCTACGAAGCCATCGTCCGTGGCGACGATACGTTCGAAGCCGGTATTCCGGAAAGCTTCAACGTTCTCGTCAAGGAAATGCGCTCGCTGGGTCTCTCCGTCGAGCTCGAGAACTCGAAGCTCGATGAGCAGCAGGCAGGCCAGCTGCCGGATGCTGCCGAGTAACCATTGATAGGGTGTGCGCTGTCCTGCAGCGCACACCGTTCCCGCTCGGGCCCCGTATCGTGTCGGCCGGGCAGGGACGATTTCGCCGCATTTTGCGGTTATTGTCGTTTTTTGCTATGGCGCGGCGCCCGGGAATTGCCGCCGACCATCGCAGTTTGAGGGCGCTACGCCCATGAAGGAGACAGGCATGAACCAAGAGGTCATGAATCTTTTCAATCCGCAGGTGCCTGCGCAGAATTTCGATTCCATCCGGATTTCGATTGCGTCTCCGGAGAAGATTCTCTCCTGGTCTTATGGTGAGATCAAGAAGCCGGAAACGATCAACTATCGTACGTTCAAGCCGGAACGCGATGGTCTTTTCTGTGCGCGCATCTTTGGCCCTATCAAGGACTACGAGTGCCTGTGCGGCAAGTACAAGCGCATGAAGTACAAGGGCATCATTTGCGAAAAGTGCGGCGTCGAAGTTACGCTGTCGCGCGTTCGCCGTGAGCGCATGGGCCACATCGAGCTTGCAGCGCCCGTTGCCCACATCTGGTTCCTGAAGTCGCTGCCGAGCCGCATCTCGACGCTGCTCGACATGACCCTGAAGGATGTGGAGCGCGTTCTCTACTTCGAAAACTACATTGTCACCGAGCCGGGCCTGACGGCCCTCAAGGAGCACCAGCTCCTCTCGGAAGAAGAGTACATGCTGGCCGTCGACGAATACGGCGAAGACCAGTTCACGGCTATGATCGGTGCTGAAGCCATCTACGAGATGCTGGCCTCGATGAACCTTGAGAAGATCGCTGGCGACCTCCGCTCCGATCTCGCTGACACCACGTCGGATCTCAAGCAGAAGAAGCTGATGAAGCGCCTGAAGATCGTCGAGAACTTCATGGAATCCGGCAACCGGCCGGAGTGGATGATCATGAAGGTCGTTCCGGTGATTCCGCCGGATCTGCGTCCGCTTGTTCCGCTCGACGGCGGTCGTTTCGCGACGTCCGACCTTAACGATCTCTATCGCCGCGTCATCAACCGCAACAACCGTCTGAAGCGTCTGATCGAGCTTCGAGCGCCGGGTATCATCATCCGCAACGAGAAGCGCATGCTGCAGGAATCCGTGGACGCGCTGTTCGACAACGGCCGCCGTGGCCGCGTCATCACCGGTGCCAACAAGCGTCCGCTGAAGTCGCTGTCCGACATGCTCAAGGGCAAGCAGGGCCGCTTCCGTCAGAACCTGCTCGGCAAGCGCGTCGACTATTCCGGCCGTTCGGTCATCGTCACCGGCCCGGAACTCAAGCTTCACCAGTGCGGTCTTCCGAAGAAGATGGCGCTCGAGCTTTTCAAGCCATTCATCTACGCCCGCCTCGACGCCAAGGGTTATTCCTCGACCGTCAAGCAGGCGAAGAAGCTGGTAGAAAAGGAAAAGCCGGAAGTTTGGGATATCCTCGACGAGGTCATCCGGGAGCATCCGGTTCTCTTGAACCGCGCGCCGACGTTGCACCGCCTGGGCATCCAGGCCTTCGAACCTACCCTGGTCGAAGGCAAGGCCATCCAGTTGCATCCGCTCGTCTGCACGGCCTTCAACGCCGACTTCGACGGTGACCAGATGGCCGTTCACGTGCCGCTGTCGCTCGAAGCCCAGCTCGAAGCTCGCGTTCTGATGATGTCGACGAACAACATCCTTCACCCTGCAAACGGTGCGCCGATCATCGTTCCGTCGCAGGACATGGTTCTCGGCCTCTATTACCTCTCGATCATGAACCAGAACGAGCCGGGCGAAGGCATGGCTTTCTCCGACCTCGGCGAACTTCATCATGCGCTCGAAACCAAGGTCGTAACGCTGCACACCAAGATTCGCGGCCGCTTCAAGTCGATCGACGAGGATGGTAAGCCATACTCGAAGATCTATGAAACGACGCCTGGCCGTCTGCTCATTGGCGAACTTCTGCCGAAGAACGGCAAGGTTACCTTCGATATCTGCAACCAGGAAATGACCAAGAAGAACATCTCCAAGATGATCGACGCCGTCTATCGCCATTGCGGCCAGAAGGACACGGTCATTTTCTGCGACCGCATCATGCAGCTCGGCTTCGGCCATGCTTGCCGCGCCGGCATTTCGTTCGGCAAGGACGACATGGTCATTCCGGAAACCAAGGCGAAGATCGTCGGTGACACCGAAAATCTGGTCAAGGAATACGAACAGCAGTACAATGACGGCCTGATCACTCAGGGCGAAAAGTACAACAAGGTCGTCGACGCTTGGGGCAAGGCCACCGAGAAGGTCGCCGAAGACATGATGGCCCGCATCAAGGCCGTCGAATTCGACAAGACCACCGGTCGTCAGAAGCCCATGAACGCCATCTACATGATGTCGCACTCCGGCGCCCGTGGTTCTCCGAACCAGATGCGTCAGCTGGGCGGCATGCGCGGCCTCATGGCCAAGCCGTCGGGCGAAATCATTGAAACGCCGATCACGTCGAACTTCAAGGAAGGCCTGACCGTCAACGAGTACTTCAACTCGACGCACGGTGCCCGTAAGGGTCTGGCAGACACCGCCCTGAAGACGGCAAACTCCGGTTACCTGACACGCCGTCTCGTTGATGTCGCGCAGGATTGCATCGTCAACTCGGTCGATTGCGGCACCGATACCGGCCTCACCATGACCGCCATCGTTGATGCTGGTCAGGTCGTTGCATCCATCGGCGTCCGTATCCTCGGTCGTACTGCGCTCGACGATATCGACCATCCGGTCACCGGCGAGCGAATCGTCGATGCCGGCAAGATGATCCTCGAGCCTGACGTCATCGAAATCGAAAAGGCGGGTATCCAGTCGATCCGTATTCGCTCTGCGCTGACCTGCGAAATCCAGACCGGCGTTTGCGCCGTCTGCTACGGCCGCGACCTTGCTCGCGGTACGCCGGTCAACATGGGCGAAGCTGTAGGCGTCATCGCCGCACAGTCGATCGGTGAACCTGGCACCCAGCTCACCATGCGTACCTTCCACTTGGGCGGTACGGCAACGGTGGTCGACCAGTCGTTCCTCGAAGCGTCGTACGAAGGGACGGTGCAGATGAAGAACCGTAATATGTTGCGCAACTCGGACGGCGTTCTCGTCGCCATGGGTCGCAACATGACTGTCCAGATCCTGGACGAACGCGGCGTGGAGCGCTCCTCGCAGCGCGTTGCTTACGGTTCGAAGTTGCACGTCGACGAAGGCGACAAGGTCAAGCGCGGTCAGCGTCTGGCAGAGTGGGACCCCTACACCCGTCCGATGATGACGGAAGTGGCCGGTACGGTTCAGTTCGAAGACGTTGTCGATGGTCTCTCCGTTCTCGAGGCGACCGACGAATCCACGGGCATCACCAAGCGTCAGGTCATCGATTGGCGTTCGACCCCGCGCGGTTCGGACCTCAAGCCGGCAATCGTCATCAAGGATGCCAGCGGCAACGTCATGAAGCTGCCGCGCGGTGCGGATGCACGCTTCCAGCTGTCGGTCGACGCAATCCTGTCGGTCGAGCCGGGTCAGAAGGTTTCCCAGGGTGACGTGCTTGCACGTTCCCCGCTGGAAAGCGCCAAGACCAAGGACATCACAGGTGGTCTGCCGCGTGTTGCCGAACTGTTCGAAGCTCGTCGTCCGAAGGACCATGCCATCATCGCTGAGATCGATGGTACGATCCGCCTCGGCCGCGACTACAAGAACAAGCGTCGGGTCATCATCGAACCGGCGGAAGACGGTGTCGAGCCTGTCGAATACCTGATCCCGAAGGGCAAGCCTTTCCACCTTCAGGAAGGCGACTACATCGAAAAGGGTGACTACATCCTCGACGGTAACCCGGCTCCGCACGACATCCTGGCGATCAAGGGCGTGGAGGCTCTGGCTTCCTATCTCGTGAATGAAATTCAGGAAGTCTACCGCTTGCAGGGCGTTGTCATCAACGACAAGCACATCGAAGTAATTGTCCGTCAGATGCTGCAGAAGGTGGAAATTACCGATGCAGGCGACTCGACCTATATTGTCGGCGACAATGTCGACCGTATCGAGCTCGAAGACGTCAACGACGGCCTGATCGAACAGGGCAAGAAGCCTGCTTACGGCGATCCGGTTCTGCTCGGCATCACCAAGGCATCGCTGCAGACGCCGTCCTTCATCTCCGCCGCTTCCTTCCAGGAAACGACGAAGGTTCTGACGGAAGCTGCGATCGCCGGCAAGACCGACGGCCTGCAGGGTCTGAAGGAAAACGTCATCGTTGGCCGTCTGATCCCGGCCGGTACCGGTGGCACCATGACACAGATCCGCCGTATCGCCACATCTCGCGACGAGATGATCCTGGAAGAGCGCCGCAAGGGCACGGGTGCAGATGTTGCAACCCCGATGCTCCAGGACCTCGCAAGCGAAAGCGCGCCGGCTGCCGAATAGTCGGTAGCCCCGGCCGCCGAGCAATCGGTGTCCAACGAATTGAAAACCGCCCGGAGCGATCCGGGCGGTTTTTCGTTGGTGGGTGGTGGATGGGGTGGAGCAACGAGGCTGAGGGCCAGCGGGAGCCTTCAGCCGATCAAGTGCAGGGAATGCTCCATGCCATAGCCGAGAGTCGCTCTCGCCTCTGCAATGCTTATCCAGAAGAGGCGCAACAAAATGGGCTCGCCGCCGTCAAATGGCGTCAGTTCCTGGTGGAGCCAGGTGGCGGGCTGCTCGCCGTCGAGAACGACATGGAAATAGTGTCGTCGGTGGCAGTTACTTCTGCCGCCCTTTGAAAATCGGTAGTCATGAATGGAAAGCGCGGTGAGGGCGGTTGGCGACGTCAGTCCCGTCTCCTCGTGGAATTCACGGCTGGCGGCCGCCACCACATCCTCGCCAGCTTCGACAGTGCCACCCGGGACCTGCCGCCGGACTTCGGGGAAGTCGGGCTCGTCGAAAATAAGAAGCCGGCCGCGCCAGGTCGCATAGATCAGTACCTTCGTCGCATCCGGCTTCATCGATGGGCTCAGCTGAATCGGATGATTGCAACTTCGCCTTCAACGGCGCCCTGATAGGCGGACGCGTGCGGCTCCTCCTCCGGGATCTCCGTCAGCATGCCGATCTGATCGAGATCGGCTTCGATGAAACCTTCTTCGGCGAGCGCGTTGAGTGCCTCGCGGACGGCGCTGTCGTCATCGGCCGCCTTCAGCATAATATGGAGGTCGACACCCTCGCTGGCATCGGACTCGTATCCCTTGCCGATGATGATGAAGACCATCGGACCTTCGGTGTTGTTGTCGTTGTCTGGGTTAGTAATCATTCTCTGTCCTTCGATTCGAAACTTGAATCTGTTTTAAGGCGCTTGGCGTGCATTTTTTGATTCCTTAGCTGCTTTCGCTGCAATGCCCAAGTTTATCTTGGCCGGACCTGGTGAATTTGTCTAAAAGCCTCAAAAGAGGGCCGAAAGGCCGCGTTTCAAGGCGTTCCCGCGAAGATTATTTCTTAACAGCCTTGACGAGACGACGGGAAACCAGTAGTACCCGCGCCATCGGAACCCATGTGAGGCATGGCCATCCGGGGCGACACGCTCTGGAGATCACCTCAAACAAGGTTCGAAACGCACGTTGAAGATATGTTGCCTGCACGCATGACGCATTTCTTTTGCGTCCTCTGCTCTCTGTGGTCCATCTGTGAAAACGGATCGGGCCACGTTTTGCGCATTGATACAAGCGTGTGATCTTGCCGGAGACGGCGCGAGTTACGCCCGCAAGGGTCTGAGATATAAACGTAAGGGATGGTTGAATGCCTACCGTAAACCAGCTGATCCGCAAGCCGCGCCAGCCGAACGTAAAGCGTAACAAGGTTCCTGCTCTGCAGGAAAACCCGCAGAAGCGTGGTGTTTGCACCCGCGTCTACACCACGACGCCGAAGAAGCCGAACTCGGCTCTGCGTAAGGTCGCGAAGATCCGCCTGACCAATGGCTTTGAAGTCATCGGTTACATTCCTGGCGAAGGTCACAACCTCCAGGAACACTCCGTTGTCATGATCCGTGGCGGCCGCGTGAAGGACCTTCCGGGTGTCCGTTACCACATCATCCGCGGCGTTCTCGATACCCAGGGTGTCAAGAACCGCAAGCAGCGCCGCTCCAAGTATGGTGCGAAGCGTCCGAAGTAATTCGGGTTTTAGAAATCCGGCGCTGCGTGAGGTCCTCCGCGTGATAAAGCGCCTTAACGGTTAAGAGACGAGAAGTATGTCCAGACGTCACAGAGCAGAAAAGCGCGAGATCAACCCGGACCCGAAGTTCGGCGATCTGATCGTCACGAAGTTCATGAATGCCATCATGCTTGATGGCAAGAAGTCCGTAGCTGAGAGCATCGTCTACGGTGCGTTCGACTCCGTACAGGGCAAGTCCAAGCAGGAGCCGCTCATCGTGTTCCATGCTGCGCTTGACAACATTGCCCCGCACGTTGAAGTCCGTTCGCGCCGCGTTGGTGGTGCGACGTACCAGGTTCCGGTCGACGTTCGTCCGGAGCGCCGTCAGGCTCTCGCTATTCGCTGGCTGATCGCTGCTGCCCGCAAGCGTAACGAAACGACCATGGTCGATCGCCTTTCCGGCGAGCTTCTCGATGCATCCAACAACCGCGGTAGCGCCGTCAAGAAGCGCGAAGACACGCACAAGATGGCTGATGCCAACCGTGCGTTCTCTCACTATCGCTGGTAATTCCGAACGGTATCGAAAGGCAGTCCATTATGGCTCGCGAATATAAAATCGAAGACTACCGCAATTTCGGTATCATGGCGCACATTGACGCCGGCAAGACGACGACGACCGAGCGTATCCTTTACTACACCGGCAAGTCGCACAAGATCGGCGAAGTGCACGATGGCGCGGCCACGATGGACTGGATGGAGCAGGAGCAGGAGCGTGGTATCACGATCACCTCCGCTGCCACGACGACCTACTGGAAGGGTCGTGATGGCAAGATGCGTCGCTTCAACATCATCGACACACCCGGCCACGTCGACTTCACGATCGAAGTCGAACGTTCGCTTCGCGTTCTCGACGGTGCGATTGCTCTTCTCGATGCCAACGCTGGTGTAGAGCCGCAGACGGAGACCGTCTGGCGTCAGGCGGAGAAGTACAACGTTCCACGCATGATCTTCTGCAACAAGATGGACAAGACCGGCGCGGACTTCTACCGCTCTGTCGAGATGATCAAGACCCGTCTCGGCGCAACGGCTGTCGTCATGCAGCTCCCGATCGGCGCGGAAACCGAGTTCAAGGGCGTCATCGATCTGATCGAGATGAACGCTCTCGTCTGGCGCGATGAATCGCTCGGCGCCCAGTGGGACGTCGTTGAAATTCCGGACGACATGAAGGCCAAGGCTGAAGAATATCGCGAAAAGCTGATCGAGACTGTTGTCGAGATCGACGAAGCCGCGACCGAAGCCTACCTCGAAGGCATTCTGCCTGACAACGATCAGATCCGTGCGCTTGTTCGCCGCGGCACGATCGACGTGAAGTTCCACCCGATGTTCTGCGGCACGGCCTTCAAGAACAAGGGCGTTCAGCCGCTTCTCGACGCGGTTGTCGACTATCTGCCGTCGCCGCTTGACATTCCAGCGATCAAGGGGATCGACTTCAAGACCGAAGCCGAGATCGAGCGTCATGCAGACGACAGCGAGCCGTTGTCCATGCTGGCCTTCAAGATCATGAACGACCCCTTCGTCGGTTCGCTCACGTTCGCTCGTATCTACTCCGGCAAGCTCGAAAAGGGCGCATCGGTCATCAACACGGTCAAGGATAAGCGCGAGCGCGTCGGCCGTATGCTACAGATGCACTCCAACTCGCGTGAAGACATCGAAGAAGCCTTCGCAGGCGACATCGTTGCTCTCGCAGGCCTTAAGGAAACGACCACTGGCGATACGCTCTGCGATCCGCTGAAGCCCGTTATTCTTGAGCGCATGGAATTCCCCGAGCCGGTCATCCAGATCGCGATCGAGCCGAAGACCAAGGGCGACCAGGAAAAGATGGGCCTCGCCCTCAACCGTCTGGCTGCCGAAGACCCGTCCTTCCGCGTAAAGACTGACCAGGAATCTGGCCAGACGATCATCGCAGGCATGGGCGAGCTTCACCTCGACATCATCGTCGACCGCATGCGTCGCGAATTCAAGGTCGAAGCAACCGTCGGTGCTCCGCAGGTTGCCTATCGCGAAACGATCACGCGTCAGCACGAAGAAGACTACACACACAAGAAGCAGTCCGGTGGTACCGGTCAGTTTGCTCGGGTCAAGATCGTTTTCGAACCCAACCCCGATGGCGAGGATTTCAAGTTCGAATCCAAGATCGTCGGCGGGTCTGTTCCGAAGGAATACATTCCTGGCGTTCAGAAGGGCATCGAGAGCGTTCTGTCTTCCGGCCCGCTGGCTGGCTTCCCGATGCTGGGCGTCAAGGCGACGCTCATCGACGGTGCCTTCCACGACGTCGACTCGTCGGTTCTTGCGTTCGAAATCGCCTCGCGTGCTTGCTTCCGTGAAGCAGCCAAGAAGGCCGGCGCTCAGCTCCTGGAGCCGATGATGAAGGTCGAAGTCGTGACGCCAGAAGATTACGTCGGCGACGTCATCGGCGACCTGAACTCTCGTCGTGGCCAGATCCAGGGCCAGGAAAGCCGCGGTATCGCCGTTGTCATCAACGCGAACGTCCCGCTGGCGAACATGTTCAAGTACGTCGACAACCTGCGCTCCATGTCGCAGGGCCGCGCTCAGTACACGATGACCTTCGATCATTACGCGCCGGTTCCGTCGAACGTCGCAACCGAGATCCAGGCAAAGTATTCCGGTCAGAAGTGACCGGAATACCAATTGACCGATAACAAGAATTAGCTCCCCTCGGGGACTAGCAAGAATGGAGAGCCGAAATGGCAAAGAGTAAGTTTGAGCGCAACAAGCCGCACGTTAACATCGGCACGATCGGCCACGTTGACCACGGCAAGACGTCTCTGACGGCAGCGATCACGAAGTATTTCGGCGAGTACAAGGCGTACGACCAGATCGACGCTGCTCCGGAAGAAAAGGCTCGCGGCATCACCATTTCGACGGCCCACGTCGAATACGAGACCCCGAACCGTCACTATGCCCACGTTGACTGCCCCGGCCACGCCGACTACGTCAAGAACATGATCACGGGTGCCGCGCAGATGGACGGCGCGATCCTGGTTTGCTCTGCCGCTGACGGCCCGATGCCGCAGTCGCGCGAGCACATC
>NZ_JBFUAL010000046.1:0-18079 GCF_056406295.1 Rhizobium sp. P1_C7
GGCAAGGCAAGCGCATCGGCGTGACCCGCGCGACGACCAACGACCAGGACATCACGGCAAAGGCCAAAGGCGCCGATATCGTACGCTTCGAAGACGACGCGACGCTGATCACCTCGGTCGTCTCCGGCCAGGTCGATACCCTGTCCAGCCAGTCGGCGGTCATCAACGGCATCAACAAGAAGATGACGAGCAATCCTTTGCAGGTGAAGTTTACCCAGAAGGAAACCAATCTCGGCATCGGCATTCCGAAGGGCGAAACGGCGCTGAAAGGCTGGCTCGACGGATGGGTCAAGACCAACTTCGACAACAAGGTGCTGCGCGACATCTATCGCAAGTACCACAATGCCGAACTGCCCGATGACCTGACTTCGCGTCAGTAAGGGCGTGAACAATCGCCGGGGCCTCAGGGCCCCGGCGTCATGCGAGTGCTTGCGCCCGCTTCTGTTAGACCTCCGGATCGGGGACCGGCACCGCTGCGATCAGTGCCCGCCTATTGTCGTCCTTCGGATTTTCGACGATTACTCGGCATCTTCCTGCCACCGCGGTACAGGGAGATTGAAGGCCAAGCGACTATCACCAGCTTCTTGCCGACCTCCGTTGTGATGCTGTCGCTGCACTCAGGGCGAGGGGTGTTTCAGAGAGGTTGCGGGCCGAAATAGCGACTATCCTGTATTTGATGTCAAAACAGGGCGATACAGATCGATCAGCCGCGGAACGCACGATATTGGGGTAGCGCTGATCCCAAGGTCATCTCTCTTCTGGGAGGCGCGAAGTGGGGACGTTTTCTGGTCTGTTGCGCTCGGTGCAGGAACGATGTTCCTTAATATGACGCTCACTTTTTCAATATCGTCTGCTATTGGTCTGCCTCCGACTAGGGGCAGATATCCTTGGACCGAAGGTCATAGACCTGAGCTGCGCCCGACAACTCTATCGCGAGTATGTTTTCAACATTGTTCACGATCGCGAGCAGCTTCAGCGCGGAAGGAGTTGCATGCTTCAGCATATCCTCCTGCAGTGCTGCGGTAATGCCCCCGTCGAGGCTCGCCGGCAGGGCTAGCCTTCTATACTCGGCGACGAGCGAAGCGGCCGTGCACGCTTCCAGTCCAGCCAAGCAGCAATAGTTTGCGCCTCAAGCGGATTGCTGCGGCTGCTTCCCGAGGTAAGTGCACGGCCGTCTATGTGCAGCGCTGGAAGACCAGCGTTGTCATGGCTGCGGATTTTGGCTGGGCCATCAGTATGGATACTATTGCAGTATCGATAGTGATGCATTTGTTGCCGCAGCCGCGTTAAAATCGGGCAAATCACAGCCCGCGAACCGTCCATGTCGAATCCGCAAGCCCTACCCTACCACCGACCCATGAGAATTCGGTCCCGTCGATCGCCGGCGATCCCGCCTCCCCTCGCATGCTGTGTCTGACCATTCGCATGCGCCGGACAAGGCGCCTTGATGCACGGGAACGTTTGAGGTCCACAACGAAGGATACGGTTTAAGGTCCCATTCTTGCCCATTCAGCCAATGGGCCGCCAATCACCTTCCGTTGGCCTTGCGCCATTCGGCAAATATCGAGAGATTGTTTTCGTCGGTGGCCGGGTAAAGTCCAATGATTGTGTGTCCTTGTTTCACCCTCTCAATGGCGAAATCCTCGTAAGCGGTCATTTCTCCGGCTTCGTCAGCGACCTCGTCGACAATTTCCGCCGGAATGACGATGACGCTGTCGTCGTCGCCGACTACTATGTCTCCCGGGAACACCGCGACATCGCCGCAGCCGATCGGTACATTAATGTCGATCGCCTCATGCAGCGTCAGGTTCGTTGGGCTCGACGGGCGATTGTGGTAGGCCGGGATATCCAGTTCGCCGATCGTCATTGCATCGCGAAAGCCGCCATCCGTGACCACGCCGGCACCGCCACGCATCATGAGCCGCGTGATGAGGATATCGCCAGCGGAAGCCGCGCGAGGATCCTTGCGGCTATCCATCACCAGCACATGACCTTCCGGGCAAGTCTCTATCGCGTGGCGCTGCGGGTGCTTCGGATCGCGGAAGACGGTCATCGGATTGCGGTCCTCACGAGCCGGCATGTAGCGCAGCGTGAAGGCCGGGCCAACCATGTTGTGGCCCTTTGCTCTCACCGGCCGCACGTCCTGGATGGTCTGGCTCTTCAGACCGCGCTTGTAGAGTATCGAGCAAAGCGTTGCGACAGATACGCCCATCAGCTTATCGCGAGTTTCAGGGTTCATGTTTTCCTCCTGGTGTTTGTTCAGTCGGTGGCGGGTCTGGATGACCCATGCAAGCGAGGCACCGCGTAGGTCGAAGCCCATTTCAACCTCCGGCCGAGGAGACAGTCGACATATCCCTGACCAAACCAAGCACTTGACGGTTCATGGCCTTGACTTCCAAAAACACAACAGATATGTCAAACGTCAATCTGATATCTCAGTATGGTAATTGATATGTCAAGTCCAGTCGAATTTCCATCGCTTCCGTTGTCTGAACTCGTCACGCCGCAAGACCTGCCGGCTCACGGGAACATGACCAACCGGATCCATGCCTTGCTTCGCAAACTGATCGTCGAGGTAAAGCTGCTTCCGGGCCGTGCGCTCTCGGAAAAAGAGATCGCAGCGCTGCTTCATGTCAGTAAGACGCCTGTGCGCGAGGCGATCATTCGCCTTGCCGAAGAAGGTTTTGTTACCGTCGTTGCGCAAGGCGGCACTTACATTTCGCCGATTGACGTGCAGCGCTATATGGAAGCCTGCTTTATCCGCTTTAAGCTTGAAGAGGGTGCCGCCATCGAGGCGACCAAGCGGCATTCGCTCGAAGATATCGCCCGCCTGAAAACCTGCCTTTCCCAGCAGCGCATCGCTGCGGAAGACGAGGAATTTACCGACTTCTTCCTGCTCGACGAGGAGTTTCACCGCACAATCTTTGCGGCGGCCCGTCTTCCAGGCGCCTGGAGCGTCGTCAACCAGGCAAAGGGCGAAATGGACAGGATGCGCCATCTGAAGCGGGTTTTTGCGGTCCGCCGGACTGAAAAGGTAATCGAGGAACACGAAGCGATCGTCAACGCCATCGAGTCTGGCAATGTGGAGGCGGCTCACGAAGCCATCCAGCGCCATCTGGGATCGCTCGAATCCAAGATCGCAGAACTCTCCAAAAACCCGAAAATCTGGACCTTCATCGAACAGGTCAACACGCGCGTCACGAGGAAGCGCGTATCACGAGGAGCCAAGGCCCCCGCCTGATTGAACATTCAAGGCTTTTGAGGAGGGGCCGTTCATGTCTGCAGTTCAAATTAATGATGTCGTTAAGCGCTACGGCGCTCTCGAAGTTGTCCACGGCATCAATCTTTCCATTCAGCCGCAGGAATTCGTGGTGCTTGTCGGACCTTCGGGATGCGGCAAATCCACTACGCTGCGCATGCTTGCCGGGCTGGAAGATATTTCCGAAGGCACCGTCTCCATTGATGGCCGAGTTGTCAACAAGATCGCCCCGAAAGACCGCGACGTCGCAATGGTCTTCCAGAATTATGCCCTCTACCCACACCTCAATGTGGCGGAGAACATAGCCTTCGGCCTCCGGGTGAGAGGTGAAAAACGAGACGTGATCGACAAGGCAGTCGCGGAAGCCGCCCAGATCCTAAGCCTGACGGAATATCTGGCCCGCAAGCCTGCCGACCTTTCTGGCGGCCAGCGCCAGCGCGTGGCAATGGGGCGCGCCATCGTCCGCCGCCCCAAGATTTTCCTCTTCGATGAGCCCCTCTCCAACCTGGATGCCAAGCTGCGCACTCATATGCGCGCCGAGATCAAGCTGCTTCACAAGCGTATGCAGGCCACCAGCGTCTACGTTACACACGACCAAGTCGAGGCGATGACACTTGCCGATCGTATCGTCATCATGAACGGCGGCAATATCGAGCAGGTCGGCTCGCCGATGGAAGTATTTCTCGAACCGGCGAACACATTCGTCGCCAGCTTCATAGGCTCACCACCCATGAACCTTCTCGATGCGGCGATCGAAAAGCGGGATGGCCATATCAGCGCAGTACTTGCAGGCAATGCCGGACAGCGTCTCACCATTCCCGATGCCTTTGCCAAGGGCGCCACGGAGGGGCAGACGGTCAAGCTGGGTCTCCGCCCCGAGATCATGTCGGTTAAAACCGGCGATGGCCGTGAATTGCTGAATTGCAGCATCGATCTCGTGGAGCCCCTCGGGGCCGAAGCTCTGCTTCATGGCAAGGTCAATGGCCAATCTTTCATTGCCAAGGCAGAAACACTCTATGCCGATCATGACCTTAACGGCGTCACCCAGCTCGGAATTGACACGACGCGTATCCAAATCTTCGACGCGACAACCGGTCGGTCTCTCAAGGCCGCGGGCGGGGCGTGGTCATGAAACAGAATTATCAGGAACGCCTGCATGATCTGTGGACAGATATGCGCCGGGACTGGCAGCTTTATCTACTGCTTGCGCCGATGGCCATCTGGTTCGCACTCTTTCTTTACAAGCCGATGTACGGTCTGGTCATTGCTTTCCAGGACTTTTCAATTTTCCGCGGTATCGAGAAAAGCCCATGGGTCGGCTTTGCGAACTTCGTCGAGCTTTTCCAAAATGACATGTTCATCCGCGCGTTCTGGAATACGATCGCCATCAGCGGCCTCGGACTGATCTTTGCATTTCCCGTGCCGATCATTCTCGCTCTGATGTTCAACGAAGTTCAGAATGAAATCGCACGTCGATGGGCTCAGACGATCGTCTATCTGCCGCATTTCATCTCGGTAGTCATCGTCGCTGGCATCGTCATCAACTTCCTTTCTCCCTCGATCGGAATCGTCAATCTGTTCTTGAAGGGGATAGGACTGGAGTCGATCTATTTCCTGACCCAACCCGAATGGTTCCGACCGGTCTTCATCGGTTCGTCGGTCTGGAAAGAGTCGGGCTTCGAGTCGATTGTTTATCTTGCAGCCATCGCCGGCGTCAGCCCGACGCTTTACGAATCCGCCCGGGTCGATGGTGCCTCGCGCTGGCAGATGATGTGGCGGATCACGCTACCCTGCATCCTGCCCACGATCGTGATCATGCTGATCATCCGCATCGGTAATCTGGTCGAGGTCGGTTTCGAATACATCATCCTGCTCTATCGCCCATCTACCTTTGAGTCGGCCGACGTCGTCTCGACATTCATCTACCGCACCGGCCTGCAGGGTACCCAGTACGACCTGGCAACGGCTGCCGGGCTGTTCAATGCGGTCATCGCGTTCGTCCTTGTCTATTCGGCAAACCGTATCAGCCGAAGAGTCTCTTCGACATCGCTTTGGTGAGGAGCTGAAGATGGCAAATTTCAATCTCTATTCCCGCGGCGACAAGATCTTTGGCTGGGCCAACGCCATTCTTCTGGGCCTATTCGTCCTGTCGACGCTTTATCCATTCATTTATGTTGCCGCGGTCTCGCTGTCGTCCGGCGCGGCTGTCACTGCCGGCCGCGTAACGTTCTGGCCGGTCGATGTAACGCTTGCAGCTTACGAGCATGTACTGTCCGACAGGATGTTCTGGGTCGCCTACGGCAATACCTTCATCTACACGTTCGGCGGCACGCTCATGAGCCTGCTGATCATGATCCCAGGAGCTTATGCGCTGTCGCGCAAACGCCTGCGTGGCCGCACTTTCTTCAATATCGCGATCGCGTTCACTCTCTGGTTCCATGCCGGCATGATCCCGTTCTTCCTGAATATGCGGGATCTCGGCCTGCTCGACAGCCGTTTCGGTATCATCATCGGTTTCGCAGCAAACGCTTTCAATGTCATCCTTTTGCGCAACTTCTTCGAGGCGGTGCCAAAGTCCTTCGAGGAAGCCGCCAAGATGGACGGTGCCAGCGAATTGCAGTTGCTTTGGAAGGTCTTCATCCCGCTTTCCAAACCGGCCATCGTCACCGTGGCCCTGTTCTGCATCGTTTCGCGCTGGAACGGATATTTCTGGGCCATGGTGCTGCTTCGCGGCGAGGAGAAGATCCCGTTGCAGGTCTATCTGAAGCGCGTCATCGTCGATCTCAATTCGAATGACGAATTCGCCTCGAGCCTGCTGACGGCCCGATATTCGTTCGAGACGGTCACCTCCGCGATCATGATCGCGTCGATCATCCCCGTCCTCATCATTTACCCCTACGCACAGAAGTATTTCACCAAGGGAATTCTGCTGGGCGGAGTCAAAGAGTAGCTGTACAAGGGAGGAGAACCTGTGAGAACACTACGAAAAGGCGCGCCCCTTCTGGCGTTGATGACAGCCGTGACGATGGCCTTGCCCGCCTCCGCACAGGATGCCGGCAAGATATCCGAAGACCCTCTGGAACTGACGATCCACTTCCACTTCCGCGACAAATACGTCTATTCGGAAAAGTGGCCTGTGGAGCAGAAGGCCGCAGAGATTACCAATATCCACGTCCGCAACGTCGCGTCACTGGCGACCACCAGCAGCCGAGATGCCTTCAACCTGTTGATCGCATCGGGTGATCTCCCCGACATCGTCGGCGGCGATGCGAGCGGCGGATTGAAGGAGGACTTCATCCGCTATGGGTTGGAAGGTGCGTTCATTCCGCTCGATGAGCTGATCGAGGAAAACGCCCCGAACCTCAAGGCGTTCTTCGACACTCACAAGGACATCCGCAACGCAATTTCCGGACCCGACGGCAAACTTTATTTCATCCCCTATGTCCCGGATGGCAAATACTCTCGCGGATGGTTCATCCGCCAGGATTGGCTCGACAAACTCGGCCTCAAACAGCCGGAAACGCCTGAAGAGGTCTATGAAGTTCTCAAGGCCTTCCGCGACAGGGATCCCAACGGCAACGGCGCAAAGGACGAAGTTCCGTATTTTGCTCGCGAGGAAATCGATGCCGTCCGCCTCATCAATCTGTGGGACGCACGCGTTTCGGGATCCGAACGATATGGCGACTTCGCCGTCTATGACGGACAGCTACGCCACCCCTGGGCCGAGGAGAACTACAAGATCGGCATTTCGAATGTCGCCAAGTGGTACAAGGAAGGTCTGATCGACAAGGAGATATTCACCCGTGGCGCCCGTTCGCGCGAATATCTACTGGGCAACAATCTTGGCGGCATGACCCATGACTGGTTTGCCAGCACCTCGACCTACAACGACGCGCTGTCGCCAAAGGTAGCAGGTTTCGCGCTGAAGCCGATGCTGCCGCCCAAAACGGCTTCGGGCCAACGATTCGAGGACTCGCGCCGGTTGCGCGTCCAGCCCGTCGGTTGGGCGATTTCGGCCACCAACGAACATCCCGTCGAAACGATCAAGTATTTCGATTTCTGGTTCTCCCAGCAGGGACGCCTGCTGTCGAATTTCGGCGTCGAGGGAAAGACCTATGAGATGGTCGATGGCAAGCCGCAATTCAAAAAGGAAGTGCTCGAAAACAAGGACCCGGTAAACGCGCAGCTCTGGACGGTAGGCGCACAGGTCCCGCGCGGATACTGGATGGACTATGAGTACGAGCGCCAATGGACCAACAAGATCGCACTTGAAGGCCTCGACCTCTACGACAAGTGCAACTGCCTCAAGGATGAGTTCATGGGCGTTTCTTTGAACGCCGACGAAAAGGCGACCTTCGACCGCTACTGGCCGAGCCTTCTCACCTACATGACCGAGATGCAGCAGACATGGGTACTCGGCGCCCAGGACGTCAACACAGGCTGGGATGCCTACAAGAAGCGACTGACGGCTCTCGGCTATGACGAGGTCCTCAAGATCATGCAATCGGCCTACGACCGTCAGTACAAGGCCGCCCAATAATC
This sequence comes from Rhizobium sp. P1_C7, assembly GCF_056406295.1. Classification (NCBI taxonomy): domain Bacteria; kingdom Pseudomonadati; phylum Pseudomonadota; class Alphaproteobacteria; order Hyphomicrobiales; family Rhizobiaceae; genus Rhizobium; species Rhizobium sp. P1_C7. The sequence goes on from NZ_JBFUAL010000046.1 coordinate 7,802, forward strand.
CTTCGATCGTGATGGCGGCCCTGGCGCCGCCATCCTTTTCCCTTTGCTTTCAATAGGAGTTAGAGCGCAATGCGTCCCTCTGCCTCGGCCATCGCCAGACAAGCTCATCTCGATGAGCCCCAACCGGGATTCTTGACCATTGGCTACGTGCCGAGCGAGCAAGCCCCTCCAACCGAAAACCCGCCGCGGTTTTCCTGGCTTCCCGATATCGACGACGGTGCGCGCTATGTGCTGCGCATCGCGACCGATCCCGAATTTGCCGATGCAAAGACCCGCACTTTCGAAGACCTCGCCTGGAATTTCTTCACCCCGGATGAAGCCCTGCCGGAAGGCATCTATCATTGGTGTTATGCACTGTGGGACCAGAACGCCGGAAAGCCCCTGTCGAACTGGAGCGCGGTGCGTAGTTTCGAGATCACCACAGCGCTGCCGGAAACGCCCCTGCCGGGCAGAACGGCCCGCCATGCTGCGGCCCATACGAGCCACCCGAGGCTTTGGCTCAACCCCGAACAACTGAAATCGTTTTCCGGTGCCGTGGCCAGGGATCCGAACCACTGCGGATGGTCCGACTTCTTCGAGAATTCCGTAAAACCCTGGCTCGAGCGGCCGATCATGCCGGAACCTCAGCCTTACCCCAACAATGTCCGCGTCGCGACGCTTTGGCGGCAGATGTATATCGATTGCCAGGAAGTCATCTATGCCATCCGCCATCTGGCGATTGCAGGCCGCGTTCTGGGACGGGAAGACCTCCTTGATGCCTCGCGCGATTGGCTGCTCTCCGTCGCCACATGGGACCCGAACGGGGCCACGTCCCGCGCCTACAACGACGAGGCTGGTTTCCGCGTCGTCGTCGCCCTGTCATGGGGATACGACTGGCTTTACGACCATTTGAGCGAGGAAGAACGACAAACCGTTCGAACAGTTCTCTTGCGCCGCACGCGTGAAGTCGCAGACCATGTGATTGCCCACGCGCGCATCCAGGTATTCCCCTATGACAGCCACGCAGTGCGCTCGTTGTCTGCAGTGCTCACACCGGCCTGCATCTCCCTTCTGGGCGAAAGCGACGATGCTTGCGAATGGCTCGACTATACGGTCGAATTCCTCGCCACTCTCTATTCCCCTTGGGCCGGAACGGATGGCGGCTGGGCGGAAGGTCCGCATTACTGGATGACCGGTATGGCCTACCTCATCGAGGCTGCCAATCTGATCCGTTCCTATATCGGCTACGACCTTTACCAGCGGCCGTTCTTCCAAAACACGGGCCGGTTCCCCCTTTACACCAAGGCGCCGGGCACACGCCGCGCCAATTTCGGCGACGATTCCACCATGGGCGATCTGCCTGGCCTGAAAGTGGGCTATAATGTCAGACAGTTCGCGGGCGTCACAGGCAACGGCCACTATCAATGGTATTTCGATCGTATCAGAAAGGATGCGGCGGGTACGGAGATGGCTTTCTACAATTACGGTTGGTGGGACCTGAATTTCGACGATCTCGTCTATCGTCACGACTACCGACAAGTGGAAGCCACCTCACCCGCCGACCTGCCTTCGCTCGCCGTCTTCGGCGACATCGGCTGGGTCACCGTCCAGAAGCATATGGAAGATCCCGACCGACACCTGCAATTCGTTTTCAAATCAAGTCCATACGGCTCTTTGAGCCATAGCCACGGCGACCAGAACGCCTTCGTTCTGTACGCCTATGGCGAGGATCTTGCGATCCAGTCCGGCTATTACGTCGCATTCAATTCCCAAATGCATCTCAACTGGCGCCGGCAGACCCGATCGAAGAACGCAGTCCTGATCGGCGGAAAAGGACAATATTCGGAAAAGGACAAGGCGCTGGCGCGGCGCGCCGCCGGCCGCATCGTTTCCGTCGAGGAAAAGCCCGGCCATATCCGCATTGTCGGCGATGCGACGGCCGCCTATCAGGTGGCAAACCCGCTGGTTCGCAAGGTGGAGCGCGAAATCTATTTCGTCAACGACAGCTATTTCGTGATTATCGACGAAGTGGAGTGCACGGAGCCGCAGGAATTGCAATGGCTCTGCCACACGACAGGGGCACCGCAGACCGGCCGGGCAAGCTTTCGCTACACCGGTAAAAAGGCGGGTTTCTATGGCCAGTTTGTCTTTTCCTCCGCCGGTAGCCCGCAGATCACGGCCGTTGAAGGTTTTCCGGAGATCGACCCCAAGGAATACGAAGATCTCGAAATTCACCACCATGTCTGCGCCACGGTTCCGGCCGCCAGCAGACATCGCCTGGTGACCCTTCTCGTGCCCTACAGCCTGACCGAACCGAAGCGGATCTTCAGCTTCATCGATGACCAGGGTTTTTCGACGGACATCTATTTCAGCGATGTCGACGACGAGCGTTTCAAGCTTTCTCTCCCGAAACAATTCTAACCAATGCGAGGTTTTCAAATGCAACGTTTTGCCAACAGGACTGTCGTCGTCGCCGGTGCGGGCCGCGATATCGGCCGGGCATGCGCGGTTCGTTTTGCGGAGGAAGGCGCCAACGTCGTGCTCACCTACAACGGTGCGGCTGAAGGCGCCGCCTCCGCGGTGGCGGAAATCGAAAAACTCGGCCGCTCCGCTTTGGCGATCAAGGCGGACCTGACGAACGCAGCCGAAGTCGAGGCCGCGATTTCCGCCGCAACCAACAAGTTCGGCGCCATCCATGGCCTCGTCCACGTGGCCGGCGGCATGGTAGCACGCAAAACGATGGCGGACATGGATGAAGCATTCTGGCATCAGGTCCTGAACGTCAATCTGACCTCGCTTTTCCTGACAACCAAGGCTGCGCTGCCGAAGATGGCGAAGGGCGGGGCAATCGTCACCTTCTCGTCGCAGGCTGGTCGTGATGGCGGCGGTCCAGGTGCCATAGCCTATGCGACGTCCAAGGGGGCGGTGATGACCTTCACCCGCGGGCTAAGCAAAGAGGTAGGCCCCGATATCCGCGTCAATGCCGTTTGCCCCGGTATGATCTCGACGACCTTCCATGACACCTTCACCAAACCGGAAGTGCGTGAGCGGGTGGCCGGAGCGACATCGCTGAAGCGAGAAGGCGTGAGCGAGGATGTCGCCGGCCTAGTGGCCTTCCTGGCATCGGAGGACGCCGCCTATATCACCGGAGCCTGCTACGACATCAACGGCGGCGTCCTCTACTCCTGATATCCTGGTAAGATCATGTTCGTATCGCACCCCAGGGCGAGCCGGATTGCCGTTCTCGGCACTTCGCTCGTCCAGCAGAACCACATCGGCGACGAAACTTCACTGGCTACTTCGGCACGTGGCTGGATGGGGTGGGCCGAAGTCTTGTCGCATGGCAGGCTTTCGTGTCCTGTGCACCACGACCCGTGCGTCCTGCCCGGCTGGGAGCCCAGCAACAGGCCTGGTTTCAGCCGATTTTTCTCCGGTCTCAATTTCGGAGTGTCCGGACAGAAGGCGATCGAGATAGAACGGCGGCTGCCGCGCTTGCTGCAATCGGATTTCGACTTGATCGTCGTTGATGCAGGCACAAACGACATGATGGTGGAGACCCGACAGACGATTGCCGATACGCGAGCGCGGATCGCCTCGACTTTGCTCAACGCTGGCAAGACCGTCATCCTGCTGCCCATCCTCGCCCGCAGTATCGAAAAATGGCCCGCTGGCGGCGCGGCACGGGCAAAGGCGCATTGGATCAACCGTCGCAGCATCGAATTTGCCGCCAGCCACCCCAATTGCCATGTCTTCGACTGGAATTCCGCCTGGGTGGATCCGGACAGCGAATTCGGTGAGCCATATGCCGGTTATTCCAACGACGGAACCCATTTTTCCGTGCTGGGCGCTTTTACCGTCGGAAAGCTGCTGGCAAACTATCTGGAAACGATTGTGCCTCGCGCGCCGGACCGTCTGCTGGCAAGAGATGATAGGTTTGATCCCGTAAACAACCCACTGGGCAATCTGGCATCGGATCTTACCGCCCGAGCGTTCAGCGAAAAGGAAGAGCAGAGCCATCGTCTCGGGGGACGGCTCGTTCACCCTGGGACAGGCGCTTGGGTGGAGGCAATCTGCGATATCGACGTACCCGCCCACGAAGATGTTCTCGGCATATCACTGCGGTTGAAAGATGTTGCTGCCGAGCGGCAGGAAGCAATTGCACTCGCCCCGTTCCGGGCGGACGACGGCACACCTTTCCCTTTCCCTGACGTTCAGTGGCAGGGCGCATTGCGAACCCCTCCCCTGAAACTCCGGCCGGGTGACACGGCCCCTGAACTTTATCTCGACGTCATTCTTCGACCCGGTTCGAAGCCGCTCGGAATCGACATCTCGCGCATCGACATCCACCCCGTTTCAAATCCGGTGCGCGCATGAGCCGGAGCAAGCCAAAATTGCTGATCGCCATGCGCAGCGAACTTCCCGAAGGTTTCTTCGGCCCGCGCGAATGGGCACGAATGCACGCGGCAACGGAAATCATTCCGGGCTTCCCATATTCTGATTTCGACGCGGCTGACGGTGCAGAAGCCTTGGCCGAGGCAGATATCCTGCTGGCGGCCTGGGGCACGCCATCCCTGACGAAAGAGCGCCTTTCGCGCGCGGGAAAACTCAAGATGGTCGCCTATGCGGCATCCTCCGTGCGAACCGTTACGCCTACGGAATTCTGGGAAGCATCCGATATTCTCGTCACTACGGCGGCATCTGCCATGGCCGTGCCGGTGGCCGAATTCACCTATGCGGCAATAATCATGTGCGGCAAGAATGTCTTCCGGCTACGCGACGAGCATAGGGTGGAACGTGGCACCGGCGGCTTCGGCAGCCGTCGAGGCATGAACCTGTCCTATCTCGGCAATCATTCCCGCCGCGTCGGCATCATCGGCGCCTCCCGCATCGGACGTCTGGTTATCGAGATGCTTGCGCGGGGCAATTTCGAGATCGCCGTTTACGATCCCTTCCTTTCAGCGCAAGAAGCCATGGCATTTGGCGCAACAAAAATGGAGCTGCACCCGCTCCTCGAGTGGTCCGATGTGGTTTCGCTGCACGCACCGATCCTGCCTGAAACCCGCCATATGATCGGCTCCCATGAACTGGCGCTCATGGCGGATCAGGCAATCTTCATCAACACGGCACGCGGCTGGCTTGTCGACCACGACGCCTTGCTGGCCGAAGCGCAGTCAGGCCGGTTGCGTATCCTCCTTGATACGCCGGAACCGGAACCATTGCCGAAGGATAGCCCGTTCTACGATCTGCCGAATGTCGTTCTCACCCCGCATATTGCCGGTGCACTGGGCAATGAATTGCGGGCGCTTTCCGACCTCGCCATCACCGAGATCGAACGGTTTGTCGCCGGCCATGCTCCGCTTCACCCTGTCGTGAAGCAGGATCTGGAGCGTGTAGCATGAGCGCGTTTGAATATTGTTTCTCCACACTCGGCTGCGCGGAGTTGAGCCTGGATGAGGTCGCCGAGCTTGCGGATCGACATAATATCGCGGCGGTTGAACTGCGGACGCTGTCCGGCACGGTGGACCTGATTTCGGCGCTGGCCGCCGAATTTGAAAATCCCACCGGGCTTGCAGCCTTTATGGCACGGCGCAGTCTCAGAATTGCTGCCCTCAACACATCCATCAAGCTGTTCGCAAGCACTGACCTTTCTGCCATCGAGCCTTTCATCCCCTGGGCGGAGGCGGCAGGTGTCGCTCGTCTGCGTATCTTCGACGGCGGCCAGCATTTGGGTGCCGACGAGATGAAACGCGCAGTCGATCTCATGGGGGACTGGAACGCCACACGACAGTCGCGCGGACTGAATATCGACCTGATGATCGAGACCCACGATGCGCTGGCCGATGTCGAGCAGCTTGTTGCCTTTGTGGAGCTTGTGCCGACGGCGCTCATATTGTGGGACACTCATCACACATGGGCCCGGGGTTCTGATCTCGCTTCCATCTGGGATAGGATCGCCAAAAACGTCGTCCATCTGCACGTCAAGGACAGCAAGGTCGACAGTGACGGACGTCGACGCTACGTCCTGCCGGGAGATGGCGATTTTCCCATGGCCGATCTGATCTCGCTTGTTCGACCGAATGAACGACACATCCCTCTCAGCCTCGAATGGGAGCGCCATTGGCATCCCGATCTGCCACCTCTGGAAGACGCGTTGACGGCCGCGCGCAAATGGTGGCGACAAGGAGTTTTTTGATGCGTATCGCTGATATCCACCTCACGCCCGTCGCAATCCCAGACAAACCGCTGCTGAACTGCAAAGGCGTCCACCAGCCCTATGCCTTGCGGACAGTGATTGAGGTCATCTGTGACGACGGGACCCTTGGCCTGGGTGAGAGTTATGGAAGCATCAAGGCGCTGGCCGGCTTGCGTCGCGCGGCTCCGGCACTGATCGGGCTTGACCCTTTCCATCTCCACGAGCTGAAGTCGCGCGTCATCGCCGCATTGCCGGGAAGCGGCGGCATCAATGCGAAATCGGCGGTGGCCGATCACAAGTTGACGGACGTGGTTGTTTCAGCGTTTGAAGTCCCTTGCCTGGACATTCAGGGCAAACGGCTCGGGCGGCCGATTTCCGACCTGCTTGGCGGTTCGGTTCGCACCAGTGTCCCGTTCAGCGCTTACCTCTTTTTCAAGTTTGCCGCTCACATCGGCGAGGCACCCGACGAGTGGGGCGAAGTGCTCACTCCTGAGCAAATGGTCGAGGAAGCCCGCAAGATGGTATCGGCCTACGGCTTCCGCTCGCTGAAATTGAAAGGCGGCGTGCTGCACCCAGATCTCGAAATCGAGACGATGCTGAAGCTTCGGGAAGCCTTTCCGGATCATCCGCTGCGCATTGACCCCAATGGCGGCTGGACCGTCGAGACAGCCATTCGCATCGCTCGCGAACTCGAAAACGTTCTGGAATATCTCGAGGATCCAGTCATCGGCATGGACCAGATGGCGCAGGTTGCAGCCGCCACGTCGATCCCGCTTGCCACCAATATGATCGTGCTTGAATTTGGCCAGATCGCCGAAGCTTTCCGCAAGAAGGCGGTACAGATAGTTCTGTCCGATCATCACTACTGGGGCGGACTACGCGCCTCGGCCCATCTCGGCAAGATCTGCGAAACACTGGGGTTCGGTGTCTCTATGCATTCGAACTCCCATCTTGGCATCACCCTTGCGGCAATGACGCATGTTGCAGCAGCCACACCGAACCTGAGCTTCGACTGCGACACCCATTACCCATGGACTGGCGTTGACGTTATCGAGGGTACTCCCTTCACGTTCCGGGACGGCAAACTGGACGTGCTTAAGGAACCTGGGCTCGGCGTATCACTTGACCGACAAAAACTCGCAGATCTCGCGGCCCTCTATGAAAAGACTGCGATGAAGGAGCGGGATGACACCGCTTATATGAAGCTCTTCGACCCAGCCTATGAACGGCGTGTGCCGCGCTGGTAACGCAAATCGCCCGTTGAGTTTGCCAGAAATGCAGACTTGGCGCAGTTGCAGTTCGGGTCTCCCCCGGACAGAACTCGGCACTCCCGCCGAAGCCTCCGCTCGCCGCCCATCATCCGACGTTCAGGTACTGTCCGCTTTCCGTGGATACTCATTTCCGTGTCGTCCACCTCGACGCCGTCGGTGACCAAGAAGGATGACGGCTCGATGGTGGAGGTGGAGATCGCCTGGACATTGCCTCTTACCACTTGTTGACTCACCCGCGGTTGAACAATAACTTGCGGACTCGGTCGTTAGGCTTGTCCTCACATGACGGATCAATCTCTTCAGCGTCGCCTTGCCGCCATCGTCGTTGCCGATGTGGTGGGATATTCACGCCTGATGGAGGCTGATGAAGTCGCAACGCTGGCGAACCTCAGGGAACTCCGTTCTGGCGTTATCGAGCCGGCTGTGATGCGCCACAAGGGTCGTATCTTCAAGGTCATGGGCGACGGATTCTTAATCGAATTCGGCAGCGCGGTCGACGCGGTCGAAGCAGCGTTGGAAATGCAACGGGCCACCACTGCTGTTGAGGCTTCCGGAGACCGGCGCCTGCTTTTGCGTGCAGGCGTCAATCTGGGAGATGTCATTGACGACGGTTCAGACGTCCTCGGCGACGGCGTCAATGTCGCGGCGCGCCTCGAGACGCTGGCCGCGCCGGGAGGTATCTGCATTTCAGCCAACGTTCACGGCGAGATCGTCGGCAAGATCGGCGACCGGTTCTTTGATGCAGGCGAACGCTACCTAAAGAACCTGACTCGCCCGGTCCACGTGTGGCACTGGCCGGATGCGCTGCAGAGCACGTTGCCGCTGCCCGAATGTCCCTCGATCGCTGTATTGCCGTTCACGAACATGAGTGGGGATGAAGCGGACGCGCCTTTCGTCGACGGCTTGACCGAAGACCTGATCACCGACCTTTCGCGTACGGCTGGCCTGTTCGTCATCGCGCGCAATTCCATGTACGGCTACAAGGGCAAGCCGGTCGACGTACGGCTGGTCGCCCAGGAACTCGGCGTCCGCTACGTCCTGGAGGGGAGCGCCAGACGCGCAATGGGCCGTGTCCGCATCAATGCCCAATTGATCGACGCGCTTGGCGGCCAGCACTTGTGGGCCGACCGGTTTGACAGGACGGTGGAAGATGTTTTCGAATTACAGGATGAAGTTAACGCCAAGATTGTTGAAGCCCTGGTCGGCCGGCTGACCATCCCGAAGCAGCGCAATCGGCCGAAGAACATTGAGGCGTACGATCTGTGTGTGCGCGCCCGCCTCCTGACGGAAGAGTCGCCGCAAACTGAGCGTGAGGCCTATATTCTGCTCCAACGCGCGGTTAAGCTCGAGCCATCATATGCCGAGGCGCTCGGTCTGCTCGCCTATAACCGTTGGCTTGCCTGGACTCATTTCGGCGAGCCCGAAGATCCTAATCGTCGGATGGCGGCGACGTTCGCGCAGGAGGCGGTCGACCTAGATCCCAACGATGCCGGCTGCCGTTACGTTCTGGGGACCATTTTGGCTTATGAGCGGCGATGGGAGGAATCGGAGGCCGCCTTCGCCAAGGCCCTGGAGCTGGACCCCAACCACGCCGACACCTGGGCTGCCATGTCGGACATGTCCGTGCTTGACGGCAGGGTTACCGACGGACTAGCGCAGATCGAAAAAGCTCTGCGGCTCAATCCCTATCCAACCTGCTGGTATCTTTGTCATCTTGGGCAGGCGCAATACGCCGCGCGCGACTATGAGGCGGCAACCGCTACACTCCGCAGGGAGGACACGTATCGTACCAACTCACGCAAATTCCTGGCTGCTGCGCTTGCGCAGTTGGGCCACCGTGAGGAGGCGCGGCGAGAAGCAGAATTGTTCCTGATCGCCCACCCTCATTTCACCATCGGCCATTGGCTCAGCTCCCAGCCGCTGCGCGATGCATCTGTACGAGACCACTTTGTCGACGGCTTCCGAAAGGCCGGCCTGCCGGAGATGTGACAGCGGGTGGGGACAATCGCGACGCGTTCGAGGACTTGATCGACGGATATGCGCTGCCCGAGAACGACGGTCTGGATCGCAGTGCCAAACTTCTTCAGACGCTCCACAAAACACGTCACCAGCTCGAGTCTCGCATGACTTTTCCGCTGGATCGCTTGCATCATGATGGCGTTGAGCCCGTAGCCCAGAATGAAGACAGGATGCTTTGCGAAACATTTAAGCAGCTTCGCCGAGCATGAAGGCGACGACGCTTACTTCCGCTATCGGCGGCGCAAAGATGTCGTTACCTTGAAACTAGACGATGTCTGCTTTCCGGCAGGTGCAAGGTATGCTTCAACGGCCGAAATCAAGGCGCAAACCCGCCAGGCGTTCACTGCTGACAGGAACTCCGGCCAACCTGATCTACGCGCGAAAATCTCTTGAAAGGATACGAACCGGCGGCCCCCACATTGCAACTAGAGCGTTTCCGCATTTTTCTGAATCGGGTCAGATTCCCGAATCGACATTGTTCTGATTCACTGATGCTGGCTGGATGGAGGCCAGCATCACATGACCGCACCGTTATCCAATGATCTTCGTGAGCGTGTTGTAGCGGCCGTTCTGAACGGCGAAAGTAGTCGGGCAGTTGCGGCGCGTTTCGAGGTCGCGGTCTCTTCGGTGGTGAAGTGGTCGCAGCGCTATCGCGCGACCGGTTCGGTTCGTCCCGGGAAGATGGGCGGCCATCGCAAACGCATTCTTGAGCCGCATCGTGGATTAATTGCCGAGCGGCTTGATCAGAACCCGCACCTGACGCTGCATGGGTTGAAGGCGGAATTGGCATCGCGGGGCATTGCTGTCTCCCACAAC
>NZ_JBFUAL010000047.1:0-16438 GCF_056406295.1 Rhizobium sp. P1_C7
GGTTTGCTATAACGCCGTGACGGCGCGCGACATCCACAACACGAACACCAGGCTCAAAGCTTTCCGCTACGATCCGCGCCTTCACATCATCCGGCCAACGCCGATTTCCGCGGCGCGGCTCGACAACTTCGTAGCGACCAACAAATCCATCATCTGCCATGCAAATCTCCAGATAAAACTGGAAACCTTCTCGCATACGCAGCAAGCCTCAAAATACACCCAATCCAATGGGGCGGAGACGGCGCTTACAAGTCCGCACGTCACTGCAACTTGCTCGATGCTGTATCCGGAGTTCAATCTGGTGGATCGGATTGCTTCACCGAGCGTGGCGTGTACCTGCGCGGGAACATCAGAGTCTTCAATGTTGCCAAAAGATTTCGTCATGCCAGATCTCCGAATGTGCTTTCTTTGTGTTCCGACTGGCGATTTAAGTCGCACACTAACGATTGCAAGAGCGCCAAATTCACTATTCATTGAGCCGAACAATTCGTTGAGAAGCCCTGTTTGCGAGCTGGAGTGGAGCGACCTCACACTAGGTGATTCCTGTCAGGGGAGCTCTCCCTGTGTAGATCACGACCGCCATTGCCATCTCCGCGATATTTTCTTTCCCGGCCTCTGCAAGGTCCTTAAGGTGCGTACCCGAGGAGGATTCTGATGACCACGATTTCGCATTTTTCGGCACGCAGAAGCGTTGGCATATGGCCCAGTGAGCGTCGCGCCGTTCTTGATTGGCTTATGAATGAGACGAGTTCGCAGCGTTTCCTTGACAACTTGCTGGTTGAAATGTGCGAGCGTTTGGTGGGCGAGGGGGTGCCCGTCGCAAGGTCATCGCTTCACCTAAGAATCCAGCACCCGCAATGGCAAGGCGCTCGAATCCTATGGCAACCTGGCGTCGAGAAAGCGCATGTCGATACCTTCGACTACGATGTCGACACCACCGAACTGTTTCTTCGCAGACCAGCAACGGAAATCTACAATGGCGCATCGGAAGTTCGGCAGCGCCTTGATGCCAACAATACAGACGTCGTCCGATATCCGCTTTTTGAAGAGCTTCAGCAGGATGGTTTTACCGACTACGTTGCTTGGCCGATACAGCATACGTGGGGCAAACGGCACGTCGTGACATTTGCGACGAAACAGCCGGAAGGTTTCTCGGAGCACGAGATCACCTACTTGAAGGATTTGCTGCCCGCGCTCGCTTTGGCCAGTGAAATCCGTATGAAGAACGCGATGGCCCGAACGCTCCTGGAAACCTATGTAGGGCCCCATGCGAGTGCGGAAATCCTTGCGGGAGCCACGACACGCGGCAGCGGCAAGACAGTCAGTGCTGCTATCATGATTTGCGATCTTCGCGATTTTACCGCGCTATCCGACCTGTGGCCTCGCGATGACATCATCGAAATCCTCAACGGCTACTTCGACGCCTTATGCGAACCCGTCGAAGCCCGTGGTGGTGAAATACTCAAGTTCATGGGTGATGGTCTTCTGGCTATTTTCCCGCTCAGTAACCCAAATGCGTGTGCCGACCTCCTGCAAGCCATCTCCGAGGGAAGGCAGCGAATAGGTGCGTTGAATGCTCAGCTGGTGGAAAGCGGCAAACCAGCGTTGCGTTATGGCGTCGGGGTGCATGTTGGTGACGTCATGTATGGCAACATTGGCTCGCGAAAGCGTCTCGATTTCACCGCGATCGGACCAGCGGTCAATGTCGCCTCGCGCTTGGAGGAGCTTACCAAGGTAATCAAACGGCCGGTGCTACTTTCCTTTGACTTCGTGAAAATACTTGGTTCCTCGAAGGAGTTTGCCGATCTTGGATCGCATTCGCTGAGAGGCTTGGAGAGGCCCGTTAGCGTTTTCGGAACCCTTGACTGACTGACTAGGACAATACTGAAGCTGATGACGAATGGGATCACCCGTCGCTATACCGGTGCGAGACCAACAGAATTGCTGCGATGTCGAAAACGTCCCTTTCGTGTCGCGAAGGGGTGACAATCGCTTACGTGGGCTGCTTTGCGAAGCGGCGACAGCGCTGCTGACGAGAACCAGTGCCAGGACCGAGAGCAGTCTCAAGAGTTGGGGACTTAAACTGCGCGAGCGACTTGGCTTCAAGCTGGCCGCAGTGGCAGGCCTTCGGCTCTTGAAGCACGAGATAATGAAGAAAACTCGGAGTGATTTGGCGCTATAATCTGCATGAAGTTAGAAATGGGATTGATAAATGAGAAATGGCGACTTCAGCGATCTAGCGGCGTTCATCGCCGTCGCGGAAGCCGGGAGCTTCACGCGGGCCGCGGCGAAGCTCGGCCTCTCGCAGTCGGCGCTCAGCTACTCGGTCCGGATGCTCGAACAGCGCTTGGGCGTTCGGCTCATCTCCCGCACGACAAGGAGCCTATCGCTCACCGATGCCGGGGAGCGGATGCTGAAAAGCCTTCGCCCCGCGTTCGATCACATCGACAACGAGGTCGCCGCCGTCACGGCACTGCGCGACAAGCCGACGGGAACGATCCGGATCACAACGTTCCGCCATGCCGCACGAAGCGTACTCTGGCCCGTGCTCTCAAAATTCCTGTCGGAGTATCCGGACATCGAAGTCGAACTGAGCGTCGATGAAGGTTTGACCGACATCGTCGCCAGCCGTTTCGACGCCGGCATTCGCATTGGAGAGCAGGTTCAGAAGGACATGGTGGCCGTGAGGATTGGTCCCGACCTCAGAATGGCGGTCGTCGGCTCACCGGCCTATTTTGAGAAGCGCAAAATACCGGAGACGCCTCGCGACCTCGGAGACCATCTCGGTGTCAGCTATCGGCAGACGACGGGGGGCGGATTGTACGCCTGGGAGTTCGCCCGCAATGGCGAGGAACTCGAGGTGCGGATGAACGGCCCTCTGGTAATCAACGACGGCGAGATGCTCGAGGAGGCGGCGCTGGATGGATTGGCGCTCGCCTACACGTTCGAGAGCCAGGTGGCGCGCTACATTGAGGAGGGGCGCTTGATCAGGGTGTTGGACGACTGGTGCCCGCCATTCGCGGGCTATCACCTCTATTACCCGAGCAGACGCCAGCATACGGCCGCCTTCGCTCTTCTCGTCGAGGCTCTTCGCTTCAAAGCCTGACGGTGCCTATTCAGAAGCGCCATTTCTAAAGTCATGCAGATAATGCTGTCTAATCGACAGAGTGCTTTTCGACTACTTTCGTCTCCGTGAACACCGCCAGAAAGCTTGTCCATGCCGCAGCGACGAAGTCCTGCAGGCCAACAGCCGCGGCGGCCAACCTCAGGAGACTTCCATGAACGAATACAACGAGCGCCCGTCCCAGGATTCCGGACTTAGGCGTCGGGCACTTCTGATGCGCACCGCAGCCGTGGGGGCGGCCTTGCCGCTTGCATCCATGGCATGGGTAGGATCTTCGCAGCAGGCGGCGGCCGCTGGGCAACAGACCTCCACCACCATGAATACGCGCAAACTCGGATCGCTGGAAGTTTCTGAACTCGGCGCAGGTGCCATGAGCATCAGTGCCAACTACGGACCTCCAGCCGACATCGAACAGGGTGTCAAGACACTGCGCACAGCGCACGAAAACGGCGTGACGTTCTTCGATACTGCGGAAGTCTATGGTCCCTACACGAGCGAGGAGCTGGTCGGAGAAGCGCTCGCGCCCATCCGCAACGAAGTGAAGATCGCGACCAAGTTCGGTTTCGCGCTCGACGGAACGATTGGTCTCGACAGCCGGCCCGACCGCATCATACGAGTGGTCGAGGGGTCTCTCAGGCGCTTGCGGACCGATCACATCGACCTCCTGTATCAGCACCGCGTCGACAAGAGCGTGCCAATCGAGGACGTCGCCGGTGCCGTCAAGGATCTGATCCAGCAAGGGAAGGTGCTGCACTTCGGTCTTTCGGAACCAAGCGCCACGACGATCCGCAAGGCACATGCCGTCCAGGCCCTCTCGGCCGTGCAGACCGAATATTCGCTGATGGAGCGCGGCGTGGAAAAGAACGGCGTGCTCGCAGCCTGTGAGGAGCTTGGCATCGGCTTCGTTCCGTGGGGGCCGGTCGGTATGGGGTATCTCACGGGTCGCATGGACGGCAGCGCCAAGCTCGATCCGAACACCGACATCCGGACGACTTTCGAGCGCTTCAGCCCGAAAAATCTCGCCGCAAACATGCCGATCGTGGATTTCCTGAAGCAGTTCGCCGCCAAGAAGGGCGCCACGCCGTCTCAGGTCGCTCTCGCCTGGCTGCTCGCCCAGAAGCCGTTCATCGTGCCGATCCCCGGTACCCGCAACGCCGACCATCTCAACGAGAACCTGGGCGCCCTGCGGGTCGAGCTGTCGGCTGCCGATCTCCAAGAGATCGAAACCGCGTTGTCGAAGATCACCATCCATGGCGGACGCATGAATCCGATGCAGATGGAACTCGTCGACACCAGCGCCTGAGGCCGCGCCGTCGGGCGTTTCGTCTCCCCAACACGCCGACGGCCCTCCGCCTACGGCGTGCGATGGAACTTACGAAGGATATTCCGTTGAACCCACCTATGACTTCCGAGGGCAGGTCGCCCTCGTGACCGGAGCCAGTTCCGGCATCGGTTTCGCCGCCGCGCAGGCCTTCGCCGAAAGCGGCGCCTCCGTGGTTCTTGCCGACATCAATGAGGCTGCCGTGGAAGCGCCCGCCCACCGCAAATCTTGTTCTGATCGAATAAAAGGGTTCCCGATGCCACGGACACCATATCACGCCTGGAGCTTGATCAAGACCGCCTTATCGGGCGCCATGATCACCGTCGCGCTCTCATGGGTCGTCGGTTCTTCGGCGATGGCGCAGGTCAATCGCGCCGCGTTCCCGAAGGACTTCGACCAGTTCGTTCTCTACGCAACCTACGATCGCGGCTCGTCGAAAGAGGAAGCATTCGCGACGCCGGAGACGCTGGCGATTGCGAAGTCCGGGCAAGAGCTTCCGCCTGGCACGCGCCTCGTTCTCGGGATCTGGACCGATTACAAGCTCACCGGATACTTCGTCATGGAGAAGGGCTTATTCTGGGGGCTCGACTTCCCCTCGGAGCAGCGGACGGGCGACTGGCATTTTCAGCAGTTCGACATCGAGGGCAAGGTAAAGAGAACCGCCATCGCGGAACGATGCCAATCTTGCCACGGCTCCCAGGCGGACAACGACTTCCGGTTTACGGCCGACCGGATGGAAGCATACGTCCCTTGAGGATCTCGCTATACGTTCGACTGGCCGTCGACTTGATTGCAGCGAGCTTCGTGCTGGCACCGTTCGCCTACAGCCGGTGAGGCGACGTCACGCATGGCCGTTTCAACGTTATCCCGCACGGACGATATGTCGATTCCAGCAAACAGGCGCAACGAGAACTGTCAAACTAAGATCGAAGATGGAGCGTGAAAAATTATGATGAAGAACAAGGTATGGTTCGTGACCGGCGCGGGCCGCGGCATGGGCATCGACATCGCCCAAAAGGCCATTGCCGCTGGGCACTCCGTAGTCGCAACGGGACGCGATCCAGACAAGGTCTTAAAAGCGGTCGGAAACCACCCGAATCTTCTGACGGTCGCCCTCGACATCACCGATCAGGTGGCCGCGATGAAAGCAGTAGAGGCAGCGGTGGAAAGGTTCGGCCGCATCGACGTCCTCGTCAACAATGCCGGCAACTTCTATGCGGGCTATTTCGAGAACATCAGCGACGAGCATTTCCGCGCACAGATGGAGACAAACTTCTTCGGTCCTCTAAACGTGACCCGCGCCGTGCTACCCGTCATGCGCAGGCAGCGCAGCGGTCAGGTCATTACTATCACCTCCACGGCTGGCCTCGTAGGCCAGGAATTCGTCGTGGCATACGCAGCGTCGAAGTTCGCTTTGGAGGGCTGGATGGAGTCCTTGCGATACGACGTCGCTCCGTTTGGCATCAGCACGATGTCGGTCGAGCCGGGCTTCTTCCGCACCGAACTCCTTGTCGAGGACGCGTCGACTATCTGGCCGAAGCTTGACGTCGCGGACTATGCGGAACGGACCGCGCAGACCGTTGCCGCATGGAAGACAATGGACGGGAAGCAAGGTGGCGACCCGGCAAAACTCGCCTCTGCGATCGTAGAACTGTCGGACTCCGAGAGACTGCCTGTCCGTTTCGTCGCAGGCGCAGACGCAATCGACGCGGTCGAATCCAACCTGGCGGTCATCAAGAAACAGATCGACGCTTACCGAGAAGTCTCGGTATCGCTGTCGCACGACGACTGAACCTGCAAATTTAAGACCAAGAAACGAAAAGGCCCGCTCGAGCGGGCCGATCTTCTCACCTGTTGATCGCAGCTTGAGCGCTGGCGTTGTAGCGCTCTCCGACCACCTTGATGGCATCGAGCGCCCGGCTGATCTCCTGCAGCTCGTCCAAAGAAAGATCCACCTCGATGGCCCCGGTGTTCTCAACGACGCGAGCGATTTTGGTGCTGCCGGGGATCGGAACAATCCATGGCTTCTGTGCGAGCAGCCAAGCAAGTGCGATTTGCGCTTTGGTGACGCCCTTGTTGTCCGCGATGCGGCCGATCTCCTCGACCAGGGCGACGTTTACGCGGCGGTTCTCCTCGGCGAAGCGCGGCGAGGTGTTTCTGAAGTCGCCTTCACCGAACGACGTCGAGGCGTCGATCGCCCCGGTCAGGAATCCTTTACCGAGCGGGCTGAAGGGAACGAACCCGACGCCCAATTCCTCGAGAACCGGCACGATCTTTTCTTCAGGCTCCCGCCACCAGAGGGAGTATTCGCTCTGCAGCGCCGTTACCGGCTGGACCGCATGGGCCCGGCGGATTGCATCGACGCCGGCCTCGGATAGACCGAAGTGCCGGACCTTTCCCTCGGCGATCAGGTCGCGCACCGTCCCGGCGACATCCTCCATCGGCACTTTTGGATCGACACGGTGCTGGTAGAGAAGATCGATGTGATCGATCCCGAGACGCTTAAGCGAGCCCTCGCAGGCCTCCCTGATCCGGGAAGGATTGGAGTCGATCCGGGGTGACGCCTGGTCGTACGAGAAGCCGAATTTGGTCGCGATGACGACCTTGTCGCGGATCGGAGCAAGGGCTTCTCCGACGACCTTTTCGTTTTCGAAGGGACCATAGATCTCGGCCGTGTCAAAAAACGTGACGCCGCGGTCGTAGGCGGCATGGATGACCTTTACCGCCTCGTCGGTGGGCAGGTTGGTATTGAAGCCATGGCTTAGTCCCATGCAGCCGTAGCCGATCGCCGAAACCTCAAGACCTTGTCCGAGTGTACGCTTCTTCATGAGGTTGCTCCTTTAGTGGTGAGATCGTTCGCCGGAGTGGCCGGCGTGAGATGAAGTGTCCTATAAAACGAACCGGCGGCTTGATCGTTCAGACATCCGCACGCGCGGTTGGGGCGCACATTGGTGATGTTCTGGGTCGACTATTCTGGGCGCCGTTCGACCCGCTTGATCAGCGTTACACCGTAGTAGGCGAGCGCAGCGATCAAAGCGACGATGGCGACGTAGTTCATGAAGAATCCGATGACCGATTCGTTGAAGTCCCACATGTCGAGCGAATAGTTCAGTAGCAGCTTGGTGCCAAACGCCATCTCGAAGTAGCCTTCGATGCCGAGGACCGCGAGAATGAGAACGACGATCCGAAGCAGGGAGGATCGTAGGACGTTAGGTTTCGAGATTCCGAACATTCGTCGACAGACGCTCATCACCACTGCCCATCTGAGCCCGAGGTGAATGGCGACGATCAGCACAATCCAGTAGGCGCCGAACATATGGACCTCGCGTACGCCGAAGGCACCGTCAATGGACGCGAATGCGAAGACGTTGCGGGATATGAGAACACTTGTCAGAAGCATCACGGCCATGGCAATCGCCAGACCAGCGATCGTCACCGTATTGAGGCTTCGCGCGATGGTGTAGCGGCCGCGAAAGAGGGCGACGTACCAGCGACGGTTGATGACGACATGCGTGATCACCAGCGCGAACAGCAGGGTGCCAAATACCTCATGGGCGCGATTGTCGAGCCACCAGTAGGCAAGACACGAGACCAGAAGTCCGATGGCTACGAGGTGGAGAGACAGGCGAACGGGAAACGGCATCATTCGAATTCGAAGCGCCGCATGTCGCTGTGACTGTAAAGGAAATCTCGGTCTGCTCGCGACGTGTGGCATGACTGGCAGCGTGCCGTATTCTCCGCCATGTTGATGGTCTTGTCCGGCTTGAACCACTGGAACTGCCAGTCTCCGGTCCTGCGGTTCTCGTCATAATCCGCGCCCCAGCCTTCACGCTTCTCCATAACGAAATAGCGGAAGACTTCGCCTTCGCGGTAGTCGACGAGAACGACATGGGTGTTTAGTGGCACGGACTGACCGTTCTTGACGGCCTCGATCGCTTCTCGCGATGTCATCAGGTGCTCTGTGACATCCCCGCGCGTGACTGTCGTATAATGGATGAGCTTGTCGATGTCCGGGAACGTCGTGCGGTTCTGCTCCGCATGAACCTGCCATCCGATCAGTGCGACAGCAAACCCGGAGATCGCGGCGCTCACGACCGCGCCTTCTACGTTCTTCATTCGGGAATCCTTGCGAGCTTGCCCGGCTTTGGCACGGCCGTCCAGTTCAGTTGACGATTGATGGACTGTCCGGTTGCGTTGTCGGCATTCAGGAAGGACTGTGCGCATACCGCGCCGGGCAAGGCCGCCAGCACGATGCCGATTGTCAGGAGCATATTCGCAAGCGCATTCTTCAATCGATCTCTCCGAGCTCGCCTCAAGCGTCGCTGACGCGTGAAAGGTGACTTCCGGAGCAGAGTAGCGGACCGGGCGAGCGATGATTAGCCGCATATATCCGCATGCGGTTAGAAGGCGGGCTTCTCAATCACGGCCGGTTGATCACTTCGTCATCGTCGGAGCATCGACCACGAGCGCGAAGGCAGGAGAGGGGTGACGCCGGTTCGGATAGTTAAGATGGTAGCCGCCAAACGGCGGCACCAGTCCTCCAGGACGCGGCATGTAGGCTACCCCAAGCCCCGCAGCGCCGCCTCGCGCCTCATGGCGAGGTTGTTGAAGGCAAGCTGCCCTTCTACACGACACGAAGCTCGCGATCATCCTTCTCGAACTCCCAGGCGAAGATCGTTTCGTGGGTCGGGAGCCTCATGTTGATGCAGTTGGCGCTGGTCGACTTGATCCGATCGGTGGGAGACCGGCATGGCGCGACGCCAGCCCAAGTGGCGCTCGCCTGGCTTCTTGCCCAAAAGCCCTGGATCGTCCCGGCAAAGCGCTGCAGGCGAAGCTCGACGAGCTGATCCTGACGTCGCAGGCGCAAAACAAGTTTGTCGCCATAGAAAAGCTCGACGAAGCCCAGCTCCGAGAAATGAGCAAGACGCTCGCCGAGAAAGCCGAGTGCGGTGAGGACGTCGCCGACGACAAGGCGGAGGCCCGCGAGGCCGGTCAGGTGTTCTCTTTACGATCCTGAATCATCGCTTCGAGTTCTTGGGCCTCCCGCCGCTGCACGGAGATTAGGTCGTTGCGGGCAGCGGCGCTCGAGCGGATGAGCTCGTCGACTTTCACCTGAGGTGCTGCATCAGCAGCAGGATGAACAGCACCGACATCGTCCCCAGCATGTTGGACAGAAGGAGCCACTCGCGCGGGAAGCGGAGCATCGCTCCCAGACCGCACCGTGGCGTCTCCGTGTACGATAGGACGGACGAGCGGGAAGGACGCAAGCATGCGCAGAAGGGCGGTGCCGCCATAGGCATACGGCGAAATGACGAGGCCGGGCTTGAGGATCACCCAGTGGATATTGCTTTCCCTGAGGCGGGCATCGGAAATCGCCTTAGTGCGCAGGAACTCGGTCGTGGCCTATCCGCGCTGATCACTTAAGCACGCGGAGTGCTTTCGCCGGCTCCCTCCGAAACGGCACATGAATGTGTGTGAACGCTTAGTAGCCGGGACCAAGGTTACCGAATCCGGGGCAATTCGCGTACAGATTGCTAGCATTATCCCATACCCATTATAAACTATTGCAAAATCAATTAGATAGTGACATTGTGACGTTTGCAGACCAGAAAAGGTCGACCATTACATTGCCGATGGCGAGATCGCCTTTGCAAGTTTGATGCAAGTTGAATTGCTATCCCCACCCGCCGCCACCTCCTTCGAATTCGAGGATCTGCGCACCGGGAACGGCAACAGCGAAACCAGCATTTGGGCTGGAAACCGAACGTGCGGAGAACGTCGATGAGAATTGCGCGACCAGCCGCGTTCTGGATCGTGGTCTGTGCAGTCGCTTTTGTGATGCTGGTGCTATTACGGCAAATCCTTCTACCATTCGTTGTCGGTGCATTGCTCGCCTATCTGCTCGTTCCCGCGGTCGACAGATTGGAGCGGTTCGGGATCAATCGTTCCTTGGCAGCTCTGGGCGTCCTCCTGCCGCTAATCGCGGGTCTCATCGCCTTTCTTCTTGTGATGCTTCCGGCCCTCATTGGCGAGGTCAGGTTTTTCGTTGATGAGTTTCCCCGCTACATCACACGACTCCAGTCTCTCATGACCAATGCAAGCCTCCCTTGGCTGCACAGTGTCATGGGTGGCGCGCTTCACATCGAGCAATCGTCCACTGATGTCGCCAAGTCGATGGGTAGCGATTGGCTCGATGGCTTCCTTCGCTCTCTATGGTCGAGCGGACGTGCCTTGATTTCCCTTATTTCGCTCCTAGTCGTCACGCCCATCATCGCCATCTATCTCACCATCGACTGGCACCGAATGATTGCGACGATCGATGGCTGGTTTCCCCCGCCGTATCGCGACGACATCCGGGCGCTTGGGCGGGAAATCCACGAAACGGTGGCTGCCTTCCTGCGCGGGCAAATTATCATCTGTCTCGCGCTTGTCGTGCTTTATGCGACAGCCTTAAGCCTCGTCGGACTCAACCATGCCATGTTGATCGGCATTGCCGCGGGCCTCATCAGTTTTGTTCCCTATCTGGGTGCCGCCACCGGCATCTTTGTGTCGACGTGCGTTGCGATGGCTCAGTTCTGGCCGAATTGGGTACCCGTCGCCGTGGTGGCGGGCACTTTTGTCGTCGGAGAAATACTTGCCGACTACGTGCTATCGCCACGCGTCATCGGTCGTCGCGTCAATCTCAACCCGGTCTGGATGATGTTTGCGCTGTTCGCTTTTGGCTGGCTATTCGGCTTCATTGGCGTGTTGTTGGCGATACCTATCTCGGCATCGTTGGGAGTGATACTTCGGTTCGCGATGCGGCGATCTTTAACGAGCTCGAGCCGGCAGGTCACAGACAGGCCTGGCCCGGATTGATGTAGGCAATGGACCCCGTCTGGTACTGGACGTATCGCCGAAGTGGCGCCCATCGAACACACCACGTTCTCCCGAAAAACGCCACCGTCTGCCCGCGCGGCAGAACGAGCGCGAAGACGCAGGCGGCCGCGATGCCGGACCTGAGGCGATCTGGACCACAGGCGCGGCGAAGAACCGTCGTGGATTTCAGGCCGATCGGCTGAAAAAGCGCCGATGAGGCAGACGCCGACCATGAGGCAGATGGCCTTGAGGTCGATGGGTTTGCGGCTGACCAAGATTTTCGCTCCGATTGTGCGACCGCAATAGAGCATTTGCCGTGTTTGCTAGCCTCCAACTCTGTCAGACGGTCTTAGCGGATGGGGGAAATGCGGATTAGTGGCGGCAGCCACTCCTGCCCCAAAAGGAGTTGCGCCAACTTTACCTCGTGGTCAATCCAAGAATGAAGTATTGGGCGCACTGACGGATCGCTCAGGCGTCCCGCTCGTTTGCGACGAGGCGGAAACTGCCGATCCCGAAGCTGTCGGCTACCCACAGAAGCAGGCGTTCAGGCACCGACAAGGCATTTCGCCGCTCAATCACCTGCCGCGCTAACGCGGGCTTGTTGGTGATAAGCCCGTCCACCCCCATTGAAATCATCCGCGACATTGTCACGGGCTCGTCGACCGTCCAGACGTAGAGTAGCTTTCCGTTGGCTTTGCACCGTTCGCTCAAACCGACCGAGACCTGCCCTACGTTTACGGCGATAATGTTGGTGTCGAGTTTCGATAGATCGCCGACTGCTCTTGCGGCCAGAATTCCGGTTCGCCACACTGGGCGCAGGCTCCGCATTTTCTCAACCATCGGCAATTTGAGCGATATCACGGCGATTTTGTCAGCCATCCCTGTCTCCTCGACAATCCGGGCAACGCGGTCCTCCAGGTCGACATTGTGTCCGTAGTACTTCAGTTCGATCATGACACGCGACTTTCCACGCGCGGCCGAGAGCACCTCGCGCAACGTCGGTGTACGTTCGGCCGCATAGGCTGGATCAAACGAACTGCCAACGTCGATGCCGGCAATATCGGTCATCGTCGCGTTCCAGACCTTCAGTTCGATCCCCGCCGACTTCATGAAATCGCTGTCATGGGCGACAATGACTTCGCCGTCGGCACTCTCCTGGACGTCGATCTCCACCCAGTCGGCACCATCATCGATCGCCTTGAGGACGGCCGCCATGGTGTTTTCAGGTCGTTCGCCAGCCGCGCCACGATGAGCAATGATCTCGACCGTCTGCGGCGAACCGATCCGCGTGAGCAAACCATTTGTCAGGACGAGCCCTGCTGCGACGCAGGCCAACGCCGGCGAAAGAATGATCCAAAGCGGCACCCTGCGGCCCGAAAAGCCAACGCCAACAGCAGCAGTTGCGGGGACACCTTCCTGTCCCGTCGCCTCGAGAAATTCCGACCGCAGGAGCTGTGCCAGGGCACCGTTCGACAGCGCCGAGACGACGGCATTCATCACTCCCCAGACCAGCAGGAAGAAGAAGGTCAGTCCGGCAATCCACCGTAAGCCATCAGCCAAAAACGAGGGGATCGCTCCGATTATCACACCAAATGTCGCCGCGATCGTGGCGACCATAATCATGCGCAGCGTAATCCAGACGAGAGTCTGCCCGAAAATGCTCAACTTCCGTCCCTGCAGCAGCGCGGCACTCTCTTTGAAGGCTTTCCATGGTCGCACCCCTTGCCCGACGACGAGTTGCAACGCGAAGGCCCAGTCGGTCAACTTTGAGAGCAGCACCATGCCCATGATTGTAGCCAGGGTCGCGATGACGCCGGCCGCGAACAGGGCCTGTGGTGGGAGGTTGGTGAGGTAGTAGTTGATGTCGTGGTCGCGCAAAGTCCAATATGCAGTAGCCCCTATCGCCAGGAGAAACGGCAGCGCGATGCCGAGAACGCGCAGGAGGAGTCCGAGACTGAAGCGGATTATGCACGAAAAACGCGGGACGACGAAGGCAAGCCCCCGCCGGATCGCTGGCAGGGCATGCTGCTCTCGTATGGCGAGCGTGTACGTCATCAGGGCGATGTCCAGCGCCGCTGCGGCGATGCCAAGCGTAAGAGCGGCGAGGGCGGCGATAGCGCCAGCCGGTGTCATGAGGAGCCGCGCAATGTCCTGATCCGTCATGGCGCTGCGGCCGGAGAGACTGACGACAATGCCGAATAGCAGTCCGATCATCGGCACGAACAATGCAGCGGCGATCAGTCGGACTGAGAGATGCACAGCAACGAAAGGCATGCGATAGGCGAACGCGACGCGAAAATGCGTCCAGACTTTCGATAGCATCGCCATCGCCCCGCGCGTTGCTCCTCGCATGCCGTACTCCGTTGAGGGTGTGGTCCGAGCAGTCCTTTGAAAAGACCTGCAGACGTGCGTACGAGACTATTTGTCCGCGGCCGGGTGCGACAATACGCTCGGTGATGAGACCCGGACCGGTAAACCGTCCAGGTCCAAAACGCAGTTCTCGACCCAAGCCGCGAAGCTATACCCGATTCAGCGCCTTGTCATGCGAGAAGCGCTTTCGACTGTCGTCATTGCCGAAAGGCGCGATAAGCAGAAAGGCAGGCGACAAGCGCATCCAAAATCACTCATGCTTGACCCCATAACCCACGCTGCAATAGCCATCGCCTCCCGTCATTCCGCCATCAATTGGCGATTGGGATCACAGAAGGCCCTCTTTCCCATCTTCCTCGCGGTTTCGAAATTGATGCGCAGTCCGGAAGCAAAGATGCGGTTGCCTGACGCCTTCGATAGGGCAGCGAATGCGTTGCGCTTGGCATCGGCGACAATGGTCGCGTTGGCGCGTTCGCTCGGCCCGCAGACGGTGACAAGCGCTTGCATCAGGGCAGCTACCTTCATTTCGAGTTCCGCCTCGTCTGGGTCAAGAGCCGTGACGGGAGGGGCGTCATTGCCGTGCACCTTTTTTTTGGAGATTCCATTCCAACTGCATCATCGCCGATTAGAGGGTAGGGGATCAGCCAGTTAGAAACGCGAGACTAGCACCGTCGGTCAGCCCCCGATCCGGCCGGGCCGGGTTGCAAGGGCGGAGCGGGGGCTGGTGATAACATTCCCCTTCGGCTTTAGCTTTCTCACTAGCAATTGTTCTTTTACCGCTCGATACTCGCTGGCACTTGCATGGCGCAGTTGGGGATCAAAGCCGCACGATGCTTCCGGAAATAAACCTGCAAGGTGACGTCGATGTCGCCGCGCTGTCACCACTTCTGCGCGGCATGCTTCTTTCGGTTGCCTATGCTGACGGTGAGGGCGGCATAGGATTGACGGCGACCGGCGCCATGAACCGCAAGTTCGTGCATTGGGCCGCTGTGCACTTCCTCTGGCCAGGATTCACAGCCGAGGACCTCTACAGCATGAACAAAGTACTCAATGAAAGCGACATGCCGCCGCTTTGGGTCGTGCGCGACATGGCCCGTCATCTGAAGCTTCTTCGCCGGAAAAAGGATGTGCTGCTGCCAACCAGACGCGGCCGGGAGTTTTTGGTGAACCCGCAAGCCTTCTTCGATCTGGTCGCCACGGATTATCTCTATTCGTATGTCCACGCCACCGAGCGGGAAGAGGAGGTCCGAGCGCGCTTGCGCTGGTGGCGCATGTTCCTCAATCTTCTCAATATCAAGGCCAGAGAAGGTTGCACGCCAATGGACGTTGTGAAGATCCTCTATCCAGACCTGGCGCCTCTGTCGGACACCGAAATGACCATAGAAGCTTGGGAGTTGAAATCCGACCTTCAGTATGGCGTCTTCCAACGCTTATGCTGGCTCGGCTTGCTCTATGAGGCACGAGAGGGGCTCACTCTTCTGCAGGACGGATCCCTCCACAAGACGCCACTTTGGGCAGCTTGCCTGCAGTTGGAATCGGATACCCAAAGCGACATTGGCGTGCATTGACGATCTTATTCCGCCGCTGGCTGCCTCAATAACGCTTTCTCTCGCCGCGCAATCACCGCCGGATCATTCATGAAATCCGTCCTCGGCCCCGGCTTGCGGCCACGCTTCTGATAGCCGTTGCTCTGGCTGCCATCCGGTATTCCGAACATATGATCCGTCTGGCCGGTGCGGCGTGGGCCGTTCTTGCTACGCTGCTGTTCGCGTCCGGCCTGCATCTCGGCGACGATCGACAGCATGTCGTCCAGCCGCTTGTTGTCGACGAACTCGGCACGATGCATCGAGCGCAACGTATCGAACGTCCTGTAGGGCAGGGCAAAGCTCTCGTGCATGATCTCGAGCCGACCGTCCGGATAATCGCAGACAATCACCTTCTGGCCAGCCAATGGCCTGGAAATCTCGGTTGGATCGAGAATGAACAGCACCTTGTCGTAGCGCAGCGTCAGGGATTGCGACAGCGTGCGCACCTCCTTGCGGCACATGGCGCCATCGAGGTTCTCATGCTCGGCCAGCGGCCGGTGCATGTCCTTCGGATTGCGTGGTTGCTTGCCGAAACGAGTGTTGAAATCTCTAATGAACTCAGGCGCATAGGCATTGGCAGCTTCGATCGTATCAATGCCGCGAAGCCGCAACTCCTTGACCAACCGATCCTGCAATGTCTGGTTGGCACGTTCCACACGGCCCTAGGCCTGCGGGATGTTGGCACAGATGATGTCGATGTTCAGCTCATAAAGTGCTCGACCGAACTGCGTCAGTCCGCTGGTCCGGTCCTTCTCGGACGCATGCGTGGAGCGGAAAACGCCGTGCTTGTCGCTGTAGAAGGCCAGCGGCTTGCCCCAATGCTGCAGATAGGCCTTCGTCGCATGCAGATAGTCGAACGTATTCTCCGATCCGGCAAAGCGAAGATGCAGGAGCTTGCCGGTGGCGTCATCGATATAGACGAGCAGGGCACATTTGGGACCGCGGTTCTCGAACATGGAGTAATCGCGGCGCGATCGCCCTGGCTTTTTTGGGCTGGCGAGGGTGGTTGCCCCCGATAAGATGGAAAAACGGGCTCTCGATTGGAACCGGGCCCAAACATCGGATGGAGGCAACCGTGAACCAGTATATTGGGCTTGATGTTTCATTGAAAGATACCGCGATTTCGATCCGGGAGGACGGCAAGCGGATCTGGCGGGGGAAGTGCCCTTCAGATCCAAA
>NZ_JBFUAL010000048.1:0-15173 GCF_056406295.1 Rhizobium sp. P1_C7
GCGATCAGGCCGAGCCGCGATCAGGCCGAGCCCTATTGCGATCGGCAGCGGCCCTTGGACGGCTTCCCAAGGGTGATGCCGGTTAGATCGCTTACCATAGAGGATGGCAATCATGACCCCAATGGTGACCAGTGCTATTCCGGACAGAGCGATCAACGAGATCGTCTCACCCAGAAAAACCCACCCAAGTACGACGCTCATCGGCGCGTTCATCGCAAACAGCACGCCGGTGCGTCGTGGGCCCAGACGGTTCAGCACGCTATAGAGAATCGTGTCGCCAACAAAGATCCCTATAAGTCCCGAAAGCACCAACGGCGCCCCATTGCCCAAGGATAGTTGCCTCCAGCTGCCGGTCAGCAGGACGTCGATCAACAGGACCAGCGACACGAATATCAGCTTCAGGAAATTGAAACGCATTGCGCCGAAATACCTGGCGGGTTTGGCCGACAATAAGCCTGCAAGCGCCCAGCAGAGTGCGGCGCCAAAAGCTGAAATCTCATAAATTGTCACTGAATGGAAACCTGATTTTCATGTGAAAGGCACTTGGCGTGTCACGGTGCCCCACATGACTGCTTAAGCCAGTCGGCAAAATCCTTGACCTTATGACGGGCATCGCTCCGGGCGGGCCAAAGGGCATAGTATCCGTAGCCACTCTCTACCACGCGTTCGAACGGTGTCACGAGTTCACCGCTCTGCAGCTCTGGACCGGAAAAGGCAAGATCACCGATGGTCACGCCGTAGCCACTGGCTGCAGCGGTCAAGGCAAAATCCTGGGTATCGAATGCCTGATGGCGAGCCGCATTGAATGAGTAGAAGCCCTCCGCCTGTAGCCAGAGTGTCCAATCGCTGTGACGCGGGTTCGAGTGAAGGAGCACGCAGTCCTGAAGTTTTCCGACGGCCGGCGGATCGCCAAGGCCCGGCAATAGTTGTGGGGAACACATCGGTGTCAGTCGCTCACTCAAGAGCAGCAAGACATCCATTCCAGGCCAATTTCCATTGCCATAAGTTATCAACATGTCGATATCGCCAACCGAAAACGTCGGGCGCAGAAACCACGCCGTATCAATGTTGATGTTGAGGGTGCTGTCATGAGCATGGAGATCTGGAAGACGCGGGAGAAACCATCTTCGCGCAAAGGTTGGCGGCATTCGCACGGTCAGAGATCGAACAGTCGAACGCGTCGCCTCGAACGACGCTCTTAAGGAGGCAAGCATCCGGTCGACGATCGGGATCAGCGCCATGCCGCGTTCCGTCAAGGCTACCTTTCGTGTATGTCGTTC
Source organism: Rhizobium sp. P1_C7 (assembly GCF_056406295.1). Taxonomy (NCBI): domain Bacteria; kingdom Pseudomonadati; phylum Pseudomonadota; class Alphaproteobacteria; order Hyphomicrobiales; family Rhizobiaceae; genus Rhizobium; species Rhizobium sp. P1_C7. The sequence continues at coordinate 1,281 of NZ_JBFUAL010000048.1, forward strand.
GAACAGGCTGCAGCCGAAGTAGTGCTCGAGCTGCTGAACCTGCCTGCTGATCGCGCTTTGACTGAGATTGAGCTCGGACGCCGCAGCCGTGAAGCTTCCCGTCTCGGCAACCACCGAAAACGTCTGAAGCGTTTGAAGCGGCGGCAGCCTGCTTTGATCGAATCTCGGCTCCATGTAACAGCCCCGTCGCAGATTATGAGAAAAGAAGCCTTAAAGCATGCGGGTCGAATGGCAACATGCACTTAGCCGACCGTCAAACGCGCAGCTTTGACTGCTTCGCTGACACGTCGAGGTGCTGTCCCTCCCCTGTGATCGCGGCTCGCAACAGAGCCTTCGACGCTCAAGATATCGAATACATCATTCCTGGCCATCGGTGCCAGAGCTTGGATGTCGGCGTACGAAAGATCCGAAAGCGTCCACAAACCACGATCACGTGCCGCTCCCACGATCGCGGCGACGGCGTGGTGTGCATCGCGAAACGACATTCCTAGACGAACCAGATAGTCGGCAAGGTCGGTGGCCGTCGAAAAACCCATCTTGGCGGCGGCGAGCATTCTGTCACGCTTCGCAACAATCGACGGGATCATTTGAGCGGTCACTCTGACGGCACCTCGCACGGTCTCCAGTGTATCCGTCAGCGGAGGCTTCGATTCCTGCTGATCTTTGTTGAAGGCGAGTGGCTGGCTCTTCATGAGGGAGGCCGCGAAAGCCAGGTTTCCGATGGCACGGGCAGCCTTACCTCTGACGAGTTCGGCCAGATCCGGATTACGCTTCTGAGGCATGATCGAAGAGCCGGTGCAGAACTGGTCGCCAACCTCGATGAAGTCAAACATTGGCGTGCACCACAAGATAACTTCCTCGCTGAAGCGAGACAGGTGGCCCATGATGATGGTGCCCGCGCTGCAAATATCGACGACATAATCCCGGTCCGAAACCGCATCGAGCGAATTGGCAAATGAGGCGGAGAAGCCGAGCTCACAGGCGCTGTATGCAGGATCGATGGGAAATCCGGTTCCAGCAAGGGCAGCAGCTCCAAGCGGCGATACATTAAGGCGCTGGCGCGCTGCCTCGACGCGGTCGAGATCGCGTAAGAACATCTCAACATAGGCCATCAGGTGGTGCCCAAACGTAACGGGTTGGGCCACTTGCAAATGGGTGAACCCTGGCATGATCGCGTCGACATTCTTCTCGGCAAGATCGACGAAAGCGCGGATCAGGGCCTTTAGGTCAAGCGCCAGGAGATCCAACTGCTCGCGTGCATAAAGGCGGATATCCGTCGCCACCTGGTCATTGCGGGACCTGGCTGTGTGGAGCTTCTTTCCGGCAATGCCAATAAGACCAGTCAAACGATTTTCGACATTGGTGTGGACGTCCTCGAGCTCAGTTCTCCAGTCGAACATGCCGGATTGCATTTCCTGGGCAATCAGATCGAGGCCACCCTGGATCTGTCGGTTTTCCTCGGAAGTAATGATGCCGGCGCGAGCAAGCATCGCGGCGTGGACCCTGGAGCCGACGACATCGTGCAGTGCGATGCGCTTGTCCTGGTCCAGGCACTCATGGAAATCCTGGAAGTCCTTCGAGTTGGCTTCCTTGAAAAGGGGCGACCATGTCGCGTCTGTCTGGTTTTTCATCTCATCATTTCTATCTGGAGATCAACGATCTGCCTGCAAGGCACTATTGAAGAATGCGGAGAAGGTCCCGGGCATCGGCCTGGTTCTCCAAGTCGAGAACAAAATCGCGCAGAGCGTCAATCCTCTCGGAAGGCAGGATGCCCGCTACGAGTGCGTCAAACTTGTCTATGATCCGCTCGTCGCTCAGGGGATTTTGAGGGCCTCCCAGCGGAAATTCTACGACTAAGCGATGCCTGTCCCCGCTTCGGGTGATGATCGTGATGGCCGGTTCGTCCTCGTCTTTCATCAACGGATCGACGGTGACCGAAATTCGATCCAGTAGCGGGCGGATTTCAGGGGCGGACCAGGCGCTCTGTTCCAGTTCGGCGAGAAATACCTTGCCGTAGTGAAGTCGCGCAGCCAGAGCATAAGGAAGGCTCATTTGCGCCTGCGCCCGTGCTTCTATCGTCTTGCCGCCGCACATGCCGAACTGGAAGTCACTGATTTCGACTTCAAGACTTTCGATATCGTCTCGTGTCAAACCATGCTGCTGCATCAATATATCCAGCGCGTCGATCCCCGCATGCGTGCCACGGCACGTCGCATGTGGCTTGATCGAGCACCGGTCCAGTCGCCATTGCGCCCCAAAATTGCGTGTGAGTAGCTCGGGGTCGCCTTTCTTTCCTCCGAAGGTTTCGAGGAAGCTGCCCCAGCGTCCCGTTTCAAACACGCTATCAGGGCCCTCAAAACCCTGCTTGGCAAGGTATGCGGCCAGCAAACCGCCCTCTGCAGCTCGACCTGCATGAAGTTTCTTAGCCGAGCTTCCGTTGTGGATGAATGCCCAAGTGCCGCCGGCGAATGAACAAGCGTTGCCCAAAGCGGACGCCATCGCATCTACATCCAGATCCAGGATTGCTCCCACTGCGGCGGCAGCGCCAAACGGGCCGCAGGTACCAGTGGAGTGCCAGCCAAGACCGTTATGCTCTTCATAGCTGCCAACCGCCTCCAGAACCCGCCGGCCAACCTCGTAGCCAAGCAGAATGCTGCGGAGGAGACGGCGTCCATTGAACGACACCCTCTGCTGGCTCAGTGCGGCTATGGCCGCGGGGAGGACAACGGCACCTGAATGATCACATCCGCCGCTGTCGTCGAGTTCGAAAGCGTGTGCTGAGATGCCGTTAATGAAGGCGGCGGTGCGCGGATCAGCGTGTAGCGATTTGCCCCAAATCGCCGATCCTCCGTCTCGAGGACGCACGTCGAAACTATCTAGAACCGCCCTGGTCTCTACGGATGAGGAGCCTGCGAGCGCCGCACCCAGAGTGTCGAGAATATGAAGCTTCGCCTTGTGCACTGTGCGATAGGGGAATGCATCGAATTCCACCGAGCACAATTGCGAGGCAAGAGCGTGCGTCCGGTTACCGCTCATGAGTCTGCTCCTCCTCCACGTAGGTATTGTGGACATTGATTGGGTGGTCTCTCGGCGTGCTCGCGCCGTGTTCGGCATGCCATCGCGCGACCTCGGCCGCAGTCGTCAGCCATACGTCATCGAACTTGCAGATGTGACGCAGCAGGCCGTCGACCAAAGCAATCCTACCAGGGGTTCCGGTCCATTCCGGTCGAAGTTGGATCACATAACATAGGCCGTATTTGCGATAGGCATCGAACTCCGAAATCCAGTTGCGAAGGACTCCCTCGTACGATGGGATTCGCCCCAATCCTTTCGGAAAAGCCGGGGTGAAATTGAACTGGAAGTAGGGGCGATCCTCAAGTTCGATGTGGACGGGGATCTCTACGAGGCCGGATTGATGTTTGTACGGAATGTCGTCGCCATTCAGCGATGCCGACCAGGAAAAGCCTGCCTGCACAAGGAGACGATCAAAGCGCCGGGGCCAGTTGCCAGCCGGCAATCTGAAGCCGGTTGCCGGCTGCGTTGATATCGCATTCACAGCATCACGGCTCTGGCGCAGGATATTCAACGCCTGGGAGGCGTCCAAATCTTCGTATCTCTCGAAATTCCAGCCATGGCTTTCCAGTTCGTGGCCGAACGATACGACATCACGCAAAAGCTGTTCATGTCTTTGAGCGACGACTCCGGGAACAAACCAACTGGCACTGACATCAAAGCTTGCAAAGCTCTTACAAAGACGTTCGATGCCACGGCGGGCGCCGTACTGCCACACCGAAAGACTCTTGCTTCGATTTGCGAGATCAGGTGCTTCTGCAATCGCATCCAAGCCGTCGTCGAATATGACGGAAATGATCGCAGCAGAACTTTTGCCATGAGGCCAAGGGTTTTTTGAAGGCTCGTTCATCACGCCGATGCCTCGGGATTTTGCTCAATCCACCATTTCGCGATCTCAGAGCAGCGAGTTGTCCAGACGCTATTTCCATGCTCGGAGATGGCTCGGAACAGACCTTCGAGAATGCCCAAGCGTCCTGGCTTGGCGCAGACTTTCGGATGCAGGATTGTTGTCCAGCAAAGGCCTTCTCGGTGATAGCCCTCAAACTCGGCGCACCAATTACTCTGTACATCCGCATAGCTCGAAATTCGATCGAGCCCGATTGGAAAGTCTGGGTCTTCGCTATAGGCGAGGGCGGTGTAGTCATCTATATCCCAGCGACCGGGAATCTCGACCAAACCGCGCCCGTGAAGTGTTCTATGAAAATAGGGTCGATCGTCGCCCCGCATTGAACTGGAATAGATCACGCCGAAATCGTGGAGGATCTCGGCAGTTTCTGCTCCCCAGTCGCCGGAAGGTGTGCGAAACCCAATTGGCGTCACGCCCAAGCGCGCCTGAAAAATCGCACGAGAACGCTCCATGATATCGAGCTGCTGCTGTCGGCTGCAATCGATGAAAACTTCGTGATAGTGGCCATGGTAGGCGATCTCATGCGGACCTTTCAGGATGGCTTCGCATTGTGAAGGCCAGTGCTCGACGATCCAGGTCGGCACGAAGAAGGTTGCCGGTAGGTCATAGCTGGCAAGCAGATCCAGCAAACGAGGTAACGCCCGCCACGGGCCATAGGCGCCCTGCGTGAAGTAGCGCGGATTTGACAACAGCGATCCATCGAGCATCGCGTCGCCGGTCGGTCCGTCGACATCAAACGCCAAGGCTACGGCCGACTGCCGACCGTCCGGCCATCGCGGATGATATTCAGGAAAAATACTTGCGGGCGTGCCATACATTTGAGATCGCATTTCATGTTTTAGATGCACGATGGCATTCCGGAGCGCGCCAGCGTCCGGTCCAAAGTTTCTTGCTGGAGGATAGGGAGTGCCGCTCAGGCAACACTCCCAGATCGCTTACTTGACGCCGTTCACGACGGCCTTCGCCACTGCATTGTGAACAAGCCCCCACTTCTTAAGGAGCTCGGCGTAGGTGCCGTCTTTGATGAGATCATCGAGAGCTCCAGCAACGGCATCGCGAAGTGCTGTATTCTCTTTCTTGAAAGCCATGCCGAACACGTCGTTGCTGAGTAGCGGGTCTCCGACCATCGTGTAGGTGCCCGGTTCGATTTTCATCTGGTAGGCAATCGTTTCGATGCCTTGGACGACAGCGTTATAGCGTCCCTGCTTCATCCCGAGGCGCGCAGCGTTTGAATCCTCGGTCCCCTCAAACTTGATGGCGGGTTTGCCCTTGGCTTCGCAGTTGGCCGCACTCCAGTCCTTTACGTTCTCGCCGAACGAAGTGCTGCGGCTGCCTGCAACGGACTTCCCGCAAAGGTCGGTTGCCTGCTTGTATTTGTCGGCGTTGGCGTTGACCGTGAAGAGAATTGGACCGCTGGTCAGGTAATCGACAAAGTCCATGCTGGCCTGACGCTTCGGGTTGTCGCTCATCCCTGAGATGATCATGTCGGCACGGCCGGTCTGAAGGCTGCTCTGCAATTGCTGGAAGGCAGCAGGAACGAATACGGTCTCAAGATTGAGCTTTTTGGCAATTGCATTCGCTAGATCAACGTCGAAGCCGTCGATCACGCCGGTCTCTGGATTGATGTATTCCATAGGCGGATAGATCGGGTTGCTGAGAATGCGGATTTCACCATCCTTGAGCAGGTTTAGGCTGGTCTCTGCAGAGACGTGGGATGCAACTAGGGATAGAAGCACGGCTGGGATGGTCATGTGTATGCGTTTCATTGTTTTCTCCTCCATTGGATAGGCTGTTGTTGAATGGCGTCATAGAACCGCAGAAATGAAGTTCTTCACTCTGGGATTCTTTGGATTGTCCAATAGTTCCGTTCGCGTGCCGCTCTCGACGATCGCACCGCCGTCCATGAATAGAACGCGGTCAGCCACTTCTCTGCAGAAGCCTATCTCGTGGGTCACGACAATCATTGTGGTTCCGGATGCCGCGAGCTCTTTCATGACACCGAGGACCTCACCCACGAGCTCGGGATCCAGGGCGGATGTCGGTTCGTCGAAGAGCATCGCTTTCGGCTTCATGGCTAGCGCTCGAGCGATTGCTATGCGCTGCTGCTGGCCGCCAGATAGCTCGCCCGGATAGGCGTCAGCTTTGTCGGCCAACCCTACTCGCGTGAGAAGGGCACGCGCTTCCGCAACACATTCTTGACGAGGGCGCCTTTGAACTCCGACCGGACCTTCGATGATGTTTTTCAGCACAGTTCTGTGGGGAAACAGATGAAACTTTTGGAAGACCATCCCCACTGCTTGGCGCTGGCGGGCGACCTCATGGTCGGGAAGGGGGAACAAACGGTTTCCGTCACGACGGTATCCGGCGATCTCTCCATCAACCGCGATGTAGCCGGCATCGATCTGCTCGAGCTGGTTTATGCAGCGCAGGAAGGTGCTTTTTCCGGAGCCGGATGGCCCGATGATGCAGACGACCTCACCCTTCTTGATCTCGAACTCGATATCCCTCAAAACATGAAAGTTACCGAAATATTTCTGTAGGCCGCAGGCTTTGATAATCGGGTCCATCAACCTACCTCCTCGACCAAAGCTGGCTTGTTGGCTTTTGTGCCCGTCGATGTCCGCCGGCCCCACCCTTTTGAAAAGTGGCGCTCGATATAGAATTGGATGACGCTGAGGGCCGTGACCACGATCAGATACCAAGCGGTCGCTACGATCAGGAGCTCGATGACGCGTGAGTTCGCGTAGTAAACGTCCTCAACACTTCTTAGTACTTCGGAATATTGAATGACGCTTGCTAGCGACGTCAGCTTCACCATGCCAATCGTTTCATTGCCGATAGGAGGAACGATCACGCGCATTGCCTGCGGGAGAACGATCTTCAGCGTCGCGCGCAGCTTTGTCATGCCAATGGACTGCGCCGCTTCCATCTGACCTTTATCGATCGAAAGGATACCAGCCCTCACCACCTCGGCAGTGTAGGCTCCTTGCTGGATCCCAAGGCCAAGGACCGCAGCCACGAATGGCGTCATTACGGTCACCGTCTGGACCGAAAACCATCCGGGGATGCCGATGTTGGGGAAAATGAGGGCGAGGTTAAACCAAAGCAAAAGCTGCAGGAGTGCTGGCGTGCCGCGGAACAACCAGACATAGCCGATCGAGATGGTGCGCAAGACCGTGTTCTCGGACATTCGCATGACCGCTGCTAGAACGCCAAGTGCAATGCCCAGTATCATGGAGCAGACGGTCATGATGATTGTGTTGGCAACGCCGCCCAGAATCGTGGGAGCGAATAGATTGTCGGACACAACACTCCATGCGATGTCTCCCTGCCAGAAGGCTCTGACGAGCAACAGCAGCAAGACTATGCAGACGCCTGCCAATACCTTTGAGCCGATCCCTCGCGATCGCACGATCACGAGCGATTCCACGTCAAGTGACGGCAGAGTTTTCATTCGTCGCTCCCCGAGCTCTTTTGAGCTTTCATGTTCTCAGTCCATGATGGACGCTTCAGAAATATCCACAAACGACATTCCCGCATGAAATTCATGCGCCTTTTGCATAAATCGCCATGTGAACTGCAACGCCTTCGGTAGATCGAAGCCCCGCGCCGGTGATTGATGAAAAATGATAAGGGACGCAAAAGCGGGACGTTTCAGTGCTGCCGAGCAAGCATTCACAAACTGCGGAGCTCAGCTGGGCTGAGTGGCTGCCGCGATCTCCGCGAGCTTGGCGGCTAACCCGCGCACGCACGATCGGTCATCGGCTGACCAGGGGCTGATATCGTTTTGAGTTTCGCAGGGGGCCCATCATAATTTCCTGACAACGAACTAGATCGCCGATCCGATGCTTTGAAGGGCCTAGCCGAGCCGCCCGCCTCGCCCGGCTTTCAACTGTCACATCGCAGCAACATTTTTTGCAAGTTCGTTGACCACGCCTCTGAGCCACCTGTGTGCTGGGTCATGACGATATCGCACATGCCAGGCCATCTCGACCGGAAATGTTCCTAGATCAACAGGGGCCGGAATAACCTTCAAGCGAGGATCACGCTCGAGACCGCGACAAATCAGGCGAGGGAGCGTCGCGCAATAGTCTGTGACGGCGATCATGTCTGGGACTGAAAGGAAGTGGGTGACGGAAACAGCAACCTCGCGCTTGACGTTCTGCTGTCCCAAGGCCTGGAAAACACCGGCGCGAATTCGCCCGGGTGGCAGGACGTTGACATGCTTCAAGCGCTCGTAAAGCCCACGGGTCAGGTTATCACGAACATCTGGATGGTCTTTCCGCACGATGCAGGCGAGGCCGTCGTCCATCAAATGTTGGACAACGAGGTTATCGGGTGGGTCTATGACCCTTCCGAGCACCATGGCAGTCGTCCCCGAAATCACTCCTGTCTCGGCAAGATCGTTGCCGAAGGGTGTCATACGAAGCTTGATCCCGGGGGCTTCCTCGCGGAGCCTCGACACCAGTGCTGGCATCAAGACTAGCTCCACGTAGCTATTCGGCGCGATTAGGAATAGGCGCTCGGCGCTTGCCGGATCGAAATCCTGCTGGTGGACGACGAGATCGTCGAGCTTCGCCAACGCCGCCTCGATCGTCGGCGCGATCTCCTCGGCAAGCTGTGTCGGCCTAATGCCGTACCGTTCCCGGATAAATAACGGATCTTTCAGCATGTCTCGCAGCCGATTCAGCGAATTCGACAGTGCGGGCTGCGTGATGCCGAGACGACTGGCGGCGCGCGTGACGCTTCGCTCCTCCATGAGGGCCAAGAAGACGGGCAGAAGGTTCAGATCGTATTTCATCCAGATGTAATCACACGTGAATATCTAAAATCCAATAAGTAAATTTCTCAAATATCTCTCCGGATGAGATGATCACTTCATCGAAAGGCCAGCGGGCTGATCGAACTTCAGGCCGACCCGGCCGCCACCATCAAAGGATACGACGATGAAAGTTCTCATGGTACTGACTTCGCATGACACGCTCGGCGACACCGGCCGGAAGACCGGTTTCTGGCTCGAGGAGCTGGCAGCTCCCTATTACGTTTTCAAGGACGCGGGCGCCGAGATCACTCTTGCCTCGCCCAAGGGTGGCCAGCCACCGCTTGACCCGAAGAGCGATGAGCCGATGTTCCAGACCGAGCTGACGGGCCGCTTCAAGGCCGACCCTGAGGCCAATGCGCAGCTCGCCCAGACGGTGCGCCTCGACAGCGTCGACCAGAAGGACTTCGACACGGTCTTCTATCCCGGCGGCCATGGCCCGATGTGGGATCTAGCCGAAGACACAAACTCCATCGCGCTGATCGAATCCTTCAGTGCCGCCGGCAAGACCATCGCGCTGGTCTGCCATGCTCCGGGCGTGCTGCGTCATGTCAAGAATGCCGACGGCACACCGTTCGTCCAGGGTCGCTACGTCACTGGCTTCACCAACACCGAAGAAGAGGGCGTTGGCCTGAGCAATGTCGTGCCCTTTCTGGTCGAAGACGAGTTCATCAGCCAAGGGGCAGTGTTCTCCAAGGTCAAGGACTGGGGCGTCCACACGGTCGTGGATGGCCAGCTCATCACAGGACAGAACCCAGGGTCCTCCGGCGAGGCTGCTGAAGCCCTGCTCACCGCCTTAAGCCAGGCGCGGGACCGGGCAGCCTGAAGATTCAGCATCGTGGACGGCCGCCGAGCAATGCGGCGGTCCACCTGAAAATCCGATGCCGAAATGATCAGCCTCAAACTAACGCTCTCGGTTTCGCACGCGCGAGAGATGATCGTGTCATCAATTTCCACAGCGAATGCGTTGAATGTCGGATGCTCGATCGCAATCATCGGCCCGGACGGCCACTTTCGTTCGAACGCCAGGACGGAGCCATAGCGGCATCGGTTGAACTGGCGATCAACAAGGCGTTCACCGCGCAGATCTTCAATATCAGGACGGACAGACTGAACGTGTTGGCTCAACCGGAAGCGGAGCTGGTCGGGATCCAGCATTCCAATAACGAGTTGTGGTGTTCGGAGGAGGGATCCCAATCCAGTTCCAAGGTCAGGCGATCGGCGCGATCGGTGTAAGCGGCGGCACAGTCGCACAAGACGTTGCGATTGCGAGGCCGGGGCAGGAATTCTGGCCGATATTCTAAAAGGATTATCCCGTTCGCTCAGGTCCATACAGCTAATGGTGTAAGCGCTGCGCATGGCTTCAACCAACAAATTGCGTTAACGGCCCCGACAGGGGCTGCCAGGAACCAATTCTGGAGAGGAAGGTGCGTGCCCTGCATGACGGTTCCCGCAATAAACGGTCGCCGTGAACGGCGACGTCCTGTAAGCGTCTGGCGACTGGCTTGGCGTCCGACAATAAGTGCGAAATGGCTGGACCTCGCGCCATCGCATTTACGACGGGAGGCAGGTAGGAAAGCGGAAGTAGTGGCGGCTGATGGCCTCGTGACTATGGAACACGGGAATAGAGACTCGCATTCCGGGCTTCAATTGAAATCGCTGTCCAGGCGTCCACCGGCTTAAGTCGCCGGTGGACGATACTGAATGGACTTTGCCTTTTCCAAGGCGTCAATCGTCTCCTCAACACTGAGGAGGACAGTGGTCTCGAGAGAGCTGAGCGCGCCCCCTGCACCAATGGCCAGCGCCACAGCGGCCATCGATACGTTGTCTGGAGCCTCCCATAGATTCCACCCGTCATGTTCTCCGAATGCGTACCAGAAGCCATGGAGCTTGCCGCCCACGGATTCTATGTAGGTCCGTGCCGCCTCCCGGCGATCTTCGGGGGTTTCGATCATACGGGCCCACGTCTCTGCCGTGTAGCTAAATCGAGTAAGATACAAGGCCATCGTTTGCGTCCTCCTCTGAACGGCCTAGTTAACGCTCAAGGCGACCGGAACGCGAGTCATTTCAAAACACTGACTGGCGCTTCTTTAGGGAGTAATGCCATCCGCCTGACCTCCATCTCTGAGATTGCCTCGGCGCGAAAGACATGGCTTATCCCGTCGCGAAATCGGCTGGACGACCCTCCAATGCGTCCGACCAATTCGACAGCCTCGACAGCTTTAAGTTTGGCAAATACGGCGTCCAGCCTCTGCCGACAAACGCGATGCGGATGTTCATCCCAATCGCGACGATAAAAAAGATGTTCGACTTAATTTGCGCCTCGGCCGTTTTGTCGAAACAACAGCAGCGAGCGAAACAGTGCGGGCGTTCGTGCCTCCGCCATGGCCGCCCGAGCCATCCATCGATGTGCTTTCGCTATTGGGCGGCTTGCATCGAACAGCATCTCGTGCGTCTGGAGGAGATAGGCCCGGACGATGACGGCGCGGCTGTAGCTCAGCTTCGTACGTGCCACTTGAAGGGTGCGCTCATTGCCGATGATAGCCCTTGTCCCCGACCAGTCGAACTGGAAGGCCGCCGCTCGGATGCCAGAGCCACGAACGTGCCGGGCCCTGCCTTGGGCCAGCGGCTTGCCCGGAGGCGGTTGCTTCCCCACAGGTCGTCTTGGCGGACCGTCGACCGGACGCAGGCTTCGCCATTGGGCTGACCGCGAACCATATCGGGATTCCCTAAAGGGCAATATCTGCTGTCGCTAATACAATGTAGAACGCTGAGGTGGAAGGTGGACGTCCCTCTTTCCGCAAGTCGAGGGGTAGTCTCGCTTACACAGGCGCTTCCGTTTCGAAGTGGTTTATCCACCCTGCCGCGTAGTGTCGCAAACTTACCCCGCCTTTGCTTTGAATTGACTCTAACCAACCTTGGCCATCCACGTGGAGGCCCCTTGAGGGAGGCATTCGAAATGAGACGGACTACGAAGTTCCTTACAGCTGCAATGGCAGTCGCGGGCAGCCTCTTGGCGAGCACGGCGACAATGCATGCGCAGGATACCGCGAAGAAGCCCAACATCCTCTTCATCATGGGCGACGATATCGGCTGGATGCAGCCGGGCATCTATCATCGGGGTTTGATGGTCGGGGAAACGCCGAACATCGACCGCATCGGTGAAGAAGGTGCAATGTTCACGAGCTACTATGCGGAACAGAGCTGCACGGCGGGGAGGAACGCCTTCTTCACCGGAATGCACCCTCTGCGTACGGGTATGATCCCGCCCCAATTGCCGGGAAGTCCGTCCTATCTCAAACCCGGCACGCCGGCGCTCGCATGGTTCCTGCGCGACCTTGGCTACAATACCGGCGAATTCGGCAAGAACCACCTCGGCGATCATACGGACGCCTTGCCGACCGCCCACGGCTTTCATGAGTTCTGGGGCTATCTCTATCATCTCGACGCCATGCAGGGTGTGAGCTTCCCGGATATCAACCGGACGCCGACCGAGCAGACTGTTGCTCCGCCATGCAGAAACACGCCCATCCCGGGCCTTAAGGACGATCCTGCGGCGGTCGACGCGAAAACGACGTTGTGCCTGATGCCTCCGCGGCCGGTGCTGGCCTGCAAATCCTCCGACGGCACCGCCGCCAACCAAAGCTGCAGCGACGAAGGGCCATTGACGCTGGAACGTTCGAAGACGGTGGACGAGGAAATTTCGAGCCACGTCATTGATTTCCTGGATCGCAACGACCCGGAGAAGACCAACAAGCCGTTCTTCGTCTGGTACAATCCCGCCCGCATGCACATCACCACCGTACTTCCGGACAAGTACTTGAATATGGTCGGTGAACCCGGTGGTAAAGACTGGGGCGTCAACGAAGCCGGCATGAAGCAGATGGACGACAACATCGGCTACGTGCTCAAGAAGCTCGAGGATATGGGAGAGCTCGACAATACCATTATCGCGTTCACCACCGACAATGGTGCCGAAACGATCACCTTCCCTGACGGCGGCACCACGCCGTTCAAGGGCGGCAAACTGTCCACATGGGAAGGCGGCATGCGCGCGCCGTTGGTGGTGCGTTGGCCGGGACATATCAAGCCAGGCACGGTGAAGAACGACATCTTCGCCTCCCTCGACTGGCTCCCGACCCTGGTTGACATCGCAGGCGGCCACAAAGGAAATGAATTGAAGGCTGAAATCGAGAAGGGAGCATATCCCGGAATTGCCAAGACCACGCTCGATGGCGTCAATCAGCGGGACTATCTTGAAGGGTCGGAAAAGTCTGCCAGAGATACGTTCTTCTACTATTCCGGCAAGGACCCGTCGGCGGTTCGCTACAAGAACTGGAAGATGTATTTTGCGATGGTATCGGATGCACCCACAGGCTTCCTCGCGGGCGTCCTTCCCTACCATTGGACTCAGGTCGTCAACATCAAGCGTGATCCCTTCGAGACATCAATAGGCGAGCAGATCAAGACCCTGACAGGTATGGGCGGAGCCATCTCTGCTCCGGCCACTGCCTACGTCTACGACTGGAACATGCTGCCCATCGGCCAGGCACTGTGGCTGAAGGAACTCCAGAGCTATATCGAGTACCCACCCATGCAGGACCCGGCCAGCTATAATCTGGAACAGGTCATCCAACAGGTTCAGGCGATGAAGCAACAGCATCACCCAAGCGAATAGCTTGGTCCTGAACCGATGGCGGACGCCGCGGGTCGGCGTCCGCTATCTTTGCATGTCATGAGGCCTGCGGTGAGTCGGTCGTAACTCCTCGCGGCCGAAGCCTGTTCGACGATATGATCGAAGATCTCCTTCGCCACACTTGTATCGTTGAAGCGCCGTCGCCGGCTCTGGCTGAGCGTCTAGAAGCAGATCCTGTTCAATCCGGGTCATATCCAGCAGCCCTGAAGTAGTTTGCGCATTCTGTCGGCGTGAAGCGGGGCATCAATGCGCCGACCGCGTCCCACAAGGCATCGATCTTTCTCTCTGCCCGAGCCCGCAACATGGCCTTCAACTTTGAGAAGGCGTTCTCAATGGGGTTGAAGTCGGGGCTGTAGGGCGGCAGGAACATGAGCTTTGCACCCATGCGCTCGATGGCAT
>NZ_JBFUAL010000049.1:0-11851 GCF_056406295.1 Rhizobium sp. P1_C7
GTTGGTGGCGCCGGCGGAGGTGCGAAGAGGAGGTGCGAAGACCGCCCATGCTGCCGCTGACCGTCTGGTTGGCGCCGACCAACAGGCTCGGCAGCGCACCGGCACCGGCCACCGTGACGTTGGACGAGGCGGCGTTGATGCGTTCCAGCGCCTGCTGGATCGTCAGGTTCTCGCTCAGGCCTTCACCGACCAGCGAGTTCAGCCGCGAATCGCGATAGGCCGTCCACCAGGCAACCGTCGAAACGTCGCTGTCGACTTTCGCCCCGCCCTCGTTGAACTTGGCCGGAAGCGGCATCTCCGGAGGGACGTGATCCGGACCACTCACGCAGCCCGCGAGAAGGAGCAGCAGTGCCGGAGAGGCGAAGCGAAACGATACCATTAACAATCTTCCTGTAACTCGACCAAGTTCATTCATGTCTGAAGCCGTCATGCTTCGCTATCGGCCGCGCTTCGCTCGTACGAGAAACACCATCCCGAAGCAGTTGGCGGCAATGTATCAATGAGTTCGCGTTTCTCACAGTGCATTTATATCACACTCCCGGCTCATTTTTTTGGCGCCGCGAGAAGACGCGGCGGATCACGACGAAGAAGGATGGCACAAAGAAGATGCCGAGCGCCGTTGCGGAGAGCATGCCACCGAGGACGCCGATACCGATTGCGTTCTGCGCGGCGGAGCCTGCGCCGGTTGCAATCGCCAGCGGGACGACGCCGAGGATGAAGGCCAGCGAGGTCATGACGATGGGGCGCAGGCGCAGCCGCGCCGCCTCGAGGGTGGCCTCGAGGAGCCCCATTCCGGTCTCCATTCGATCCTTGGCGAATTCCACGATGAGGATCGCGTTCTTCGCCGCAAGGCCTATGGTCGTCAGCAGACCCACCTTGAAGTAGACGTCGTTTGCCTGGCCGAAGAGGGTCGCGGCGGTCAACGCGCCGAGAACGCCGACAGGAACGGCCATAATGACCGAGAACGGAATCGACCAGCTTTCGTAAAGCGCCGCCAGGCAGAGAAAGACGACGAGTACCGAAATGGCATAGAGCATCGGTGCCTGCGAACCGGAAAGGCGCTCCTGATAGGAGATGCCCTGCCAGGCGACAGTGTAGCCGCCGCCGAGCTGCTGGGTCAGCGCTTCCATTTCGTTCATAGCATCACCGGAGCTGACGCCTGGCGCCGAAGCGCCGTCGAGCGGGATTGCGCTGACTGCATTGAAGCGAGCAAGCGTTGGCGCTCCCTTGACCCATTCGGTGCGGGTGAAGGCCGAGAACGGCACCATCTCGCCGTTCGAGTTGCGGGCATACCAATGGTCGAGATCGCTCGGCTGCATGCGAAAGGGCGCGTCACCCTGCACGTAGACCGGCTTGATTTCACCATTGAGCGTGAAGTCGTTCACATCGCGGCCGGTGAAGATGACGGAGAGCATCGAATTGACCGCGGCGATGTCGACACCCATGGCGCCGATCTTCTCCTGGTCGATGACGATCTTCATCTGCGGCTCGACTTCCTTGTTGTTGCTGCGCAGCGCCACGACCTTGCCGCTGGCGTTGGCCGCCTGCATCAGGCGCTTGGAAGCGGCATCCAGGGCATCCGTTCCATGGCCGCCGGTATCGACCAGATACATCGAGAAGCCGCTCGATACGCCGAGGCCCTGAATCGCGGGCGGAAGCAGAGCGAAGACCTGGGCTTCGCGGAAGGTGAAGAATGTCTTCAGCGCGCGTGTAACGACGGCCTGCGCATGCAGGTTGGGATCCGTGCGCTCGGAGAAGTCCTTGAGCTTGGTGAAGACGATGGCGCTGTTCTGGCCCGAGCCGTTGAACCCGAAGCCGAGCGCGCCGAAGACCGATTGGACAGCGTCCTTTTCGTTTTCGCGATAATACTTCTCGACCTTTTCGACGACAGCCTGCGTCTGCTGGGTGGTGGAGCCCGGAGGCGTCGTGACGATCGTCAGCAGGACGCCCTGGTCTTCCTGTGGCAGGAACGAGGTGGGCAGCCGCGTGAAGAGATAGGCGCAGCCTACGCCAACGAGAAGGAAGACGAGCATGACGCGGATCGGGCGCTTCAGGAGATAGCCGATCGTGCTGACGTAACCGTTGGTCGAGCGCGTGAAGTTGCGGTTGAACCAGTCGCCGACGCGGTGCTTCTTGTGCTCGCTCACCGGCTTCAGCATCGTGGCGCATAGTGCCGGCGTCAGCACGATGGCGACGAGCGCGGAGAGCAACATCGCCGAAACGATCGTCACCGAGAACTGGCGGTAGATGATGCCGGTAGAGCCACCGAAGAAGGCCATCGGAATGAAGACTGCGGTGAGAACGAGGGCGATGCCGACGATGGCGCCGGTGATCTCGCCCATCGATTTCTCGGTCGCCTCCAGCGGCGAGAGCTTCTCCTCGGTCATGATGCGCTCGACGTTTTCGACGACGACGATGGCGTCGTCGACGAGCAGGCCGATTGCAAGGACCATCGCGAACATGGTCAGAGTGTTGATCGAATACCCGGTGATCGCCAGAATACCGAAGGTTCCCAAAAGCACGACGGGAACGGCGATCGTCGGGATCAGCGTCGCCCGGAGGTTCTGCAGGAAGATGAGAAGAACGACGAAGACGAGGACAATCGCTTCGATCAGCGTGTGCACGACCTTTTCGATCGAGAGCTCGACAAACGGCGTCGTGTCGTAGGGGTAAGTGATCTCGACGCCTTCCGGCAGGCCGCGGCTGATGGTGTCGAGCGCGCTGCGGACGCGGGCAGCCGTGTCGATGGCGTTCGCGCCGATCGCCAGGTTGACGGCGAAGCCGCTGGACGGCTGAGCATTGTAGCGAGACGAGCCGCCGTAGCTTTCCTGCCCGATCTCGATGCGGGCAACGTCGCTCAGGCGCACGGTCGAACCGTCCTTCTCGACCTTCAGGATAACATGTTCGAAGTCGGAAACCGTGGTCAGCTGGCTCTGTGCGGTGATCGTCACGTTGAGCTGCTGTCCGTCCACCGCCGGCTGGGCGCCGAGGGAACCGACGGAAACCTGGGTGTTCTGTGCTTCGATCGCTGAGGTCACGTCGCCCGTGGTCAGCTGGTATTTGAGAAGCTTGAATGGATCGAGCCAGACGCGCATGGCGTAGCCGGAGCCGAAGATGTTGATGCTGCCGACGCCCTCCAGGCGCTGAATCTGGTCCTCGATCGAGCTCGACATGATATTGCCAAGATCGACGGAGCTGCGCTTGCCGTCGGTGGAGACCAGCGAGCCGACGAGCAGGATGCTCGAGGTCGAGCGCGTCACGCTGATGCCAGCGTCTATGACGTCGCCGGGGAGTTTCGACTGGACGAGCTGAAGCTTGTTCTGAACCTGAACCTGAGCGATATCAGGATCGGCGCTCGTTCCGAAGGTCAGCGATATGCTGGCGGAGCCGGTCGACGAGGTGGACGTCATGTAGGTCAGGTCGTCGAGGCCGGTCATGCCGTCTTCGATGATCGTGGTCACAGACTTTTCGACGGTCTCGGCGCTCGCGCCGCGGTAGGTGGCGTTGATGCGAACCGTCGTCGGCGCAATGTCGGGATATTGCGATATCGACAGCGTGAAGATCGCGAGCAGGCCCGCGAGCATGATCGTGATCGCTATGACCCACGCGAAGATCGGGCGTCGGATGAAAAACTTGGCCATTGGGCTATTCCTGTACGGCTCGGATCAATGTTCGTCGCGTTACTTCGCGGCAGGTTTCTGCGCGTCGCCGGATGCGGCTTGTTCCGCAGGCACGACAATGCCCTTCTCATTGATCTGCATTGGCATCGGCTTCACGGGCATTCCCGAGGTGATCGACTGCAGGCCGGAAACGATCAGCTGATCGCCGTCCTTGATGCCGTCGGTCACCAGCCAGGCGTTGTTGGAAGGCGATGCGTTCTCGAAAATGCGCGTCTCGACCTTGCCCTCGGCGGAGACGAATTGGGCGGTCAACTCGCCGTTTGCATTGCGGCTGGTGGCAAGCTGCGGCAGGGCGAAGCCGCTTTCGGTGCCAAGTTCCAGCGTTGCGCGGACATACATGCCCGGCAGGATGACGCGTTCGGGATTGGGGAAGCGCACGCGGATGGTAAAAGTGCCTGTCGTCTCGCTGACGACAGACTTCGACATGTCGAGCGTGCCCTTCTGGTCATACTCCTTGCCGTTTTCCAGTATCAGCCGGAAGGCGCCGTTTCCGCTGGTGCCCTTGATTTCGCCGGAGGCGATCGCGTTGCGAAGGCGCAGCAGGTTGGTGCTCGATTCCGTCAGAAGGATATAGGCCGGATCTAGCTGGCGGACCGTGGTCAGCGCCGTGGTCTGGTTGGCGGCAACGACGTTGCCGACGTTGTAAGCCGTCTGATCGATGACGCCGTCGAAGGGAGCCGTTATCTGTGTGTGATCGAGGTCGATCTCGGCCGCCGTCCGTGCAGCTTTGGCGGCCTCGACTTCGGCCTGGGCCTGAAGAAGGTTCGTCTTGGCGGTTTCGAACTCGATCTGGGTAGCACCCGATCCAACCAGACGCTGGTAGCGGTCGAAATTGCTCTGGGCGCTCGGGACGCTCGCTTCGGCCTTCGCAATGGCTGCCCTCGCCTGCGCGACAGTCGCGCGGTAGGGGGCGTCCTCGATCTGATAGAGAATGTCGCCCTTCTTGACCTCGCCGCCTTCGCGGAACGGGATTTCACGAATGATGCCGCTCACCTGCGGGCGAATGTCTGCTGTCTGAAACGCTTCGGCGCGACCGGGAAGGATCGTGGTGACGGGGAAGGTGTTTTTCTTAAGCGTGACGACGCCGACGGGGGCGGCCTGCTGGGCGGCTCCCGCCGCACCTGCTGCGCCTTGCTTGTTGCCGCTATCGCTGCAGGCTGCCAGCACGCCGCTGATTGCCAGAGCCGAGGAAACGAGGAAGAAGCGACGTATCATATTGAATTCCCTGTGCGGTGGCAGTCGGAATCTATGGCCTCTTGGGAGAAGGCCGATCACCGATCCAGAATCAAATGCCACTGATCCGAATTTAAGAAAGACTTTACGAAGTGACGTAAGTTATGAATCGTCACTTAGCAAGTGCTATTTTGCAGTGCGGCATCGACGAAAGTCACGATCTGATGCGCACGGTGAACAAGTGTGTCCTTGTCGTCACGGGCGATCAGAACGGGGTGCAGGACGCTTGCGAGGACATCGGCTACGGTGCTCGCAGCATGCTCGGGGCTGGCGCAATGATAGCGTCCCGTGGCGATGCCTTCCCGTATGATATCGTTCAGTTTGTGGACAATGCGTTCCCGGTATCGAACGGCGGCGTCGGGTTTGGCCCCGACGGTCATCAGGACCATTTCGAAGAGGTAAGGGTTCTGCTGGATGTCCTCCAGATGGCTGTCTAGCAAGCGCAACACAAAGCGCAGCAGCTGCTCATTCGGCGGGAGGTCGTCGTCAAAGGACGCAAAACGATCCGCCACATCGCCGAGGTGTCGCTCCGCGATGGCGTCGACAAGAGCAGACTTGGAGCGGAAATGCTTGAAGACGTTGGCCGGCGACATGCCCAGCGAGGCCGCGATGTCGGCGATCGACACTGCGACGAAGCCCCGCTGGCGAAACAGCAGTTCCGCCATTGTCAGAATGTCTTCGCGCGTCTCTTCGGCCTTGCGTCTTGGCCTGCGTGCCATGCCTTCCCCCGCCGGTTTAACCCGGCACCCTATCTTTGCGAACCCTAACGCCAGTTGAGGAAAGCCTGCAAGTCAATGTTGCAGGCACTGCCTCGCTGCAGCCGGGTCGATCTAGGCGAAATAGGATGCGAGATTGCGGCGTACGCGCTCGACCGGCGTGGCATCGCTGTCATCAGGCACGAAGGGCTGCGCGGTGATCGCCTCGTAGGCGTTGATATAGACCTTGGAGGTCTGTTCGATGAGTTCGGCCGGAATTTCCGGAATCTCGTCCTTATAAGGGTCGCAGCGCTCCGCCACCCAGGCGCGGACAAAGTCCTTGTCGAAGCTTGCCGGGCGGGTCCCGGCGGCGAAGCTTGCCTGGTAGCTGTCCGCCAGCCAGTAACGGCTGCTGTCGGGCGTGTGGATCTCGTCGGCAAGAATGATAGTGCCGTTCTCGTCGGTGCCGAATTCGTATTTCGTATCGACAAGGATAAGCCCACGCTTGGCCGCGAGCTCCTGGCCACGGGCGAAAAGAGCCAGGGCGTATGTCGACAGGGTTTGCCACTGCTCTTTGGTCAGGAGGCCGCGATCGACAATTTCTGCCGGCGTCAGGGGCTCGTCGTGTCCGCCGTCGAATTCCTTGCTGGTCGGTGTGATGACCGGTTCTTGAAGTTTCTCATTGTCGCGCATGCCATCCGGCAGGCGCATGCCGTACATCTCGCGTTCGCCCTTCTTGTAGAGCGTCAGGATCGAGGTGCCGGTCGTGCCGGCGAGGTAGCCGCGAACGACGATCTCGACCGGCAGGATATCGAGGCGTTTGCCGATAACGACGTTCGGATCTGGATACTCTATGACGTGGTTCGGGCAGATGTCCTTCGTCGCCTCAAACCAGTAGCGTGCCGTCTCGGTCAGAACCTGTCCCTTGTAGGGGATGCAGGTGAGGATGCGGTCGAAGGCGCTCAGCCTGTCGGTGCTGATGATGATGCGACGCCCGTCGGGAAGGTCGTAGTTCTCGCGAACCTTGCCGCGGTAGTAGTTCGGCAGCTCTGGAAAATGGGCTTCGGAGAGGATTCGCACGTGCTCGACCGTCCTTGTCAGTTTATCGGGGCTTCCCTTGCTCTAGTTCCATCGCGGGCGATGTCAAGCAATCCGGACTAAAGCCAGAAGACATATATAAGAAGCAGGCCCAAAATGTAGCTTGTCAGAGCCACCGGGGCGCCGGCCTTCAGGAAGTCGGCGAAGCGGTAGCTGCCGATGCCCATGGCGAGCGTGTTGTTGTGGTGGCCGAAGGGTGTCAGGAAATCCAGCGAGGCGCCGGCCGCGACCGCGATCAGATACGCTTCCGGCCGATGATGGCCGACGGCTGCAAACTCCAAGGCGATAGGGCTGAGGATGATCGCGACAGTGGCGTTGTTGACGAATGGCGTCAGCGCCATGGCCAGGAAGAGAATGAGCGCGAGGCCGGCCGGCGGCTGGTCGACGGGCACGACGAGACTGATGGTGGCTGCGATCATTTCCCCGGTGCCGGTGTTTGCGACCGCGGTACCAATGGGGATCATCGCGGCCAGCATGATGATGATCGGCCAGTTGAGATCGGCCATCGCCTGGCGAATATTCAGGTAGTTGAAGAGCGCGAGTGCGAGGACGACGCCGGCAAGCGCAATGTCCGGCCGCACGATCCCGAGGGCGGTCGCGGCGATGCCGCAGGCGAAGATCGCGAAGGGCTGCCATGTGCCAGCGGCGGGGGAGGGTGCTGAAGTCGAAGCGAGGGGAAGACATTCGCACTCATCGAGAGCGTCCATGATTGCCTCGCGCGCTCCCTCCAGCACGACGACATCGCCGATCGAGAGCTGCAGGTCATCGAAACGTCCTTCGAAGCGCGGTGACCGCATCGACAGAGCGACGACAGCAACATCGCGGCTCGCGAAGACTTCCAGCGAGCGCAGCCGGGAGCCGACCAGGGTGCTTTCAGGCATCACAACGGCCTCGATCCGGGTCGTCTCCGGCTGCCATCTAGCCGTCCGGGTTGTCGCCAGAGCGCCGGATGCCGCAAGCTCGTCGAAGACGGTATCGTCAGCCTCCGCCAAGAGCAGATCGCTCATTTCGACGACGGATTTGTCCGGTGCGCCGAACACGATGGCATCATTGCGTATCAGCGCATGCGGTCGTAGCGCGAAACGATCCGGCAGCTCGGAAAGGTGTGTTCCGATGAGCGGCGAGTTGGCCGGAACGCGGCGCTCGGCAACCACGCGGCGTCTTGGGGGAGCGGCAGCGGTGGACGGATCATCTTGCCTGCCGGGAAACAGCCGGGGCGCCAGCCATGCGGTCAGCGCGATTCCGGCGATCGCGACCGGCAGGCCGACAAAGGCGAAATCGAAGAGCCGCAGCCCCGTGCCGGTCGCCTTGGAAAGGGCGTCGCTGACAATGAGGTTCGCGGGTGTTCCGATCAGCGAGACCAGTCCGCCGAGCAGGGCGGCGAAGGAAATCGGCATGACCAGCTGGCGTTTTGGAATTCCCATCATGGCGCTGACGCGGAGTGCGACGGGCAGGGCGATCGAGAAGGCGCCGATATTGTTCATGAAGATGGAGATGAAACCCGTTGCCGCCGACAGGATCGCGATGACGCCTGAGTTCGAGAGGCCTGCACCTGCCAGGACGCTCGAGAGCCGATCGAAATGCCGGGTACGGGCCAGAACCTGCACGACGAGCAGGATTTCCACGACCGTTATGACGACAGGACTGGCAACGCCCGCAAAGACCTGATCAACCGGGTAGAGGCCGAGCGCATAGCCGGCCAGCAGGCCTGAGATCGCCACAACCTCGACGCGGTAACGATCCATAAGAAAAAGAGCAAGCATGGCGACCAGCAGGATCAACAGCGATGCTTGCTCGAACGTCATGAGATCTTCCGAACCTATTCGACCGCCACGAATGTAGCCTTTCGGTACGCGCTGTACAGGGCCAGGTGTTGCCAAACGCGGATGCTGGACAAGTGCAGGTGGCGCGCGTCAGCCGCCGGCCCGGCGCCAGCTGTCTCTGTCGGTCTTCTCGAGCAACGGCGTCGAAAAGACGCTGACGGTGCGGTCCAGCCATTGCGCGCCGGCGCTCGCCAGTTTCTCGCGCCAGCGCTCCGATTGGAGCATGGCGGCGCCGATTGCGACCGGTTCGATGGCGCAGACGGAAAGAAGCTCCAATCCTGATAGGATCGAGGTGCCGCTGGAGATGACGTCATCGATCAACGCGACCCTGCGGCCTTCCAGAAGTGGCAGCATACGCGGGTCTATGTAAAGCCGCTTCGGTTGCGTCGGCGTCGTGATCGAGGACAGCGGGACGGACAGGTCCTCGCGGTACCAAAACTTCCGGGAGGTGCCGAGCGGCACGTATCTCGTGTGTCCGAGCTTCTGCGCCACCGCGGAGGCGAGCGTCAGGCCGAGGGTCGGCAGGCCGACGACCACGTCGATGTCGAATGGCCCGAGCCTGCCGGCAAGGCGCTCGGCCAGCGCATCGAGGACTTCGAAGCTTGCCTGGTTGACGATCAGCGAGGCGAGAGCATGCCTGCCGTCCGCCAGCTCACGCAGGGGCAGGCGAAGCAGGCGTCCATCGTCGAACTCAGCAACATAGAAAGACGTGAACTCGCTCAGAAACGGGACGCTGCCCGCCGGATGGATCTCCTGCCAGAAGTCGTGTGCGGCCAAGCCTGTCATTTCATAAAGCCTGTCAAGTCATCAAGTCCGTCACGTCTTTGGAGCCCACCATGCCATCAAATCCGGCATGCCGTCAGTTCCGTTTCGTTGCTTCCATACCGGCGAGCCGGCGCAGCGTCTTGAGTTCCGCTTGCGTGAGCGTCCGTACGGCGCCTTTGGGCAGGTCACCCAGCTGCACGCCGCCGATCGCGATGCGCACCAGGCGCAGGCATTCCGCCCCGAGCGCTTCCAGCATGCGGCGGATCTGCCGGTTGCGGCCCTCGTCGAGTTCGACCTCGATCCACGAGTTCCGGTCGCCGCATCTCAACAATGTCGCCGACACGGCCTTCAATGCCTCACCGTCGTGGCGCAAGCCGTAGGTCATCTTAGCCAGCATCTCCGGCTCCATGATCCTATCGACCTGGACGTGATAGGTCTTCGTCACATGGGTGATCGGGTCCAGCAGCGCCTGGGCGAAAATCGTGTCGTTTGTAAAAAGGAGCAAGCCCTCGCTCGCCTTGTCCAGCCGTCCGACCGGCGAGAGATGCGGCATATCGACGTCCTTCAGACAGTCGTAGACAGTGGGACGGCCTTCGGGATCGTGGCGGGTCGTCACCAGGCCGCGCGGCTTGTTGAGCATGAGGTAGGTCATCGGCTCGGCGGCGACGCCGACGCCGTCCACCTGGATCCTGGCCGTTGCCAGATCGACCCACGCGGATGTGTCCGACACGATACGCCCTTCCACGGTGACGCGACCATCGGCAATCAGCCGTTCGGCCTGCGTCCGCGAGCAGTAGCCCAGCTTGGAGAGCGCGCGCGGCAGGGTGACCCGCTTTCCAGACGGCTCGCTACCGGGTTTTACGCGGTCGCGTTGTTTTTGCGGTGCGCGCCGCTCCCTCACTCTGTTGCCCCTATCCGATGTCGATGCACGCGTTTCTGGCATGAACGCGGCGATGATGCCAGCGAGCCTGTTGGAAAACGCGGGGATAAGATCTGTGAGAATGACGAGGAGATGTGTCGTCTCGCGGGAGATGGCGGCGCAACGTGCGCCACCTTTCAGGTCCGGTATTGGTGATCAGCCGCAATCGGCTGGCCAAATGCTGCGCTGTCAGTGGTGGGCCAAGAAGCCTGCAAGTTCCGTTCGGCTGAGGACAACGCCTGCCGCCGCCTTGTCTGGATCCGGATGGGTGTACGACAAGCTTGCCATTTCGGGCAATTCAAGGGCCTGTCGCATGTTCATAATGCCGACCGCGAGGCGACCTTGCGCGCCGTCCACGCTGACTTCGACGATGCAGTTTGATCTCTTGGCATCCATCAGCAGTCCTCCCTCTTGTTATGGCCTCGTCGATAGCCCGGAAAATGGGTTTTTCTAAGACCTAAGTATAACGAGCCGTATGCTATGTCGGATCGGCACGGCTCGCAACAGAGAGAGGTTACCCAATTAGACGATGCGTTAGCGCCACCATTGACGGGGCGGCGCGTGATGGCCGCTGAGGAGGTAGCCTGCGAGGAAACCGATCGCACCGGCAAGGGCAAGGGCCGTCGTCGTTGCGGTTCGATGTTCGCGAGCGGCCCCGGCGGCCGCCACGCTCTCGGCCTTGATCTGGGCGACGGCGGTCTTGGCGCGGGGCGCGATGTCGTCATAAGCCTTGCCTGCGCGATCGCGCACTTCGTAATAGGCCTCGGCGCCCTGGGCCGAGATCATCTTCTGAAGGCGCGAGACTTCCTGTTGCAGGGCCGCAATGTCCTTGCTGACGGACGCTCTGATTTCGTCGGTATTGGCAGCCATGTCTTTTCTCCTTTGTTACGGAAGTAGAAACACCCCAATGCCGCGTTGGGTTCCGTAACAAGACAATTTGAACCGTATGTCCGGCCAAATGACCACCTTCGAACGCATTTCGGCCTGCAGGCGTGGCTGTGGAAAGTCTCTTGGAAATCCGTCATTCAAATCAGGATGTTACAAAATTGTGAAAAAACATCGTTTGGATGTGTTGACTTGGAAAAGGGGTTGGCCGTATAAGCCCCCTCACTGAACGAGGGCGGCGGCGCTGCTGGCGACGATGTCTCTTGTTTCAGGTTTCCAGATTGGCTTTGTTGGCTGATGGGTGGTTCGGGGCTTTATGGCTTTGAGCTTGTGGGATTTCGACCGGGTTTGACTGGTCTGTTTTTTGACAATTGAATATGAGAAGAAAGAGAAACGTGGGCGGCGGAGTTCGCAGGACCGGAAGAGATTTCGGTTCTTTGAAAGAGACTTTGGCGGTCACGTTTATCAAGAGAAGTTACACTGGTTTTTGACGCTGAGGTTTAGGCTTTGGTGTTTGGAAAACAGGTGTGAAGTTCTCGTCGATTCAAAGAACGTGACGTAAATGCCAATGATTGAATTCTCAACATGAGAGTTTGATCCTGGCTCAGAACGAACGCTGGCGGCAGGCTTAACACATGCAAGTCGAGCGCCCCGCAAGGGGAGCGGCAGACGGGTGAGTAACGCGTGGGAATCTACCCTTTGCTACGGAATAACGCATGGAAACGTGTGCTAATACCGTATGTGTCCTTCGGG
>NZ_JBFUAL010000050.1:0-11757 GCF_056406295.1 Rhizobium sp. P1_C7
GCAGCCACAAATCGGCTGCCATCCGTCAAACAATCAAAGCCGCCGGTGCGCGGCTCTGGTTCCTGCCGCCCTATTCGCCGGACCTCAATCCGATCGAGCAGGCCTTTTCGAAGATCAAACACTGGATGCGGCACGCGCAACGCCGAACAATTGACGATACCTGGCGCCACATAGGCAGGCTGGTCGAAACAATCCAACCCGACGAATGCGCCAACTATCTTACAAATGCCGGCTATGCTTCTGTCAAAAAGTGAAATGCTCTAGCCGCACCTATCAGCGAACTTTCATCCGAGAAAGGCTAGATGTAGAGCCTCGGCGGTTTGGGCAGCAATGATCGCGGCACAAGCCGTTATTTCTCTCTGCGCCGAAGGCTGCCAAGAATGGTGGTGATCTCTTCCTCCAGATGCCCACCTCGATAAACGAACGACGTTTCGTGGCGCGCGTATTGGCCATGTCGGTCGGCGCTGAGCCAGTTGTAAGAGCCGATGCAAAGAAGGTCTGTGTCGATCGCCACGATCTTGCTGTGCAGCTTCGGAAGCTTGTGCAGCCGAACCCCGATCCTTGATAAGGCCTTCTCGACCGCTTCCATTTGGGTCAAGCCATCCGCAGCCTGGCCCAAATTAAGCAGTGGATCAGCGAATACGTCGATCTCGGCGCCTCGCTGGACAGCGGCTTCGAATGCGGCCAGCAGCCCAACACGTTCCATTGTGGATGCGATCACCCACGGGCTAACAATAGTGTAGCGGCGGCCAACGGCGGACAGCGCATCCAGAAGAAAAGCATCGTGCCCAGCCGCATCCCGCAGCACCTGAATCTGAGAGCTCCCCTGCTTCAGGTCCGTGCGCGGCTCAGCCGCAAACTCAAGCGCATTCAGCTCTGATGCGAACAAGAAGTCGGCGAGGACTGCCCTTGGTGACCCGGTTTTCGCTGCCGCCATAACATCCATATCGCCAAACACTAGGCAACTGTCCTTTGCCCGTGAGACCGTCACGTTCAACATGCTGGGCGAGACGTCGATAAACCCTCCGTCTGCGTGTTTCGAATAGACGGGCGAGAAGATCACGACGGGTCGTTCGGCGCCTTGCAGCGCGTGGACTGTTCCGATGGTCATGCCTTCGCGCCCTTCGACCGCGATCTTGCGGCTGGCACAGGCTTCCCGAATTTCGCGAACCTGTCGGCCAAAGGGGGTTACGATGGCGACAATCTGTTCCAACGGTCTGCCATAGCGCGCTTCCAGTCCAGCACGGTTGGCATCAAGCCAAGCAGCAATAGTTTGCGCCTCGAGCGGATTGGCGCGGCTGCTTCCCGAGGTAAGTGCACGGCCGTCTATGTGCAGATATCCAAGCGCTGGGAGGGCAGCGTCTGTTTGCGCCTTTCCCCGTAGCGGTCGCAGCTTTCCCTTGTAGCACAAAGCATTGCTGAAGCTGATGATTTCGTCGTAGCACCGCCGGTGTTCGAACAGGTAGAGGCCCTTCTCGAGATCTGGATACGGCGACACCCGGCAGGCTTGCTGTGCAAGGCGCATGGCGCTGCCATTGGTCGAGCAGATCCCGCGGTCGATAAGGGTGTCAATGCCGGCTTCACTCGAGAGGAGGCCACTGTGTCGAAGATTGCTTACATCCACAGGCCGGGGCACCGATGAAATCGGTTCGATCTGTTGGGTGTCACCAATCACCAGGGCGCGCTTCGCTAACGAGAAAGACGCCCCAGCAACTTCGGGCAAGACTTGACCGGCTTCGTCGACGATCAATAGGTCGATGAAATTAAAGAGGTACTCGGTCGCCCACTTGCCACCGTCATGGCGGGTGTAGGTCATCTTGCCTGGCAGGCTGGCAAATGTTGCCACGGCACAGGGGGTCAACATCATGCGGCGGTGCCAGCGGGGGATGACTGTCGCCTTTCCGTTCTTCCCCTTGGAGGCGACGATCCCGGCGAGGTCAGCCTCCATTGCCAGAAGCCAGCGACCTTCCCAGTAATGCGTTGCCAGAAGGAAGAGGGAGAACCGAACATCCAGGTCTGCCTGACGTTCCAGTTCTGCAATGTCATCGGTCCCGCCAAGGAACCCCCTCGCCTTGGCCCAGTTCCTTTCCGCCTCATGGAAATCAAGGCGCAGGGCTCTAGCCGTTGCCAGTGCCTGTTCGGCAGATTGCAGCGCCTCATCCGCAGCACGAAGATCGGTTCGAACCCTGTCCTCGATGTCTGAAACCCGCTTGGCTGTCTCCAACCCTGGCACAAGCTCGCCGATGGCAAGCCGTGCCCGCAAGGCGCGCTTCTCTTTGACAGAGGACAGGAAGCCGACCACCGCGGTCAGCGACGATTCCGACGCTAGGTGCTGGTCGAGTGCAGCTCTCGCCGCCCGGAGTTTTTCGACAGCGGCCATTCGTGTCGCGGCCTCTTCAACGCGCAGGGCCTCAGAGGCGTCGGGATCGGGCCCTAGGCCTATTTCAAGAGCAGAGCTGGCCGCGCGATATGCGCTGTTGGCGCGGTCGATCTGCGCCAGCTTGTCTGTTTCATCCGCCATCCGCTTTTGCAGTGCCGCCACCACGGACCCAAGATCGGGGTCGGCGAGCTCGGGAAATGCTACCCCTGCCGCCTGAAGATAGATATCCTTGGCGCGCTGGACATAGACGACTGTCTCGCGCTCGACTTGAAACTCTTCGGTCTGATAGCGACGGGCCGCTTCAAGGCGTCGGGAATGCGACGCAAGGAACATCCCGAAGCTTTCCACCTCAGGCATCCACCGCCCTGCAAACGGGCCTACTCCTTTGTCGAAATCCTTTCCGAAGGCGTCAATAATATTCGTCACCGCTTGGTTGTTGGAAGACGCCGCCACGATCACCGGCGGGTCTTCACCACGGAGCGCGGCACGCACCCAGAGGCCCGCGACGGCCGATAGCAGCATTGTGGTTTTGCCAGTCCCTGGCGGGCCGTTCACAGCAATCACCTCTCCCGGCGCTGAGGCATCCAGCCAGGCCAGAACCTGCCGTTGGTGTTGAGCCAGCGGGAAGTTCGGGTTCGAATGGCCAAGCCGCCGGGAAAACTCCTGTTCAATCCGATGGTCCGGGTCCGCGGCGGCCCGCTTCGGCTGCGCCACCTGCTTCAGCAACGGCGCCTCAGGTGCCTCGGCCAGAAGCTTGTCATAGAGGTCGAGGATTCCCCGCACCGTCGCATTCGCATCCTCGGCCAGTTCCAGAAACCCCGAACCGATCGGCTGATAATCTGCATCCCCGCGTGGCCACCCCTGCGAAACGGCATCCACCATCTTGCGGCAATGGCCAAGGTAATCCTCCCAGGCGGCAGTACCCGACATATCAGGGAGAGGCGTTTCGGTTAGGAATGTGTCCAAGGCATCGACAGAACCGATGGCAAACTCACCAGACGGTAGGGGGTTTAGTAGATCCCGAGCAAGCGCGTTACGCATCGGTGTGATATGCCCATCTCGACCGACTGTCGCCTCTGTCACCACCGGCGCCACGATTTCCGGCAACCCGCCGGTTCGCGCCGCCCCGTGTGACGACTTTCGCCCCGTAACCAGAGGCCAGAACCGAACGGCGACTGCCCTGGACGAAGTCTGGCCCTGGAACACCTGATCCAAGACTTCTTGTGGCAGCACTCCGGTCTTCAGCGCGACCGCAGGAATATCAACAAACCGCTTGCGGTCAGGCTGCGTGAATTTTCCTTCACCCAGCGCGCCGTCCGCCAACGAAGTTCGCCAGTAGCGCAGATTGTCTCGGATGCTTGCGGTCATGATACTTTGCGCTACTCGGTTACTCTTGGGTAGGATGCAGACATACAAGACAAAAAGCCCAGTGTAATCCATCCACTGAGCTTCACGAAGCTCAAGATCGACCATGGACGCGCCATAGCCATAGCCCCAAGATTTCCAGATACGCAAGTAATCGGCACATCGGATCCTTCTTGAAGCGCACCGATGTCTGGCATTCGACTGTTGCCTGATCTCGCGTCTGTCGCTGACTGCCGCGCCGACGGGCATGCCTCGGCGGGTCGGTATAACCACCTAGCAGACACGGCGGGATGTCCGGTGTTACAAGCCGGACCGGAACCTAGAGACCTGATAGATTCATCATTTCCGTCGGGTATCGATCGCCTACGATCCGCACCTTGGCCGCACCTTCATCGATTGCGATCAAATCGTCTCTTGTAAGATTGACCGACAACGCGCCGATGTTCTCCTCAAAACGTGTGACCGACCTCGTGCCGAACAGTGGCACGATCGAAGGCTTCCGGGCGAGAAGCCAGGCAAGCGCGACCTGCGCCGGCGTGGCGCCATGCCGCTCTCCTACCGATCGGATCAAGTCGACCAGCGCCAGGTTGGCTTTCCGGTTCTCTTCCGCGAACCGGGGGATCTGCCCCCGGAAATCGTTCGAGTCGAAGGTGGTTCCGGCATCAATCTTACCGGTCAAGAAGCCCTTGCCCAGCGGGCTGAAAGGAACCAGGCCGATGCCCAGCTCTTCGAGCGTGGGGATGATCTCCGCTTCAGGGTCGCGCGTCCACAGCGAGTACTCGCTCTGCAACGCGGCGACCGGCTGCACCGCATCGGCACGGCGTATCGATCCGGCGCCCGCTTCCGAAAGGCCGAAGTAGCGGACCTTGCCTTCCGAGATCAAATCCTTGACCGTGCCCGCTACGTCTTCCATCGGCACGTCCGGATCGACGCGGTGCTGATAGAGAAGGTCGATGTAATCGGTGCGCAAGCGCTTCAGACTGCCTTCAACCGCACTTCGGATCTGCGTCGGCTTACTGTTCACCCCGCCCAGATGCTCGCCGGTGCGTTGATCGATGTTCCAGCCGAATTTGGTCGCGATCTTGATCGTCTGCCGCATCCCAGCAAACGCCTCGCCGACCATTTCCTCGTTCGTCCACGGTCCGTAGACCTCCGCGGTGTCGAAGAAGTCCATGCCATGTTCTACGGCGCTGCGCAGGAGACCGATCATCTCCTCGCGGTCGGAGATTTCGCGCGACTTGCCGTAGCCCATCGCGCCGAGGGACAACGCCGAGACTTCCAGTCCCTGACCCAAATTCCGTTTCTGCATGTCCATCTCCCGATGCGAATGAAGGGTGTCGACCGTCAATGTAGCGCACCGACGCCGACGGATTAGGTGGACCGCAACGATAGGACTTATGGGCGAGTTGCATATATTGGTGGGGTGCCGGTCTTCCCGATTGATGAGGCCCGCTGATAAGATGGCCCTCTCCCTCAGAGGCGCAGTGCATCGACCACGACCTTGAATGCGGGAGAGTTCTGCCGCCTGCTTGGGTAGTAGAGATAGTAGCCCGGAAACATTGGCGACCAGTCGTCGAGGACCTGAACCAACCGCCCTGAGGCGATGTCGCTCGCCACGATATTCTCGGGCAGATAGGCGATCCCATAGCCATTGGCTGCAGCATCGATCATCGCGTAGGACGTGCTGAAGGTAAGTTGGCCATCGACACGGACACGCAGTTCCTTGTCTCCCTTCTCGAATTCCCAAGTGTAGAGGCCGCCCGAGCGCGACTGGCGGTGATTGATGCAGTTATGCGCCACCAGCTCCTGCGGTGAACGGGGAGCAGGCCGGGCGGCAAAATACGCCGGAGAGCCGACGGCCACGAGCCGCCAGTCTGGTCCGATCCGGACGGCGATCATGTCCTTGTCCACGCTCTCCCCCAGCCTCACTCCGGCATCGAACCGGTCCTCGACGATGTTGCGAAAACCGTTGTCCGTATTTAGCTCGACCTTGATATCGGGGTAGTCCTTCAGCACGGGCAGAAGCTTCGGCCACACGACGCTCTCCAGAGCGTGGTCGGACAACGTGATTCTAACTGTGCCGGACGGGGTGTCTCGGATTTCCATCAGCTCGTCGATCTCGGTCTCGATCTCTTCGATCCGGGGAGCGAGCGACCGGATGAGCCTTTCTCCAACTTCCGTCGGCGAGACGCTTCGCGTCGTGCGGGTCAGAAGTCGAAGTCCCATCCGCGCTTCGAGGTTCTTGATCGTGTGACTGATCGTCGACTGCGAGGTGCCGAGTTTCGCAGCCGCCTTGGTGAAGCTTCGCTCCTCGGCGACCACGAGGAACCAGAGCATGTCGTTCAGATCTTCTCGTTTCATGCCATACCTCCCGATCACTTATGTCACCATTCGATAAGTGCATCCTAATTGCAACGGCTAATCGATGAAGTGAGTGCGGTGTATCTTGCCCTCATGACAAAGCAAGCACTCACAATCGATCCCGACTTCGTCTTCGACCTGATGGCTGAGAATGCGGCCAACCCGCTTGATGAAGACGTCCCGTTGATCGCAGCCTGGGGAGCGGTGTTCTCGATGGCCCTATGCGTTGCCGTCTTGATCGCCTCGGAATTCATGCCCGTCAGTCTGCTATCGCCAATCGCGACGGACCTCGGCGTGACAGAAGGGCATATGGGTCAGGCAATTTCGATCTCGGGCATCTTCGCAGTCGTCACCAGCCTGTTCGTGTCGTCAGCGACCCGTAGGTGCGACCGCCGTCTGGTGGTGACGTCGCTGACGATGCTTCTGATCCTATCCGGGACCATCGTTACCTTTGCGCCGAACTACGTGGTGCTGATGCTCGGGCGTGCGGTGCTCGGCATCGCCATCGGCGGTTTCTGGTCGATGTCGACCGCGATCGTCATGCGCCTGGTGTCTGAAGATGCCGTCCCGAAGGGATTGGCGATGTTGAATGCGGGCAATGCCATAGCGGCGACGATTTCTGCGCCGTTGGGCAGCCTACTCGGCTCCTATATCGGCTGGCGTGGTGCGTTCTTCGCCGTGGTGCCGCTCGCCCTGCTGGCCTTCGTCTGGCAATGGATCAGCCTGCCGTCCCTTCCGCCACGTCGCAAGGAAGGGTCGCCGAACGTCCTTAGCCTGCTTGCCCGTCCGCAGGTGGCGATCGGCATGGCTTCCGTCATGCTGCTGTTCATGGGGCAGTTCGCGCTGTTCACCTATCTGCGCCCGTTCCTCGAGACCGTGACCCAGGTCTCGATCTCGACCCTTTCCCTGCTGCTGCTTCTGATGGGGCTGGCGGGCGTCGTCGGCACCTATTGCGTCAGCGGTCTGCTACAGACGAGGCTGTTCAGCATCCTTGGATCCATCCCGCTAGTGATGGCTGCCATCGCGCTGCTGCTGATCGCGTTCGGCTCGTCGTCCGTCGTCACCGCCATCCTTCTGATTGCATGGGGTTTCTTCGGCACGGCCGCCCCCGTCGGCTGGGGGACATGGCTTAGCCGCACCATGCCCGACGACGCCGAGGCGGGCGGCGGTCTCCAGGTCGCGGCCATCCAGCTCGCCATCACCATGGGCGCATCTCTCGGCGGCGTCCTGTTCGACTCGACGGGTTGGTGGACCACATTCGCGTTTGCGGCCGTGCTTTTGACTGGCTCGTCCGTCCTTGCCGCCGTCGCGGGGCGTCACCTCGGGAGCAACTGACATGGTTCTGAACTCCAAGAAACTCAGCCGCCGCGCGTCCTCGGGTCGATGGTCGCGACAGCAATGTTCCCACCGCGGGGCCCGAGCACAACAGGGCAATGACCCCGCAAGCAAGGAGCCGACCAAGGTGACGATCAGGATGACGTTCAACGGTCAGACGATGACCGCCACCCTTTACGACAACGCCTCTGCCCGCGACTTCACGTCGATGCTGCCGCTCGACCTCAAGATCGAGAACTACTCGTCCAACGAGAAGATTACATACCTGCCGCAGAAGGGGCGAGTTCCCGCTCCGCATCGAAACGGTCTGACCGCACCCAATTCCAATTCGCCTTTTCTCAACACGCGGAGATACGATCGTGAATGACAAGATTGAAACCGAAGTCGGGTTCGACGCCTCGGCGGGCCGCCTCGACCGCCGCCAGCTTCTGAAGATCACATGCGCGGGCATGGCTGCGGTCAGCGCAGCCTCTTTGCTTGGCTTCTCTTCGGCAATGGCACAGGACATGTCGCACGGTGCTGCCAATTTCTACACCAGCGACAAGGTCAGCATGCAAAAGGTGACCTTCAAGTCTCAGTACAAGATGGACGTCGCAGGCAGCCTGTTCACGCCGAAGGACCTTGAGCGCAGTGCAAGGAGCCCGGCGATCATCGTCGGCCACCCCATGGGAGCGGTGAAAGAGCAGAGCGCCAACCTCTACGCGACCAAGATGGCCGAGCAGGGTTTCGTCGCGATGTCCATCGATCTGCCGTTCTGGGGCGAGAGCGAGGGCGAAGTCCGCAACCTCGTTTCTCCGGACGTCTACGCCGAGGCCTTTAGCGCCGGAGTGGATTTCCTCGGCAGCCAGAGCTTCGTTGATCGACAGCGCATCGGCGGCATCGGCATCTGCGGCAGTGGCAGCTTCATCATCAGCGCAGCGAAGATCGATCCTCGGATCCGCGCGATCGCAACGGTCAGCATGTACGATATGGGCGCGGCCTTTCGCGACGCACTGAACAAGTCGCAGACCGTCGAACAGCGCAAGCAGTTCATCGAGACGGCGGCTAAACAGCGCTGGGCGGAATTCGACGGAGGAGAAACGCAGTATATCGGCGGCACCGTTCTCGAACTGACTACTGAAACGGACCCGGTTCAGCGGGAATTCTACGACTTTTACCGGACACCGCGTGGCCAGTTCACACCGGCTGGCGCAACGGTGCAGACGACGACGAAGCCGACCCTAACCAGCGCGGTGAAGTTTATGAACTTCTACCCGTTCAACGACATTGAAACGGTTTCGCCTCGACCGATGTTGTTCATTTCCGGCGACCAGGCTCATTCCAAGGAGTTCAGCCAGGATGCCTACAACCGCGCCGCCGAGCCGAAAGAACTGGTCTGGGTCAAGGGCGCCGGACATGTCGATCTCTACGACAGGGTGGACCTCATTCCGTTCGAAAAGCTGTCCGGCTTTTTCGATCAGAACCTGACGGCGTGATTAGCAGCACATCGGGCCCAGACGTGATCTGGGCCCCAATTTCATAAACAAGTCTGCCTGTGCGTCCGCATTGGGCACCGCCGGCGGATCATGGATGCGCCCAACCACGGAATTCAATCAAATTGTTCGCCGCGACCGATCTGTTCCCACAAAGCGTCGCCGACTGCGGGATCGTCGGCCGGATCGGGATCGGCTTGGTTGGCGTCCTTGAGGGATTGCGCCGCTTCGATTAGCGCAGCGGTGACTTCCTGCGTTCCCCACCCCGCCTCGTTTGCCGATGCAATGATATCCTCTAACGCGAAGCTGGCGGCAGCCTTTGCCTCGTCGAAACGGGCCCCCACATCATCCGTCGTAGGCGCGGGAAACCGAATGCTGGGACGCTCTATCCACGGCTCCGTCAGGTTCCGCAATTCATCCCGACCGATAAACTCGCTGGTTCCTCCAGGGTCGCGATGGGGATGAGAAACGGTGACAATCATCTCCTCTGGGAGTGCCAGCGCCTGCTCCGTATTCATGATGCCGACGGGGACCTGTGCTCCGCCTTCGTTTGTCACCTTCACTTCGACGATCTTTTTGTCCTCGGCCATGATCGTCTCCTTCAAGAAGCAAACTCCCGCGGAGTCTTTCTGTTCCGGACGGGCGACGGAAAGCGGCAGACAATATTTTTCACGCCGTTATGAAGCATCTGCCACCACCACCAACGGCTCTACGAGCGATTGGGAACTGACGCCGAAATCGGTCACGCACGCCTCAACCGCGCTGGGCGGACTCAAACTGGGCGTCCCTCGCCAGGCGTGCTTCGCGAAGCCTGGCGGTCTTCACTCGCTGGGCGTCCTCTACGAAGTTGATTTCCTCGCCTGCCTGGTTACGGGCGAAGAGTTGCGATTGGATGTTGCCGAATGCGGCCTCGGCCTGCTGTCTGGACTTGCTGAAGGTCTGTATCATGAAGATCTCCTTGGGAGATGAAAAGCGGTATGCCCGCGAAACGGAAGAAGGCCGGGCAGTCGTGCCCGGCCTTCAGATCAAAGTGCTTTCCCAGTGCCAGTACATCCGTGGTCAAAGGGAGGAGCAAATTCGTGATCTTACGCTGCCTGCAGATTGCAGGCGGACATCTTGCCCGACTTGTTGTCGCGCTCGAGGTCGTAGCCGACCTTCTGGCCTTCGACGATTTCGCGCATTCCGGCGCGTTCGACGGCCGAGATGTGAACGAAGGCGTCTGCGCCGCCGTTGTCAGGCTGGATGAAGCCGAAGCCCTTGGTGGAGTTGAACCATTTTACTGTGCCGGTGGTCATGATGAACCCTTTCAAAGCATAGAGTGAGGGACCGCGAAAGCGAGGCTTCGCGGACAATGATAACGACTATTTTTGAAAGGAAGTTCGCTTAGAGCGCAGTGCCAATCGCGCGGTAGACAAAGTTCGGCAAGCAAAAGATCGATAAACCATTAATAGAGACATCTCCGCGAGAGTCAACCGATAGTTTTACCAGCGCCGGTCGATGTGATGGCGGCTGCACCACATCGCTGCCGGAATTATCGCTTATCGGAAGTGATGAGTACAATGCCGTTGTACACGTTGACAAGCCGTCGCACCCGTAGCCCAACAGTGTTTCCCGGAGGCCGACACCATGCCGCAGACCAGCTACAAAATCAGCGAGGCCCGCAAGAATTTTGCAGAAGTCCTCGAACGCGCTAACCAGGGCGAGGAAATCATCATCATGCGCGGCAATGACGTCTATGCCCGCATCGGCCCAGCCGACCTTGGCGGAAAACGACCGTTCGGGCTATTGCGGCAGCACGGCCTTCCCGACGATCTCTTCGATGATCGCAACACCGAACAGGCGGCCATCGACGCCGGCGACTGGAACGATGACCTTGGCGTGTGGCAAGGGAAGCCTGGCGATCGAGAGGATCGCTCGTGAAAATACTGCTCGATAGCCATGCGGTTTACTGGTGGACCATTGGCAGCGATCGCCTGTCGAGACGGGCACGCTCACTGATCGAGGACAAGGCCAACACCATCTTCGTCAGTGCGGTGTCGTTCTACGAGCTGGACAACAAGATGCGCCTGAAGAAGCTCGGCCTGAAGCCACAGGAATTACGAGCCGCTGTGATTGCCAGCGGACTGCAGACACTCGCCATCAGCGATCTGCATGCAGAACTGGCGGCCGCCTTCGATTGGGAACATTGCGATCCCTGGGACCGGATGCTGGCGGCCCAGGCTCGCCTGGAGCATTGCGCTTTCGTCTCGACCGATGTTGTGTTCGACGCTATTTTGCATGAGCGGGTCTGGTAAAGGGGCAACCGCGGTGAAGATTTGCGTCGAACTTGCCGAGGCAGCGGAGCGACTTGAAGAGTTGATCGACCTTGCCCTGCTCGACCATGAGGTTGTCATTTGTCGTGAGGGAGACCCCGTTGCTGTCATCGTAGCTGTTGCGAAGACGGGCCAGGGCACTATGGATGACTTTTTGACACTGGCAGCCGAGGGTCGCCCGACGATCAGTGGCCTGACCTCAAACCACGATGAATTTTATGACGAGAACGGACTGCCGAAATGAGCAACCTGTCGTCACGTTCGATCGAAAAACACGCCGGGAAACTCGACACCATCGCCGCGGTGCTGCCGATCGAGCGCCGCGATGAGCTTGCCGAACTGCTGACCGACCAGGATGTCGAAACGCTGCGGCATCTGGTCAACTCCGGCATGGGCGACAACACGCTGAGGGCGCTCACCTCTGATCTCGCCTATCTGCAGGCCTGGTCGCTGGCCGCCACCGGCAGTGCCCTGCCTTGGCCGGCGCCGGAAGCCTTGCTGCTGAAATTCGTCGCCCATCATCTGTGGGATC
>NZ_JBFUAL010000051.1:0-9609 GCF_056406295.1 Rhizobium sp. P1_C7
GATCCCACAGATGATGGGCGACGAATTTCAGCAGCAAGGCTTCCGGCGCCGGCCAAGGCAGGGCACTGCCGGTGGCGGCCAGCGACCAGGCCTGCAGATAGGCGAGATCAGAGGTGAGCGCCCTCAGCGTGTTGTCGCCCATGCCGGAGTTGACCAGATGCCGCAGCGTTTCGACATCCTGGTCGGTCAGCAGTTCGGCAAGCTCATCGCGGCGCTCGATCGGCAGCACCGCGGCGATGGTGTCGAGTTCCTGGGCTCGGCGGTCGGCGGGAGGCGGGTCCGCACCCATCACGCCGTCGACGAAGAAGAGTGGAGTTTCAAATCCGTCTGTCCGAAATCTTGCCCCTTGAACAGCAGAGGCGCCTTGGCAACCGCGGCAACGGCATAGGAGAAACAATCGCCCATGTTAAGGCTGGCAGAATGTCGGCCCTTGCCGAAGCGCTCCAGTGCTTGCTCGGCCGCGTGATAATGTTTGCCATCAAAGGCGACCGCGGTGATGTTTGGCGCCTTGGAAAGCCGCGCGACGATTTCGCCAGCATTGGAAAATCGCTTTGCCGTCAGAACCGCGCGGGTTTCGAACAGCGTTGGCCACCCAATGACGATAGTCAGTTCCTGCCGCATCACGGCCTTGAACGTTTCGGCTTCCGGCTCATTGAGCATGATCGCAATCAGCACCGAGGTGTCGACAGCGATCATTTCGGTAACCCGTTCTCGTCATAGAGATCGTCGTGAGCCGACGTGGTGCCTGCCGGAACCGTACGGCGGCCTTCGGCAGCGAGTTCCCATACGGCATCGAGCGGATGGCCGTTGCCCTGCTGCCGAAGCTCGACGTCATAATGCTCGAGCGCCAACTCCACCAGCCGGTTGATCGGCTGGCCGGTGCGGCGGGAAAGCGCATGGGCCAGATCCCGGGCCTTGCTGCTGCGGATGGAAAGCTGCGGTTCAGACATGGCGTTCCTCGTCGAAATTATGCGTTCAACATAGCGATTACAGCGCAAGATGGCAAGAATAAGCGCGCAGATGGCTAACTTCCGATAAGTGTTATTTATCGGCAGTTAGACGACCTAGTATGGTTAACAAATAGTGACATGTGCAGAGCCGTTATCTCAGTTTAAGTTTGGAATGAACCATTCTGTGGACCAACGCCTCTGCGGCTTCCGACGATCGGTCCATCCGCGCTAGTTCCTCTATTATCCGGGACAGACTATCGAGATCCATATTCCTGGTCTCCATCCAGGTACCAATATCTCCTCCCGGCAGGCGTCCAACGAAAGAAGCAACAGCCTCATTTAGTACCTGAACAGGAACTTGACCGCGTGTAGCTCTGTCTATCGCCAAAGCGGCGGCGCCCACAGCACCGGACGCGGATAGGACGGCGATCGTATCGGAACACAACTGAATCAACCCGTATGCAGAAGTACTGCCAAGCGGCAGGCGTGCCGCAGTGAATTGTAAAAGCTGAGAAAAAGCATCCGTAAGGACGAAATCGAAGCTCACACGTCTGTATCCGTCGGATGGCCGCTGCAGATCAGCGGTCGCGCGATCAAGGCACGCCATTGCATCGATATGTTTTTGATCCCGCCTCCCACTTGGCAACCAGCTTGCCAGTCGCTCCGCGCCAGTTCGATCTGTCTGGTGGTCGAGACCGCCTAGCAGTCGATGGAAGCTACGTTCTGGGTAAAAGGTCGCCTTGGCACGGCCAACTAAGGAGGCGGCAAAGTCTTCTTCAATCACTCCAGATTCCACAGCGGATGACATCGTCGATCGAATGTTCACCAGTGGCTCCGAAAGCGGCTGATAGTTGACTTCTGCCGGTCCATGGACCAGGGCGACCTCATCGTCACACTCGAGTTCTCCCGACTCGAAAGATTCGAATGTTTTTCCTACGCCGATCATGCCAAACCGGCTCAGTTCTGCGGCCCGGAGAGCCCCGATCGACGCGGCTCCATATACTGTGATGCCTTGGTCAAGGGCCCACAGGATTTCCTTATGGTGCACTGCGGGCACATTCTCGAAATAGCCGTCGATTAAGATGATAGCTGTCGGAGCGTCAACCGCAGCCGCTATGAGATCCCCTTGGGAAGCAGGCGGGCGATAGTCGAGGTCGACGCCGAGACTGGATGGGCGATGGCCTCCGAGCGACGGGCCCACGAAGACCGTTACTTTGCTAGTTGCGGTCGACATTGTCATCTCGGAAGGCGGCTAATCGCCTGGCACGCATTCCAGCCATATAACCCGGCGCATCGCACGAACCTTCAAGCCCCGGTGCGATAACACGCACCACGGCAGCAGGAATCCCACTATGCGATAGGTCAACGATGAGAGGTTCATCGATGCCGGCAAGGCTCATTCTGCGCAAGAGATATTCGAGCGCGTGATCGATGCTGGTGAAACCTTGCGCACTAGGAATGTCACTGAAGGCCTTGCTTGGGCGGCTCCTTATTTCACTAGGTGCTGCTTGTGACGGGCCGCGCACAAACATCTCTCGCGTGAGGTCATCGCGCGTTCCAGAAATCATCGTCAGTCTGCTTTGGACCGCCTCGGTGACTGCTTTCCCCAGCGCAATGCCACTTATCGGATGACATGCGCTGCCGGCAGCGGGACCCACGCTCCGGAACGTCGACGAGTCGCCAGGCCATATCTCGCAAAAGAACGCGGGTACGCCGAGATCACTCGTCATGTCCCAAACAGCGGTTCTCGTGCCGGACCGGTTGAGTGTGTCGAGAAACTCAGATGACCAAGGATCATCGACCGTTTCCAAGTCGACGGCAGTCTCTCGTCTCGCCGTGCCTCTTGATCGCCAAAGGGCGAGGGAATCCCTTTCGATCAGTTCGCTGATCGCATGGACCGCAGCTTCCTTTATCGTGTTTCCAGAAGCCAGTCCTCCAGACCCTACCAGCAAACATTCAAGGTTCGTCGGCAGCGGAAGAGCAAAGTCCAGATGAACTGTCTCAAAGGGGACCCATACGCTCTCTCCGGTGACCATGCCCGTTGCACAGGCCCACAGGGAGCGGCGAGTTTTGGGTGGCGGCACTTCAACCATTCTGGGTAGGATGTCCAGGTCCACCACTCGCCCTCCGTCGAGCAGTTCTTTGAAGCACGCGTAGCGTAAAGCTACTTTGGGGTTCTCTGCGCAGTGGCGTTCAAGTGCCTCCATCACGGCTGCCGTCTTCGCCTCGGTCAGTGTTCCACCTTTGCCGTGACAGGTGGCGAGCGATCGAGCGTTCGGCCTGTACGCAACCGCGACAGGCAATCCAATTGAATCGAGACCCGTAATATCGGCAATGCGCGAAACGCCGATTTCACGCAGGAAAGGAACCATCCTAGTCAGAGTCTCAGCCGGATCCACCTCGCGAATGAACCGCGGCCAAGATTCGGCTTGTAAATCTTCCATCGTCACCGAGCGTGGAACTTCGTGGACTGCTTCAAGCCTTCTATGTTCACGAGCCAGCAGGTGCCAAGTGGCCGCGGATCGTCTGGTGGAAGCTTGGGCGGAACGGCTGCAAGCACCACGCCGCGCTGCAGAAGTTCGCGAACAACCTTCCAGCCGTCGTCGGACCAGAACGTCGCCGTGTCCACCCGATACTCGTTCTGGTCCCACACATCACGAGGAATGAGCAGAACACTTCCGTCGTCGCTGGCAATTATAAGATCATGGCGGAATTCGTCGCTGTCGTCATCTTTAGACATAGCTTCCTCTCCCTTGCAGACCCCACCAGAGCACCTTCCAATCTCAGACTTGGGCTGTATTGACGAAGCGCATCAACGCCCTGTACTTCGGCTGCCATTTCAGCAGGCATGAAGTCGAAACAACCGGTCTGGACGATTGGAAATGCTGCCTGGACACGTCTGCACAATGAACAACCCAGAGATTGCGCCGGATAGCTGCGATTGGCAAGTACCAACATTTTGCTTATCTAATATGCCAGGGCCACAAGGATGCATTCGCTGAAGCGGACCGACGTCGTAGTTGGCGTGAATTCCATGAACGCACCGATCCGCAATCTAATTCATGCTGCCGCCACGGTGATTGTCGGCCCTTGGTCTGCGGAACAAGCGCTACCTTTGATCGAGTGCGAGCGAACGACCAAGGTCGTTCTCGTGCTCGGCATGCTGAATTCGCTACTCGAATCGAGCATGCTGGGAGGCACTGACATTAGTTCGATGTGATTGTTCGGTTATGGCGGCTCTACGCTCCCGCCCAAACGATCAAGGAAGCAATGAAGGCTTGCGGCAGGCCGTTTTTTGCAAATGTTCGGCTCCACAGAGTTGATGGGCATGTCGATGATGCTGTTTCCGTCAGATCACGAACTTGGCATCACTATTCACCCAGAGATCCCTGCTCGCGGCCGACAACTTGCGATCAGCGGAATGACGCCATGAACAGCGAAATGACGCCCACGATGCATCCTTTTCTCCGGCTACCCAACCAGGTTACCAGGCCGCAGTCATAGAAGGTTGTGCTTTCTGCATGCAGAGATCACCAGCTGAAGTACCGCTAACCGGTTTGCATCGGAACTCGTCGCAATCTTGTCGATTTCCGCGCGTACGGCTTTTGGTAACTCTTGCTGAGTGCTGCTCAAGAGACGATCGCATAGTATTTTGATCCGATCGAAATCTTGATGGGCAGTCGCCAACAAGACCAACAAGGCTGTCCACTCGAATGGGTAGGCAATTTTGGACTTGTCAAACTCCCGGACGGCGCGTTCCGCTTCCAAACGGGCGTCCTCCAACCGACCTCTTCTCCAGTGCGCCCACGCGAGGTTTGCGCTGGCGAGACCAACATATTCCGACATTGCCTCGACCCGGGCTGTTTCCGCTGATTCCGTGGCGGCTTCGATAGCAGCCTCGACCTCCCCCTGCAGACGGTACGCCAAGCTGAGATACACGCGACAGCGAAGTTCAATCGCCTTGTGGCCGGACCGCTGAGCGACCTGCATCCCGTTCAGCAGGGTGCGTTCGGCGTTCCGGTACCTGCCGCTGTTTAGGTACGCAAACCCGAGGATGAACAAAGACGACGATATCGTAGCCAAGTTTTTGGTCCGCTTGGCGGCCTTCACGTAGTCCCGCGCAAGTTTGATGGTAGCCAAAGATGTACGATAGCGCTGAAGTCTCAGATCTCTGAGGACGCACTGGTTGAAGAATTCTGCCAGTTGGTCAGCTGAGCAGACATGTAGACGAGGGGCGATCCCTTCCAGCAGATTGCTCATCTCTCCGCCGTTGCCACTCCAGTAGTTGGCGTTGCATCTTGAGAGCTGAATTTCGATCCATTCGCGCAGCCCATCCTTGGTCGATGTATCTTGGAGCTTGTTGAGAGCCTGCTCGGCTTCCTCAAGGACCTGCAGGGATCTGTTCCTGTCTTGTTGAAGTGCAGCGCCCAGCTTCCGCAGCAGCCGGGCCCGCTGGAGAGGCTCGTTGGGCGCAAGATCCATCGCCTCGCGCAGGGCCGTTTCCGCCTCGTCAATATTGTGCGAAAGGAACTGTACCTCGCTCAGTTGTTCAAGCAGCGCTGTCTTCAATTCGGCCGCTGATGGGACAGATACATCCGTCGCCGAGCACAGATGGCGCAGGGATTGTCGGTAGTACGCTATGGCCTCCTTGTTCGCGAAGTTTGCCTTGGCGAGGGAGGCGGCGTGCGAGTAGTACTCGAACGCCTTGATATTGTTTTCGCCTGAAGCCCAGTGGTGCGCGAGAACGTGAGGTGATCCGCCTGCGGAATGAGTGTTCTCCAGGGCAATAGCAATCTGGCAATGAACGGCTTTTCTCGCCTTTGAAAGCATGCTTTCGTATATTGCGTCACGCATCAATGAATGTTTGAACATAAAATGGCCGGTCCGCCCTGGATCCGCCTTAACGACCTGAGCGCTGATTAAGCGACGCAGGGCGTTTTCTACTTCTGATCCGCGGTACCCGAGCGCAATCTTCAACACGTGAGAAGAAAATTCCCGACCGATCGCTGCCGCTGCTTGAGGTATCTCCATCTTTATTGGCAGGCGGTCTATCCTCGCGATGAGCGAGTCATGCAAAGTCATCGGGACAGATGTCAAATTGAGGTCGCGTTCCTGCCGTCCCAGAGATATTTGATCGCCGTCCAGCACCGATTTCGCGAGTTCTTCAACATAGAGAGGAACGCCGTCGGAACGGTTCGCGATCGCGGTCCGGATTGGCCCCGGCAGTTCTGAACCGCCAGGGATTGCTTCAATCAGTTCGTTGACTTCTCCATACGAAAGACGCGGGACGTCGATAAATTCATCGAAGCGCATACCGGACAGTTGCGCTGTAGCCTCGCTGCGACAGGTAAACACTGCGAGAGCATTTCGTCTTGCAGGATCATGTATGAACCGCTGGAAAAACTCGATCGTGCTTGGGTCCGCCCAGTGGAGATCTTCCACGACTATCAAGAGTGTTCGAAACATCGAAATGGTATCAAGCACGGACTGGATGGCGCCGAACGTCCGTTCTTTCCGTCCCCTCGCTGTCAGACCGGACAAATGGCCGTCGGGATCACCAGAAAGGAGGGCAATGAGGACCCGGGCGGCGTCCCGGCGTTCTGGTCGCTCGTCTCCTACGAGTGCCCGGAGCGGATCCGACGTGCCAACATTTCCTTGAGGAAGAAGAGAGCGCCGGAAGTGGTCCAGCAGCGGAAATAACGGCTCGTGGCTATGGAAGGGCGAGCATTGGAATTCTAGCAGCACGGAGTCTCGGCCCGGTTCTGCGTGAGTCAGCACTTCGGATACCAAGCGTGACTTGCCGATGCCGGGGTCCCCCTGAACCAGAACAGAGCGCTGTCTGCCCGTTCTTGCGTCGTCCCACAGTCTCATCAAT
Source organism: Rhizobium sp. P1_C7 (assembly GCF_056406295.1). Classification (NCBI taxonomy): domain Bacteria; kingdom Pseudomonadati; phylum Pseudomonadota; class Alphaproteobacteria; order Hyphomicrobiales; family Rhizobiaceae; genus Rhizobium; species Rhizobium sp. P1_C7. The sequence continues at coordinate 6,826 of NZ_JBFUAL010000051.1, forward strand.
GCGTCCAACTGCTCGACGCGGCCAAAAATGGGCGTGTCCCAGTGGGCAAAGTGCTTTACAGGTCCGCGCAGCCTTAGCCCGTCAACCCGCCAAAGTCTGACCGACGTCGCAATCCCCTTCATCACCCGAAGGCCAAGATCGCTGTAGACGAACTCCTCCCCGGCCACCGCACGAGTCTCGTTCGTAACAACGATAGTGTCAGCTTCCGCTTCCGTTTGTAGCCGAGCTGCAAGATTGGGTGTCCGGCCCACGACCTGGTCCTTCAGGCTGAGACTATCAACCTGGATATCGCCGACCACCACGGAGCCAGTCGCAATTCCAATTCGGCAGGACAGCCCCATTTCCCTGACAGCCTTGCTGAGTTCAATCGCCGCCCGGACGGCACTCTCCGAGTTATTTTCCCGCGCACGGGGCCACCCGAAGTAAGTCATTACGCCGTCGCCCATAAATTGGGATATCGTCCCACCATATTTCCGTATCACTCGGGCGGCAGTTGATTGGTATCCAGCAACGATGTCGCGCAACTCTTCGGCGTCTAACAGTTCCGACATTTGGGTAGATCCCACGAGGTCGCAGAAGAGAATCGCGAGATTCCGTCGTTCTGCTCTTCCGGCCGAGGCAGAGGATGCTCCGGGATGATCCCTTCGACGCGATGTGGGGGTAGCGCCGGACGATTGGGCAGCGTACTGTTTCGCAGCGGCGATCAATCGCCGCCGATCGCCGACCGCTTTGATGCCAATTTCGCGCAGGTCACTGCTGGTTAGATATTCAAGAACCCCAAAATCAATATTATTCTCCTCGAACCGGTCGGCATATTCCGACAAGCCTATCTGCTTGAGCCATTGTCGGAGGGTAAGCGACATGGGCATCTCCAATCGGTAGAGGCTGCGGCCCTAACCTACCTTACCAACATAGTACGGAATCCGTGATGCTCGTACAGAATCTACTTGACGACCAACAGCGTCGCGAACATTCTTAAGCACTGACAGCTGCGAGGACTCTCATGTCCAGCCCAAGGTTGACACTACTAATCGTGGGAACGGGCACCGTCGGATGCGCCCTAGCGAAACGTTTTTCAAAAACGTCGCATCAAGTCATCCTGGGATCTCGAGATCATAAGACTGGTCAGCTTGCGGCCGAGGCGCTCGGCGTCCGAGGCGGGGATTCGAGATCGTTTGTGGCCGAGGCAGACGTAATTTTTCTCGCTGTCCCGTTTGTCAACTTAGCTGAAATATTGGAGCTGCTCGGAGACATCGATTCCAAAATCCTTGTCGATTGCACCAATCCGCTCACTGCCGATTATATGCAACTCACTATCGGACATAACGATTCTGCGGGCGAAACATGTCAGAGGCTTGCGCCACGCTCAAAGGTGGTAAAAGCGTTCAACGCTATCTTCGCGGACGTGGTATCGGCCGAGTTGTCGTTTGGAGGCATCGCTCCCCAGGTCTTTTTGGCCGGAGACGATGCGGGGGCCAAGGCTCGGGTGGCTGCACTGGTTCGCGAAATTGGATACGTTGCCGTTGATACCGGTGGTATTGAAAGCGCTCGGTACCTAGAGCCCTTGGCCGAGTTGATTATTCAATTGGCTTATGTTCAGGGCCGAGGGCTTGTCATCACGCCAGTAATTTTAACAGCAAGCGGCGCTACTCCCGGCGATTTGCGAGACCAGGGGCCGGACTCTTTCAGATGACCTGAGTAGTTCGGCAGGCAGCAGCGCCATATCCCCGGCTGCTACCTTGCCAGACCGACGCATCAGAAATCCTCATTGGCTTCAATTCTGCGTTCAATCATCCTTGCATTTATGGATCTTTGTTCCGTAATTGCAGGGATGTTCTGGCTCATGTGATTAGTCGCGCTGCCCTACCGCTCCGCCGTGTGGCGTTGTTGTAATAGCTGGATGCTTGCTGAAGCGAGCGGTGGCGCGATTGCTCCATAGCCTCAGGAAGGGGGATCCCACGGTTCGCCGCCTCCGTCAAATATCCTGATCGCAGTCCGTGTGCGGAAAACTCCTTAGCCTCCAGCCCAGCGAGCGCTGCCCGATGCTTGACGATGTCATTGACCGACTTCGGATCTAACGTGCGGTGGGAAACATTGCCCCAGCGGTCGATGGCCCTAAAGATGCTGCCCTTGTCGATCTTCGCCGCCTGCAGCCAGGCGTTCAGCGCATCGACAGGCCGGCCTGTGAGATAGACGACTTCGTCATCATCGTCGCCGGATGTCTTTGTTCGTCCGAGATGGATGGAAAGTGAGGGGAGGAGGGTGCCGTCGGCGCCAGGGACAGCGTCCTCGACCGTGAGCTGCTCGACGCGCAGGCCGGCAATCTCACTGCGGCGACGGCCGCCGGAAGCAAACCCCACCATCAGGACGGCTCGGTCGCGCACGTCGCGCAAGCCGTCGCTCTGACAGGTCGCCAGCAGCTCGGTCAACACGTCGGATGTCACCGCCTTGGCGCTCTTGCGCTTTGGCAGCCGCGGCGTGGTGCGCACCGCCAGCCGAATGGCCGACTTCAGGGCAGGGGAGTTGAAGACACCCGTCAGGCCGCGCCACTTGGTCAGCGTCGACCAGCTGGCAAGACGCCGGCGAACCGTGTCGGGCGCGTGCGGACCGGTGGACCGCAGAAAACCCTGGCCGCGGAGCTGTCGGTCGACGACACCGGGCATGCCATGTTGCGGATCCCACAGATGATGGGCGACGAATTTCAGCAGCAAGGCTTCCGGCGCCGGCCAAGGCAGGGCACTGCCGGTGGCGGCCAGCGACCAGGCCTGCAGATAGGCGAGATCA
>NZ_JBFUAL010000052.1:0-5994 GCF_056406295.1 Rhizobium sp. P1_C7
TTGCGATCGTCGATCATTTCGACAACAAACGCCTCGTGAGCGTCCAGAAGGGAAGGTCGTTTCCAACCCTGCGGCCGCGGTGTTGGCTCGCCCTCCACTGCTCTTGCAATCCAGCGGATCGCCGTGGAAACCCCAACGCCGAACCGACCGGCAGCCTGGCGGGCAGACATACCGGTAGCTGACGCCTTCAAGACTCGGATCCGAAGATCATCGCTCAGTGCTCGTGCCATCATCAACCTCCTATTCGTATAGAAGTTGAATCAGCTTCGGTCGTTCTCGTCACATCACGTTTGATTCATCGATCACAGGATCTGCTCTAGCGCCAACTTGCGTTTTTAACGGCGGTGGCTGGTCCAGCGGCGGACGCGCTAGCCGAAATGCACGGCGGTGGGTTAATTACAGCGTGCCATTACAAGCGGGTCAATCGCAATCCTGCCCCCGCCGAACACGACCAATGCCAGCGCCATTGCCGCCCACGGAAGGTGGAAATTTGCCCAGCCATCTGGAATGGTGAACTGAATTATCGCGGTCATTAGCAGCAAGCCGAGGGCGGCGAAGCGTGTCGCCAAGCCAAGGATCACCAAAATCGGCAGGATCAGTTCGCCGATCCCCGCTGCGGTCGCCATCGCTAGGGGAAACGGATAGGGAAATTCACTTCCGAAGACATGTAGTTTGAACTCCTGTTCGAAAAGATATCTTGCCCCCTGCGAGAGCGTCAGGAACCCGTCCCATTTTGTCAGTCCCGACTTGAAAAAAGGAATCGCCAGCGCGAAGCGCAGTGCCAAAAGCGGCAGCGAAGGGGGAACGGAGGCGAGTAGACCTGCGGTACGTGTGATGAGAGCGGCCAGGGCAGCGCCAGAGCCGTGTGAGGAGGCCGCTTCCGTCTTCATGGGACGTTTCCTTCGTGCTGTTTGAGGGTGCCAAATGAACCGAGACCGGCGAGGCCAATCAGTGCCGTTCCGAAATCGAATGCGGGGTCGGCGGCCAATGCCGCATCTGCTGCCTCCCCAAGTGTCGCGCCCTTGAACAGAGAGGTCGCAAAGGTGGCGTCTTGCGCAGGCAGGATATGAACATTGACGGTCATCGCCGGCCGCACGACCAGGACAGCCTCGGGATGCCAGGCGTTGACCGGCGTTACCATGTCCCGCTGATGCGCGCTCCAGATGGACCCGATGGGATGGAGCGATTGTACCACCTCCGCGGAAGGATGCGGCACCAGCCGCAAGCCAGGAAGAGCCCCGGGCGCCACTGCTGCGAGGGCCGTAACGCCCAGTGGCGTGGCATCTGCCGCGTGATAGGCTCGCATCCAGGCCGCGTCGAGCCGCGCGACATCCGACAGATACACAAGCGCTTGCGCCGGATGGAACTTTGCGATGAAATCCGGGAAGTCGTGGCCGTATTCGAAAATCAGCGGCGAGACCGGTTTGTGGTCCTGGGCATAGACCCGCGCCATGGCCATGAAGAATTCCGTGCCGACGAGGCGCTCGGTCACCGGGAACTGTTGCGCCAGCGCCCGTGTCAGCCCGACGAAGACATTGTTGCGGTAGACGGCGAAGCGCACCGCATCGGCTCCGCCGCGTGCCGTGGTAATACCGTCAGGGACTGGTTGGTCGGCATGCAGCAGCGCGTCAGCGAAGGCGTTTTGGGTGGCTAGGATACCCATGGTCAGGCCGCCCGAATCCGGTTACGACGCGCAGCTTCAGCGGCAAGCATGGCATCTGCCCGCGATGCCTCCGCCTGAAGGGTAGTGAACTCAGGGACGTCATTGTCCCATTCAATCAGCGTCGGGAGCGCTCCGCTGCGCGCAAGCGTATGGTCGTAGAGCGCGATCACATCGCTTTTCACCGCCGTGCCATGCGCGTCGATCAGCAGCCGGTCACCGACGGCGTCGACGGTCTCGTCGTATCCGGCGAGATGAATTTCGCCCACATGCTCGACGGGGAAACGGTCGATATAGACGGTCGCGTCGAGCCGGTGGTTCACAGCCGAGACCATGACATTGTTGACGTCGAGCAGCAGGCCGCAACCGGTGCGCTCGGCGATCGTCGCCAGAAAGTCTACCTCGTCGATCGTGCTGTCGTCAAATAGCACATAGGTCGACGGGTTTTCGAGCAGCAACCGCAGCCCAAGCGCCTGCTGCGTTTCGTCGACATGGTCGATGACACGCGCCAGGGTTTCCGGTGTGTAGGGCAGCGGCAACAAGTCATTGAGGAAGCCCGCGTCGTGTGAAGACCATGCCAGATGTTCGGAGAAACTCTGCGGCCGATAGCGATCGATCAAGCTGCGCAGCCGCTTTAGATGGGTGGTGTCGAGCGGGTTCGCCGCACCGATCGACAGACCGACGCCGTGCAGCGACAGTGGATAGTGTTCCCTGATGGCTTCAAGATAGCGATGCGGCGGACCACCCGCGCCCATGTAGTTTTCGGCGTGCACCTCAAAGAAGCCGAGATCCGGCCGATCGGCCAGGATAGTCTCGTAGTGTTCGGGCTTGAGGCCGAGCCCGGCGCGCGCAGGCAAGCTGGTGGCGTTGGTTCTTGAAACAGTCATCACAGTCTCCCCGGAATTTGCCAGACAGGACTGGAGGCCCAGATAGCCGGGCCTCCACTTTGGGGATCAGCCCTTCATGGGCTCCAGCATGCCCTTGTGGCCATCGACGTTCATCGACGTGCAGGTGCCGGCAGGCACTGCCTTCCAGGAATTGGCCTGGTAGTCCATCGTCGAGGTACCGGCGCACGTTGTGCCGGCGCCGGCCGCGCAGTCATTGTGACCCTTGAGCGCGACGCCATAACATTTCTCGTTACCCACCATCTTCTCCGCCGGAAGTGGCGCGGCGAAGGCCACCGATGCAATCGCGGTGGCGAGCGAGCCGGCGAGTGTCAGGGTAAGAGTGGAACGGTTCATGGAGATCTCCTCTGGATTTTCCGCATGCCGGTCATCGGCCGCGTAATCATCCCTTCGACCGGGCGGAGCGCTCTGTTACGCCCGGCTGCCAACACGAATTCGTGATCGAGAGTTTTGGCGGCATTGGACAATATTCAGGGTGGCGCGTAACAAGATGGCCTCTGCGCGCGAATGGGAGAGATAGAGGTTGAATGGCCGGGACGAAAATGAACTTGCCATTCTGCTGCGCGCCGCGATCGCAGGGGATGAAAAAGCCTATGGTGCGTTTCTGGAGCGAACCGCCACCATCGTTCGAAGTTTTGCGCGCCGAAAGATCGTGCGGGGCGGGGTCGATCCAGAAGACATCGTGCAGGAAACGCTTCTGGCAATTCACCTGAAGCGTCATACCTGGATCAGCGACGCGCCTGTATTGCCCTGGGTTTATGCGATTGCACGGTTCAAGCTGATCGACGCCTTTCGCAGACGCGGCCGCCGCGTCGAAATCGAGCTCGGTAATATCGCGGAGACGGTCGCTCAGATGGAATGCGAAACCGTCAGTGACCGTGAGATCGGTCGTGCGCTGGAAGGTTTGGCGCCTGGCCAGCGGGCTGTCGTTGCCGCGATTTCGGTCGAGGGGCGCTCGATCGGCGAGACGGCCCAGAAGTACGGTATGACTGAGACTGCGGTGCGGGTGGCACTGCACAGGGGGTTGCAGTCGATTGCGAAAAGGTTTGGACGGAGCTAATGCAGACCAACGACCTCATTAAGGCACTTTCGGCAGATGCCGCAACGTCCACACCGCCGCTCGGCTACGTGTGGTGGGTGGCCATCCTCGCTGCGACGATCGTTGCGGCGGCCGCCTTCTTCGTTCTGATCGGCCCGCGGCCCGACTTCGCGGTGGCCGCGCATACGGTCCGCTTCCTGTCCAAGTTCGTCGTCACGCTCACCCTGGCGGTTACAGCCTTTGCTCTCCTGCGGGTGCTTTCGCGGCCGGGTTCAAATGTCAGACGGGCCGCGTTATGGCTTGTGCTCCCGCCAGTTCTTCTTACCGCGGCGGTCGCGGCCGAACTGTTCGCCATTCCCTCTGATCAGCTGGTGACAGTCTGGTGGGGGAAAAACGTTTATATCTGCCTTACCTTTATCCCGTTGATCGGTCTCGCCCCGCTCGCCGTTTTTCTGGGCGCTCTCCGTTACGGCGCGCCGACCCGTCCTGGTCTTGCGGGCGCCGTCGCTGGGCTGCTTGCCGGCGGCATCGCCGCAACGTTCTACGCGGCCCACTGCACCGACGATTCGCCGCTGTTCGTTTCCACGTGGTATTCGTGCGCGATTGCAGGGTTGGCGGGACTCGGCACGGTCCTCGGCAGACGCCTCGCGCGCTGGTGAAGCCTTTCCGATTCGATCATTAGGACGCCGGGACCACCCGCCAACAGCCAATTGCTTGAAATGAGCTTGAAACATCGGCGCGCAATGATTTATATCACGTCATGACATTGCTGCGCTGGAGCTCGACCTTTTATCATGTCCGATGTCACGAACGCCAAATATTTGCCTTCCGACGAAGTGCTTGCGGACCGTCTCGGCATCACGACGAGAGAGTTTTAGCGATATCGCACCCAGAACCTCATCACGGTTTCCTCAACCGCCGCCGGCGGTGAGAGTGATGGCATCATGATCACCTGCCAGCTTGGAAACCGGATCTGGGAAGGCCTTGTCGTGAACGGGTGCTTTACCTTGGAAGAGATCAGGTTCCTGCGCGGGAAACTCGCGACCAGCACACGCTCAGTGTCCGCGGCGAGCGTTGATTTCGACAGTTCAGGAAGAGGAAAAAAATGAAGAAGCTTGCCAGCATTGCTTTCGCCGTATCAATCCCTTTGACCGCCCATGCTGCGGCCAGGATGGTGTCTCAAAGCGGCGACTGGGGCGTGTACTCCTTCACCAGAAGCGGATCTCGCGTTTGCTACGCGCTTTCGGTGCCAAAGCAGTTGGAGCCCCCTAATGTGGACCATGGAAAGAGCTATTTTCTGATCGCACCGGGGTAGAAAGGGGGCGCCAATGAACCCGAAGCCATCCTCGGATACGCACTGAAGACTGGCTCGACGGTACAGATTTCAATTGGGGACAAGACGTTCACGATGTTAGCCAAGGACAACACTGCCTGGGTTTCCGACGCCGCTCTTGAACCGGAGCTCGTCAACGCACTTCGGTCCGGCAGCCAAATGACGCTGCGTGCGACGTCTGCGCGGGGCACGCACACGACCTACACCTACTCACTGACAGGTGTCATGGCGGCGCTGGAGCAGGCCGCCCGATGCAAGTGAGGCGGAACTCAATTTAAACCAAACGGCGCCTTCCGCCCGTTTTACCAAACGGTGACTTCTGCTGGGGCGTCGCAAGTTTGACGTCGAGAGACACTCTCAAGATTTAAACTTATACGCAGCCGGTTCCGTCGACCTGGTTCAGTTCACCGCACGATGGCGCCTCTGCAGGATGAACTCAGGCGCATAGGCGTTGGCCGCCTCGATCGTATCGATGCCACGAAGCCGCAATTCCTTGACCAGCCGGTCCTGCAGCGTCTGGTTGGCGCGTTCCACCCGGCCTTTCGCCTGCGGGGTGTTGGCGCAGATAATGTCGATGTTCAACTCATAAAGCGCCCGGCCAAATTGCGTCAGACCGCTCGTGCGGTCCGTCATCGAGGCATGCGTGCTGCGGAAAACACCATGCTTGTCGCTGTAAAACGCAATCGGTTTGCCCCATTGCTGCAAGTAGGCCTTCGTCGCGTGCAGATAGTCAAAGGTGTTCTCAGAGGCGGCAAAGCGCAGATGCAACAGCTTGCCGGTCGCATCGTCGATGTAGACGAGCAGGGCGCATTTGGGACCGCGGTTCTCGAACATGGAGTAATCGCGGCGCGATCGCCCTGGCTTTTTTGGGCTGGCGAGGGTGGTTGCCCCCGATAAGATGGAAAAACGGGCTCTCGATTGGAACCGGGCCCAAACATCGGATGGAGGCAACCGTGAACCAGTATATTGGGCTTGATGTTTCATTGAAAGATACCGCGATTTCGATCCGGGAGGACGGCAAGCGGATCTGGCGGGGGAAGTGCCCTTCAGATCCAAA
>NZ_JBFUAL010000053.1:0-4979 GCF_056406295.1 Rhizobium sp. P1_C7
CACTCGAATGTTCTTGAATGCCTCACGTGTTGCTACGCTCGTGTCCCCGCACGTGTTGCAAGGTGACAGAGGTAGCGAAGCCGCTCGCGAGCGCGCCCTCAATAGCGCTGTAGCGAGCGGGCGGCTTCGCGGGCGGCCATCATGTTTTCCGCAGGTTGTCGAAGGGCGACCTGGTGGTAAGAGTCTCACTGCACGACCTCTACTATTTCAGTCTGCGGCGCGGTATCGGCGAATGGACCGAACACCAGCGCATGGGCCTGTGTACTGCGCCAGATCTTCATTCGACGCTGCACGGTCCGAATGAGGCCGTCGGGATATACGCCGGGGTACTTGACCTGCAAGCGTTCAAGCAACTCTCGCGAAGTTCGCCAAGGCTCCGCCTCGAACCATTCCTCGAGTTCAGCAGTGACGGAGAGTAGAGGATCGGGCCYGCGCCGCTCTCGCTTGGTCGCTGGCTTGGAACGGGCAGTCGGTTTCACTTCACCATCACGCCAAGCAATCCGTAAGCCAGACAGAAAGTCTTCGAGTGGTAATGCCTCGCCGTCGGTGGCAGGCGAACTATCAGGATTGTCAGCAATTTCGACCAATCTCTCTTGTGCCAGGCGTATGTCGCGGAGCAGCCGGACCGGATCGAGCGTCAGGTACTTCGCCTTGAGCCGAAGGCATGTATCCTYCGGCGTGCGTGCGTCGTCAAGCAGCCGCTGATAGGGCGTGGCGGGACGATGATWGCGCTTGATCACCTTGGCTCCGTCACGGTGCTTTTCCTTCAGCTTGAATGATGGCTGAAAGAAATTCACGAACAACCGCATGGAGGAATAAAGCTTGGCCAGCTCCCGTGTGGCTCGCAGCCCCTCGAAGCGTCGGTACCCAACGATCTTGCGCACGATCGCGCCATTCTTCTGCTCGACAAATGCCTGGTCGTTCTTTCGGTRGGGGCGGCAACGGGTGAGTTCGATATTATCGCGCAAGCAATACTCATGAACGCTCTCGTTCATGAACACACTGTCGTTGTCGGTGTCGAAGCCCAGCAGCGGGAACGGCAGCAACTTGCGCATTTCGGCCAACGCAGTGATCAGTACCGTTTGCTCGCGAACCAACAGCGGCGCGCATTCCGTCCAGCCTGTGGCTATATCGGTCAACACCAGCGTTTGCGAGAAGGCACCCTTCGCGTACGGGCCGGAATGAGAAACGAGGTCAGCTTCGACAAAGCCGGGTGCGGGGTCATCCCAATCCGAGAACGTTCGAACGGGAACACTACGCCGAATCGCTGTTGATCCTTTCCGGCGCCGGGGACCCGTGGCGCTCGCTTTGATATCCTTGAGGACCCGATCAATCGTCGCTGGGCTCATCGTCAAARGTTGCCGGCGCGTCTCGCCATTCATATCGCCATGTCCATGACGTTCCATCGCTTCAATCAGTGTTGGCAACAGGGGGTGTAGTCGCTTGCCGCAAATTCGATCCGACGCCTCCCAAACAACGACGAGTGCTGCCCGCACGTCATCGCCGTAAACCCGGCGCCCTGGCCGAGGACCACCCTTCGCCGGTTCGCGTTCTCCTCGCAGCAGTCGCATCGCATGCTTGCGATGAAAACCCGTGAGCGCCACGAACTCGTCTAACATCCTCGCTTTCTCGGCCCGCCCGCCTAACGTATAGCGGCAACTGATCGCAGCCACCAATTCCGTACGTGTCGCCATGCTTACCTTCCTCATCACAGCTCCCGAGGTTGATTCGTCGGGAGCAATTTAGATGAGGCAATAACCCATTCTCAGGGAGCAGTTCAGGCGAGGCAATGCGGCGTCTCATCCTGATCGCCGCGCTATAGATTGGGGCTACGCAACTGGTCAAAGCCTCATTCAGCGCAAACTTCCGAAGGTGTTACGGCAGCGAATTCATCTGTGGGCCTACCATAAGGGCGTGGTGCTCGACTTCTCCCGGCCTGGCAAGCCGACCGACAACAGCTACATCCAGAGTTTCAACGGCAAGTTCCGCGCCGGGTGCCTGAGCCCGAGCCCTCCTTGTGTGACCGCACTGCGGTCGCACCTGGTCAATCAGAACCTATTGATTGTTCAGAATTCTGGTCACAAGACGTCCTTATGACCAATCAAGTGAACAAAGCTTGACTTTACTCCACGCGCCAAACAAAATGTACAAAATTCTGGCCATGAGAAGGCCTTATGTCCACTCAAATGAACAAAACAGGTATAGAATGCCCCGTCAGAGAAGCTACTCTCGAGTCGCGCACCAGGCGCTCACCATGCTCGGCAAGCTGATCCGCGTCGGCCGCGCCGAGCGCGGCCTAACCGCGCAGGAACTGGCGGACCGCGCCGGCATCAGCCGCACGACGCTCTCCAGAATCGAAAAGGGAGCGCCGGGCCCTGAGATCGGCATCGTCTTCGAAGTCGCCTCGCTCGTGGGCGTGCGCCTGTTCGACTATGATGAGCGGAGCCTGCAGATGCACAATGCGCGCCTTGACGAAAAACTGACCCTGCTACCCAAGAGTGTCCGCCACAGCGTGAAGGAGGTCGATGATGACTTCTAAGGCGGACGCCACCGAAGCCTTTGTCTGGATGTGGCTGCCCGAGGAAACAGAACCGGTGGTGGCCGGCCGCCTCGACCAGGATGGCGAGCGCCTGCTCTTTACCTATGGCGCCAGCTACCGCCGCCGTAAAAGCGGTATCTCTATCTACGAGCCGGAGCTGCCCCTCCAGGAAGGGGTCATTGCGCCTCTCAACGGCCTGCCGATGGCGAGCTGCATTCGCGATGGCTCGCCGGATGCCTGGGGCCGCCGGGTCATCATCAACAGGTTGACGGGCAAAAAGCCCGACGCAGCGGGCGTGCCGGAGATCAGCGAGCTGACCTTTCTCCTGCAGTCAGGCTCCGACCGGATCGGCGCGCTCGATTTTCAGACATCGGCCACGGAGTATGTCCCCCGCCTTGCCGCGCAGGCATCGCTTGACGAGCTGATGGAAGCGGCGACCCTTATCGAAAAAGGCGTGCCCTTGCCCCCGGCGCTCGACCATGCCCTTAATCACGGCACCTCGATCGGCGGCGCGCGCCCCAAGGCGCTCATTGATGACGGCGCAAAAAAGCTCATCGCCAAGTTCTCGGCAACAAACGACACCTACAGCGTTGTGAAGGCTGAATTCATCGCGATGAAACTCGCAGCGGCCTGCGGGCTAAACGCCGCCAACGTCTCCATGACCCGTGCCGCCCATAAGGACGTGCTCCTGATCGAGCGCTTCGACCGCACGCACACAACGGAGGGCTGGACGCGCCGCGCCATGGTCTCGGCCCTGACCATGCTGGGCCTTGATGAGATGATGGCTCGCTATGCCTCCTACGAAGACCTCGCCGAGCTCATCCGCCACCGCTTCACCAATCCCAAGGACACGCTGAAGGAACTCTACGGACGGATCTGCTTCAACGTGCTGTGCGGCAACACAGACGACCATGCCCGCAACCATGCCGCCTTCTGGGACGGCAGGATGCTGACACTCACCCCCGCCTATGACATCTGCCCGCAAGGTCGCACCGGCAATGAAGCCACGCAGGCCATGCTGATCAAGGGCGATGGCCGCGCCAGCACGCTCGCCACGTTGCTCGCCGCCGCGCCGGATTATCACGTGAAAGAGACGGAAGCCGCCGCACTGATCGAACACCAGATCTCGACCGTCGCCAAACTCTGGAAAGAGGTCTGCGACGAAGCAGACCTGACCCCCGCCGACCGCACGCTGTTCGCCGGACGCCAGTTTCTCAACAGCTATGCCCTGGCAGGTCTCTATAAGCACAAGCCGTTGCAGGATGCCTTCCGCGCCGCACACAGCGCGCTGCTTGCCAGCGGAGGCGCCTGACAATGAGAGCGCCACGCAGCTCAAAAGACGCGCATGGCTGCGAGCCTTTCTCCGTTCCCTCGGTCACGCCTCATTGGTGCCGAGCAGACCGCCTCCGGCATCACCTTCCGGGCGGCCGTCATCAGGAACACCTCGATAACGATCAGACCGTTTGGCTCAGTGCGCCTTTGATCGCGCAGAATTGATTAGGCTATCGGCGTCGAGGATCTCATCGTGGCCAGCAGTCGATGACTGCGCTCAAAAAGGCCGGACCATATGACCGCGCCGTTCGAAGGTAATTTGGGCGGGAAAACCTACAAGTCTCCGTGGACTCAGCCCCCCGCAACCAAAATCTATCAACGATATCAGCAAGAAAGCGCTCCCATAGTGGAGGGCTTTCTTGCGTTTGCGGACGAGCACACTGACCTTGCGCCCTGCCATGGAACTTTCATCCAGCTCGCCGCCGGTCATCGAGCCACCGGCCGCCGTTGCTGCAAAGCGGACGTGACGCAGTGACAACGCGGGCCGCAGTTGCGCCAAGCCGCCATTCCGCCCGATGCGGGTGATTAGATCACGAATTCCTCCTCGTACGTCTGTGGCTCGGGCACGACACTAACCTCCACCGGAACGATCCAATTGGCCGCGTAGCTCTCGCAGTCGGAACGCTGGAGGTCGGGCTGCACGCACCCCGCCCCATCGATCGCGCGACATCGCAGGTTATATCGCCCCACTTCTTCAGGGGTCCACATGTACTCCCACAAGCGCCATGCAAAGGGACGCTCTGTTTCGAGGAGCCTTCCCTCGCGCCAGCCCCTACCATCTCCGGTGCAGACCTGCACCTGCCGGATAACAGCCTCTCCGCTCCAGGCGGCTCCGAAAATCCGATACGGCTGGCCGGCGATGAGACGCGCCCCCTGCACGGGACGCGCGATCTGCGCTTTGACCTCCATCTCCGCGAGCGGGACAAGCCGGGGTTCCCCGAGGCTGCGCTCCCAACGGAAATAGTCGCGCGCCTGCCAGTAGCCAAGGAACGGTTGTTCCACGACCGTGATATGCGTGATCCACTTGACCCAAGCCATGCCGAACCAGCCACCCACGACCGCGCGTAGCGGGTAGCCGTGATCGCGCGTCAACGGCTCCTCGTTCATC
>NZ_JBFUAL010000054.1:0-4266 GCF_056406295.1 Rhizobium sp. P1_C7
CAAGTGCTGTGCGTCGCCAGGCGAAAAGCTGAGAGGGATCCATGCCATGGGCGCGGGCGACTGCAGATACATTCGCACCGGGAGCCAGCGCCTCGTCGAGGATCACCGCCTTTTCCTCCTCGGAGCGATACCTCGGCTTTCGCCGCTTCCGCACCGGCCCTGCCGTCAGAATTTCAAACGTCGGACCATGATTCACATCTTCGCTCATAGAATTCCCCGCATGATTCATGCTGAAAATGAGCGATTTTCTTTCCCCACGCTACGTGGGGTGACCTAAGCGCTTACGGAGCAACAGTTCGATCATCCGGCGCATCAGATAGCCTGAGAGTGGCTTCATGCCCAATTCATTGACAATGGACATCAGAGCGTCGAGACGACCCCATCTAGCGGTTCGCGAACAGTGAGCTTCTATGTCTGCGCCTAGTTCTGAAACTAGAACCTTCCACATGATCGAGGCCGTGAACCATCCAGCCTGGAGAGAACGTTACCGTAACCTATAGCAGCGCGCCGCATGTGCGCTTCAACGTTTTGGAGGGATCGCTGTCACTATCTGCCTTGCCAAGATCTCCGCGCCGGCTCGGGTGAGATGAGCGTAGTCATAGTAGAGAAGGTTGTCTTGGTCATCCACGGCTGGGCACGTAGTGGAACTGCATTGCGTGTCCAGCATAGGGATATATTTGCCACCGGAACCGACGACGATCGCTTGTAGCTCGGTATCCAATTGTCTCTGGCCAGCGAGGAGATGGGTAGCGAGTGCTCGGTTAGCGTCGGCGACGCTTCCTGCTTTGATCAATATATCGGATACGTTTTCGTCAAAGGATGCCCTGACGCCAACGACGTAAACGTTAGCCCCCCGAGCGAACAGCTGTTCGACAAGTTCCTTGAGGCCCGAAAGGTGGCCTTCGTTCCAATTGCCGGTAACAACCACCGAGTCGTAGTGGTGCTTTTCAATCAAGGCCAACCGTGTTGAATTGAAATCTTGGCAATTGGCCGTTGATTTGAGGTGACCAGAAACAGATATGGGCGCGCAGCCAGCATAACTCGCATGCGCAACGTGGGTATCTGTTCCGCCGAGGAGGTCGCGCATTCCGACCACGGTCTCGATCCCGAAGCTGTCGCCGAGAACCAAAACGTTTCGCGCGGCTTTAGGATCTGGGACCAGGCAACCTGCCTCATCAAAATCTGATGGCAGCATAGTATCGGAAAGCGCGCACCTTCCGAAATCCGACATCGCGGCGATATCGTTTCTCTCAAGCTTCGATGCTTCGACAATCATCATCAGGCGCCGTTCATACATCTGACTGAATCCGTTGGAGCCCCAAAACAACGCGCATGCAGCGATTAGGCCGGCCTGGGACAGCGCTGTCAGCCAGAGCACGTTCTCCGTTTTTGTGCTTCGCTGACTACCATGAAATCGAAGGGGTGTTTCCACGCACCTGTAGAGCAGATCACCAAGAATAATACTAGCGATGAACAGCGTGCCAGCTGACTGCAACGAAACAGCGTGTCCGGAAATGCCTGATGTGAATACCACAAGTGGCCAGTGCACTAGGTAAATCGAATAAGCACGTCGGCCGATAAATACCATTTCTCTGTTGCCGAAGACACACTGGGCAACCTGCGAGCGCATTCCGACAAGAAAGATTGCCGCGCCCGCGACCGGCAGAACGCCGCCGTAAAAGTAGTGACCAGAGCCGGTGGCTGTCGCCGCAACCGCCAAGATAGCGATGCTGCCTACGACGGTGGCGACATTGGAAGAGACCCCGTCGAACTCCCATCGTGCAACGCCGAGCATCGCGCCCAGCCCTAGTTGGTAAACACGAAAAGGCGCAAGGTAGAAGGTGGCGGACGGATTGGATGAATTGGCAAAATGCGTCGCCGCTAAAGACAGCACCGATACGAGGGCAATGCCCGCCAGTATGGCTCGCTGGCCGCCTAGCTTGTGAAGCCCCCAGATAAGCAGTGGCCATATCAGGTAGAATTGCTCTTCCACCCCGAGCGACCACATATGCAGAAGCGGCTTGGTAGAAGAATCGCCATCGAAGTAATTGGAATTAAAGTAAAAGAATATATTGGCTGCCGATAGAAGAGCCGCCAGGCCAGACTGCGCGAAATCCGATAACTGACGCGGTGACAGCAAAAGCAGAGCAGCAGCCGACGAAATGAAAAGCGTGGCGACCATGGCCGGAATAAGGCGTGCGAACCTCCGCTTTAGGAAGGAAATGTAGCTAAATGTCCCGTTGGTAAACTCGCGGACTAGGCCCTGTGTAATGATGTATCCTGATATGACGAAGAATACGTCCACCCCCGCAAATCCCCCGGGCAGCGCTGCTGGGCTGATGTGGAAGAGGAGGACAAGTAGAACTGCGAGCGCCCTCAATCCGTCAAGCGGGGCGATGTAGCCGGCCTTGGAGACACTGCCGCTACCTGTCTCGCCAACCGCTATATCCGTCATAAACCTTGCGCCCCCTAGAACCACTACGCATTTTTTTCCTCTCTCCTATCTGCCGCCTGAGTTGCTTGTCTAGTCCCAGATTACAACACTGTGCAACAATTCGACGATCATTGGGCCGACATGGATTGTAGACACCGTCGTGGTCTATGACGCGGGCTTCAACGAGGCCGCATAGTTCAAGCAGATGGTGCCAGTCGCGGCCGTTACGCGCGAGCCGTGAGGCGTCGAAGCATAAAACGGCACCAACTTTGCCCGCGCATAACAGGGCGGCGAGACGATCGAAGCCGGGGCGCGCAACAGTTCCGCTAGCAGAGCGCCCGAGGTCATCGCGATGACCTCGACGTCGAGAAAGCCGCGCTGTCGTGCGACATTGACCTGCCACTGAAGTTTCATCCGGCTGCGATTAGAGCCTCGGCGGTTCTGAACCGCCCCAGGTTTCTGGACCAGCAGAAGCTGGAGTTTTCCGGCTTATTCAGGGAGGCGGGCTGGTTGCGCTTCCCGATTTCGTCAGCGAGATCGGCACTTTGTTGCCAATTGCGCCATGCGGCCGAACCTCATTGTAGTCTTTACGCCAATCCTCCATCTTTTCGCAGGCATCCGCAAGGGTTAGGAACCAGTGTTGGTTCAGGCACTCGGCTCGAAAGCGGCCGTTAAACGCTCCAATGAACGCGTTATCGATCGGCTTGCCTGGGCGTGAGAAGTCTAGGGTCACGCCCTTGGCATAAGCCCACAGGTCGAGATCGCGCGACACGAACTCCGTCCCCTGATCAACGCGGATCGTCGTGGGATAGCCAACCTGGCGGCACACCCGTTCGAGCGTTTGCACGACATCTTCACCGCGATAGCTGTGACGCGGATCAAGCACTGGCACGTAGCGCGAGAAGGTGTCGACCACCGTCAGAACGCGCAATTTCTTACCCGTTGCGAGTTGGTCGTGAACGAAGTCCATCGCCCAGACGTCGTTGGGTCCGACGGCCATTTGCCGATCCTCCCGAAGCTTGGCTTATACCCTTCGCTTAGGTGTCTTATTCCGCAACTGGAGGCCCAAGCCTCTGTAAATGCGATAGGTTCGCTTGATGTTGGTGCCCCAACCCTCGCGTTCCAAAAGCACATGTACACGACGAGACCCGTATCGCACGCGTGTCTCGCAGATCTCGCGGATACGACGTTCCAGAGCGGCCTGATCGGCACGGCGAGAGGTGTTGACCTGCCACTGAAGTTTCATCCGGCTGCGATTAGAGCCTCGGCGGTTTTTGATACGCCAAATGGCGCGATGGGAGCAACCGGCGGAAACGCGAAGCTTCCACATTGCGTAGCGTTGGAGCCGGTTGCGGCGATGATCCCGGCATAGTGAAGCCCTACTGGCGGAGATTGCCGTCTCCAAGCATTCCGAACATATGCCGCTCAACCGGCAGGCCGAGGTCGTGGCGCGACACGGCGTGCCGATCGACCGCACGGTGCTGGCCGATTGGATGGGGCGCACGGGCAGCGAAATCGCACCGGTGGTCGACCACATGGCCAAACGGCTGCTGTGGGAAAGCACGCGGCTCTATGTCGACGAGACAACAGCTCCGGTTCTTGATCCGGGGCGAGGTAAGACGAAGACCGGTTATCTCTGGGCCGTGTTGCGTGACGACCGCGGCTGGAATGGCTCCGCGCCGCCGGGCGTGGTGTTCCATTACCGGCCCGGGCGTAAAGGCGAATATGCCGCTGAAATCCTCGACGGGTTCAACGGGACAATCCAGGTGGATGCCTACGGTGGCTATTCGCACCTCGCCACGTCGGACCGGATGGGTGGCGTTCCCTTGAAG
>NZ_JBFUAL010000056.1:0-2643 GCF_056406295.1 Rhizobium sp. P1_C7
TGCGGCGCGACAATCAGGATGAGAATGCGCGTCAATCAAGATGAGAATCTGTCAGCCCTGCTGGAACGTAGGGAGGGCGTAGCCCTGCCGGAGTTCCAGCAGGGCTGACGGCGAGATTTTTCGGCTCGTTTGTGTATCGCGGCCGGCCCAGTATCGAGGTGTATTCCTGAGAGGAGCACCGATTGCCGGGTCGCCATGTAAACGATCATCAAATGAGGCTTTTTATGACGTTGCGTCAGACGCATTCGGTCACCGTTGCGGCCGCCAAATCCTCCATAAGCGTTGCCACAGCCTACCGCCTTGATAGCGATGCCAGGCTACCGTCCCAAAAGAAGCCGGCGGCACGTGAACGGCGGCGCCCCGATCCACTCGTCGACATCTTCGACGCCGAAGTCGTGCCGATCCTGAAGTCCTCGCCAGGTATTCGATCTGTGGCCCTGTACGAGGAGATGCTGCGGCGTCATCCGGAACTCGGGCAGGGAATTCGGCGGACTTTGGAACGGCGGATCAGCGCATGGCGGGCAATACATGGCCAAGAACAGGAGGTTATCTTTCGGCAGGTTCATGAGCCAGGCAGGCTTGGACTATCCGACTTCACCGATATGGGCAGCATTGGCGTTCGCGTCGCCGGTGCGCCGCTTGATCATCTTCTTTATCACTTTCGTCTTGTCTGGTCCGGCTTTGAGCATGCGCACGTCATTTTGGGCGGAGAGAGCTTTGTCGCCCTGGCGGAAGGTTTGCAGAATGCTTTGTGGTCGGTGGGTGGGGCACCATTGAACCACCGAACGGATAGCCTCTCTGCTGCTTTCCGCAATCTCGACAACGACGCAAAGCGGGATTTGACGCAACGCTACGAGCAGCTCTGCGAGCACTACCTGATGACGCCGACGCGCAACAATAAGGGTATCGCCCATGAGAACGGCTCGATCGAAAGCTCCCATGGCCATCTCAAGAGTGCGATCAAAGACGCACTCTTGATGCGAGGTTCAAATGATTTCGACGACCTCGACAGCTATCGCAGCTTCATCGATGAGATTATCGGCCGTCGCAATGCGCTGAAGGGCAAGCGAACCGATGTGGAACGAATGCATCTGCAACGTTTGCCGCAGAGACGAACGACCGATTTCGAAGAGATCGTTCTGCGTGTCGCGCGTACGGGGGGCTTTACGTTGCGCAAAGTCTTCTACACCGTTCCTTCCCGACTAATCGGACACACGCTGCGCATTCGCCTTTTCGACGATCGCCTTGATCTGTTTGTCGGCGGAACACCATTGATGACACTGCCGCGAGGGCGCGCTCACTCCAGTGGCAAGCATAGTCAGATCGTCGACTATCGGCATGTCATTCATTCGCTGCGCCGCAAACCCATGGCTCTGCTCGGCCTTGTTTATCGCGATCAGCTCTTTCCACGGCAATCGTATCGGCAGACCTTCGACCTGTTGATTGAACGGATGCCGGAGAAGCAGGCGTGCAAGTTGATGGTCGAGCTCCTCGCACTTGCGCATGACCGCGGCTGCGAGGCTGAACTCGCCGACCAGCTTCAGCTCGGTCTCGACGCCGGTAAACTGCCGAACATGCAGCGCCTGAACGCATTGTTCGCTCCCGATCCGGCCGCGATACCCGGTGTCGTCGTCCAACTGGCTCCTCTTTCTAGCTACGAAGTTCTGCTCGCATCGGACGAGATGGGAGATGCAGCATGAAGAATAGCAGCTCCGTCGACGCCGCACGCCTTTCGCTGCTGCTCAATGAACTCCGCCTGCCAGCGATCAAAGTTCTGTGGCCGCAATTTGCCGAACAGGCCGACAAGGAAGGCTGGCCAGCAGCGCGCTTCCTTTCGGCCATTGCCGAGCACGAACTCTCAGAACGAGACCGGCGCAGGATTGAACGTCATCTCGCTGAAGCAAGACTGCCGCCCGGAAAGACAATCGACAGCTTCGACTTCGATGCCGTGCCAATGATCTCGAAAGCCCAGGTCATGGCGATCACCGCCGGCGACGCATGGATCGCAAAGGGAGCCAATGTCTTGATGTTCGGTCCACCGGGCGGCGGCAAGAGCCATTTGGCTGCCGCGATCGGGCTGGCACTCGTCGAGAACGGTTGGCGGGTTCTCTTCACGCGCACGACGGAGCTGGTTCAAAAGCTGCAAGTCGCTCGCCGCGAACTTCAACTGGAATCTGCGATCAACAAGCTCGAAAGATTCGATCTGCTCATTCTCGATGACCTTGCTTATGTCACCAAGGATCAGGCCGAAACCAGCGTTCTGTTTGAACTGATCTCCGCACGATACGAGCGTAAATCCATGCTGATTACGGCAAACCAGCCGTTTGGAGAATGGAACCGTGTATTCCCGGATCCGGCGATGACGCTCGCCGCGGTGGACCGGCTTGTTCATCACGCAACGATCTTCGAGATGAACGTCGAAAGTTACAGGCGTCGCTCTGCCATGGAGGCAAAACGCCAACGTGGAAGGCCGTCCTCATACGCGACAATCAACAACACAAACGAGATTGTCGCGGAGCGTCAATCAGACCAATGAATGACGCTTGCGAGCGTCAATCAAACAGATAAACTCACCCAGCCAGCGACACACAGGATTCTCATCCAGATTGTCGCGCGCCTCTCATCCAGATCGCCGCGCTATAG
>NZ_JBFUAL010000057.1:0-2532 GCF_056406295.1 Rhizobium sp. P1_C7
TCATGCGTCAGGTCATCCCGCTCGTTGGTCAGCTTCTCGGCGGCACGATAGGCCGCAGACGCAACCGCACTGCGGCCGCCACTGCGGGCGATCAGCTTGGTGCTGAGATGATAAATTGCCAACGCGCCATGTCCTTTTGCAGATCCGCCCACCTGGGCACCGAGTTGCGCAGCAACTCGTAAGTGCGCCCTTGTGCCTCCATCGCGTCGCTCTTCCGGTCACGGTGTGAGCAAGCGGCGATGTCGGTGAACTCCGGTGTAGGGCTGCATCTGTGGGGACGCAGCACGCAAATATGCGGGTTGTGAAACGCAGGTCCGTTGGCACCATCGATGGACGCGCCGGTTCGCTCTTGCGCGATCATCTGAGGTGCGCTCGTGCGGAACGAGACCATGCTTGCTCACCCATAAGGGCGTTCATCATCTGCGCCTCCTACCAATGCGCGGCGGGCCGCATGCATCCCAGCTTTTCGGCAATCTCTCAACCTTCAGACTCTTCGCCCTCCATATACTTGCTTGCATTTACCTGTGGCGGGATGGTCGGAATGCCGATGGCCGGCTTGGCAGTAGCGCGTCTGGGTAGCCAAAAGACGACGGTCATCCTTGCTCTTCGCCCTTGTCATGACGCTACCTGGCTACGCCGCCTCACTGCCGGCCCTCATCGCGGCATCCTTCTTGCTCGGCAGGGGAAAAGGTTTCCTAGACTGTGCAATGAACACCTGCGCTGCAACCGTTCAGCATCGCTGGAGCTCGCCAATCATGTCAGCGTTTCACGCGGCGTTCAGCGTCAGCGGTCTAGTCGGGTCAGTCGTCATGGGACTATTGTTCGCGAAGGGCCTGAGCGTCCAATCCGGTCTTCTCTTGCTAATGACTTCGGTAATGCCTGTGATCGGGTTGACCGCTGTAGAGCGCGCGTCTGATCAGTCACCGACATTCGTCGTGCCCCGTCGCGCGTTGCTCCGCAGCGACCTCCTATCATTGGCGTTGCAGCGGATCGCGTCGGCCTGCGCATCGCCTTGCTTCTTATGTTCCTCAGCACCCTTTGTATTGCTGCGTTCGCTGGACGGGTCACTCCGGACCGCGGTCCCATCGCCGTCAGAGCAAATTGATACAACTTGCGTTCCTATTCTGATCTACCAACAGCGAATATTCTGGTTCGGACTGACCGTATCGCCGCCAGTCGTTCAAATAGACGTCCCTTCACCCCGTTCCAGATTGGGCGCGCGTTTTCGACACTGGATCCAGCCCAGCAAATGATCATTTTCCAACCGCGGCCTACACCCCTGTCAAATGCGCTCATGATTTGAACTGTCGTCACACGACATCCCCTCTCGGTGACATAGGTCTCAGTCACGGCCTTTTCATTGCTACGATGCTTTGAAACACGCGTGGTGGTAAAAACCGGCGTAAAACATCCTCGCCACGTCACTCGGCACACGTTGCAGAACGTGAGCCTCACACCCTCACGTCGGCGAGGGTGTGAGATTGGAAGGCGGCTCACGCCGCCTCCCCTTCGTCTATCTGGTTTGGCTGCAGGAAGTGCAGGTAGCTGACGGCGCGCTGCGCATGGCCAGCGGCAGTAAAGATCGCCCGCTTGTCGCCGGAAAGGACCTTGAGCCAGCAGGCGAGATAGCTGGCGTGATCAGGCCTCGGCTCGAGTTCTGGAACAATGCCGAGATCGGCGCAGAGGAAACAACTGCCAAGCTCGGCGATCAGTTCCTCACGGGCGCGGTCGCTTCTGTCCTTGGTGTAGCGGCTGAGGTCGCGATCAAGTCGATGCGGGGCCGCGGTCCAGTGGGTCAGTTCGTGACTGAGGATGGCGACATAGGATGCAGCATCCCTGAACGCTTCGAAAGCTGGCATCTGGATGTAGTCGCGGGCCGGAGCGTAGTATGCAGCTGATCCGCCATGCCGGATGAGGGCGCCTGTTTCGGCAAAGAAGCGGTCGGCATCGGTGATGCGGCTGATCGGATCCTCGACTGGCGTGACCCGATGAAAGCGCGGGTTCAGACCGGTGATCTGGTCGCCATTGAAGACCGTGTAGGCTTTCAGAAACGGGATGTCGCGGTCGACTTCTTGGCCAGTGCTATCCGTTTCGCTGCGGATGAAGGAGCTGGCGAAGACGACCATCGTGCCGGTTTCGCCCTTGCGGACCGCAGCCCCGAGTTCGAGCGCCTGGCGAAACGTCATCCATGTCGGCGAGGTAAAGCCGCGTGCGATCGCTTCGGACCACAGAAGCAGGACGTTGATGCCGGAATAGGGTTGGCCATTGTGGCGCAGTGGCCGGGTGATCCGATCGGTCGCCTGTGGCGTGTTCCAGGGCTGCATCCACGGTCTCACGCCCTGTTCGAGCTCGGCGATGATCTTGTCGGTGATGCGGCTGTAGATATCGGATCGCTGGCTGGTGTGTTGCCTGCTCATGTTCGAACCTCCGGCTTGAGGTCGCGACCATCGCGACCTGCTACGGCGGTCCGAACACCGGGCTGCAAGCGCTGACCTGCACCCGAATGGGCCGCAACGCAGTGGAGGACGGCAA
>NZ_JBFUAL010000058.1:0-2000 GCF_056406295.1 Rhizobium sp. P1_C7
GTATGCGGCGTCCACGCCCCATTGATTTTTCAGTTGCAGCGGCTTGATAGTTTTACCTGGGGGCCGGTGTGAGCTCACCGACGAGTATCTGACGAGCTCATTGTGCGGCCTTGATGCGGGCGGCATAGGCCCAAGGCATCAGGGCATCGATGTCTTTGACGAGGTGGCCGTTTGCGAGGCGGGTGAAGAGGTCGCACAGATAGGCGTAGGGCTCAACGCCATTCATTTTACAAGTGCCGATCAGGCTGGCAAACCGGGCCCAGTTCCGCCCCCCTTCATCATGGCCCGCAAAGAGCGCGTTGCGGCGGTTCATGGCCGGGCGACGGATGGCGTTTTCCACCAGGTTGGAATCGATATCGACGCAGCCGTCATCAAGGAACAGCCGAAAGCCATACTGTCGTTTCAGCATATACGCCAGGGCAATGCCGAGATCGGATTTGCGTGAGACACGCACAGCCTGAGCCGCGAGCCAGGTGAAGAACTCGTCCACCAGCGGGAGGGACAGGTCCTGTCGAACGGCCCGGCGATGTCCGGGGTCTGAGCCTCGGATACTGTCTTCGATCTTGTATAGCGCGGCGATGCGAATGAGCGCCTCGTCGACGATGGGTGATCCGCTCTTTGGCGTGGCCTTGATCAGCTTTCTGCGCCCATGTGCCCAACAGAAAGCCAGCTTCAAGGGAACGCCACCCATCCGGTCCGACGTGGCGAGGTGCGAATAGCCACCGTAGGCATCCACCTGGATTGTCCCGTTGAACCCGTCGAGGATTTCAGCGGCATATTCGCCTTTACGCCCGGGCCGGTAATGGAACACCACGCCCGGCGGSGCGGAGCCATTCCAGCCGCGGTCGTCACGCAACACGGCCCAGAGATAACCGGTCTTCGTCTTACCTCGCCCCGGATCAAGAACCGGAGCTGTTGTCTCGTCGACATAGAGCCGCGTGCTTTCCCACAGCAGCCGTTTGGCCATGTGGTCGACCACCGGTGCGATTTCGCTGCCCGTGCGCCCCATCCAATCGGCCAGCACCGTGCGGTCGATCGGCACGCCGTGTCGCGCCATGACCTCGGCCTGCCGGTTGAGCGGCATATGTTCGGAATGCTTGGAGACGGCAATCTCCGCCAGTAGGGCTTCGGTCGGCCAGCTTCCTTCCAGGAGATGCGCCGGCGCTCTGGCCTGGACGACGCCCGTTCGACCCTTGGGACATGCGTATTTCGGGCGGATCGTGACGATCACCTCGTAGCGCGCCGGGACCCGGTCGAGCCGTTCCGTCCGGTCCTCGCCGATCCGGACCATGTTGCCGCAACCGCAGGGACAAGCGATGCTCTCGGGCTCGATCACGCGCTCGACCCGCGGCAGGTGTTCGGGCAGTGCACGGGCCTTCCGCTCCTTGCGAGGAGCGGCCTTTTCCGGATCGCCAACCTCTGCAGGATTGATCGCGCTGGCTTCGATCTTTTTCTCGACGGCGGCGATCCGCGCCTGTGTTTCGGCGATCGCCGTTTCAAGGTCTTCCAGCGCCAGTTCCATCTGCGCCGGATCTAGCTTTTCCGATTTCGGCCCGAACTTCGTGCGCCGATAGTCGTGAACCTGCCCCTCAAGCTTCTCGATCAGTTCCTTCAACTCGGAGATGAACGCGTCCTTTTCGGCCACCACAGCCTGCTCATGCTGACGTGCAGCACGCTCGACCGAAAGCTCGAACTGCATCGCCGCAAASGCYTTSACMACCTCTGGCGGAAGGTYCGGAAACAGGCTGAGATCAAGGGGCGATGACATGCGCCCTTATAGCAAGRCAGCACGAAAAAGCCAAAYAAAACAATGCAAAGACGGCCGGATATTCACCCTGCCGCCGATGGCGCARTCACCCGTTGCGCCATGACCCGCCGCCAGTCAAGACCCTCGAACAAAGCCTCGTATTGACCCCTGGAAAGACGCATCGTCCCATCCTGCACCTTGGGCCAGGCAAAGCTTCCATGTTCAAGAATTTTGTAAGTTAGCACCATTCCTG
>NZ_JBFUAL010000060.1:0-1523 GCF_056406295.1 Rhizobium sp. P1_C7
CATTTCATTTGGGACCGCGGTTCTCGAACATGGAGTAATCGCGGCGCGATCGCCCTGGCTTTTTTGGGCTGGCGAGGGTGGTTGCCCCCGATAAGATGGAAAAACGGGCTCTCGATTGGAACCGGGCCCAAACATCGGATGGAGGCAACCGTGAACCAGTATATTGGGCTTGATGTTTCATTGAAAGATACCGCGATTTCGATCCGGGAGGACGGCAAGCGGATCTGGCGGGGGAAGTGCCCTTCAGATCCAAAGCTTCTGGCGGAGATGATCCGCAAGCATGCCCCGCACGCTCGGCGCGTCGTATTCGAAACGGGACCACTGTCGACTTGGTTCTATCACGCGCTGACCGGCGAGGGAGTGCCTGCGATATGTATAGAGGCGCGGCACGCGCAAAAGGTATTGAACGAGACGCTCAACAAAACCGATGCCAACGATGCGGATGGTTTAGCTCAACTCGCCGAAGCAGGCTTTTATAAAGCGGTTCCCGTCAAGTCGTTTGACGCTATGATGGTCCGCACGTTGGTGGCTGCCCGCGAACAACTCCTGAACATCTCAACACAACTTGGCAATCAAATCCGCGGCCTGATGAAAACCTTCGGTCTGATCATCCCGAAAGGGACGGGCCGTGTGTTTGATGGGGATGTGCGGAAGCTGTTGGATGGGAACGAGGAGCTTGCGAAGATTATCTTGCCGCTTTTGGAGGCGTGGTACGATATCCGCAAGCGCGCAGCCGTTCTTGGTCGCCAGTTGCTTATAGTGGCGCGCGAGAGCCAAGCTACAAAGCTACTGATGACAATTCCAGGCGTCGGCGCCGTCACGGCGGTATCCTATGTTACGGCAATTGAAGATCCAGAAAACTTTCGAACGTCGCGCTCGGTTGGCGCGTGGCTCGGGTTGACAACCCGGCGCTATCAATCAGGCGAAGTCGATTATGACGGCCATATCTCGCGAAGGGGTGACAATCGTTTACGTGGGCTGCTTTATGAAGCGGCGACAGTGCTGCTGACGAGAACCAGTGCCAGGACCGAGAGCAGTCTCAAGAGTTGGGGACTTAGGCTACGCGAGCGACTTGGCTTCAAGCGGGCTGCGGTGGCCGTCGCCCGGAAACTCGCGGTCATCATGCACAGCATGCTCAAGACGGGAGAAGTGTTCAACGCATCGGCTGGCGTCACCGCATAGGAGACGCTCAGCCTTCGTCCCTCAGCGCGCCACCTAACTTTGGGCGCTGAGCGTCCCTGCTGCGGACGTGGGTAGAATCATTCCGCTTACGGTGGCTGCAGCTCGTTGAGACTGCGCCTCGAACATTAGGAAGATTCCACCTGCGAAGACCATTGTGCGGCGGCGTTTGTCGACCGCGGAGACAACCCTGCTCCCAGCACTGGATAGCTCTGAAGGACACGGCCGGAGAGGGCAGATCCAATTAATCAGTTCAGCCGTGTTGCCTATCTCGCAAGCCGGCAAGGACATCGAATGCTCAAATCAGCTTGACGGATGGAATGCGATTAGACAACCACCAGTGA
>NZ_JBFUAL010000061.1:0-1272 GCF_056406295.1 Rhizobium sp. P1_C7
TTTCTCGACGGCGGCGATCCGCGCCTGTGTTTCGGCGATCGCCGTTTCAAGGTCTTCCAGCGCCAGTTCCATCTGCGCCGGATCTAGCTTTTCCGATTTCGGCCCGAACTTCGTGCGCCGATAGTCGTGAACCTGCCCCTCAAGCTTCTCGATCAGTTCCTTCAACTCGGAGATGAACGCGTCCTTTTCGGCCACCACAGCCTGCTCATGCTGACGTGCAGCACGCTCGACCGACAGCTCGAACTGCACCGCCGCAAAGGCTTTGACAACCTCTGGCGGAAGGTCCGGAAACAGGCTGAGATCAAGGGGCGATGACATGCGCCCTTATAGCAAGGCAGCACGAAAAAGCCAAATAAAACAATGCAAAGACGGCCGGATATTCACCCTGCCGCCGATGGCGCAATCACCCGTTGCGCCATGACCCGCCGCCAGTCAAGACCCTCGAACAAAGCCTCATACTGACCCCTGGAAAGACGCATCGTCCCATCCTGCACCTTGGGCCAGGCAAAGCTTCCATGTTCAAGAATTTTGTAAGTTAGCACCATTCCTGTGCCATCCCACACCAGGATCTTCAGACGATCCCCGCGCTTCGACCGGAAGATCACCGTCACCCCGGAATGCGGATCAAGCTTCAATTCGGTTTGAACCATCAAAGCCAGCGCCTGATGCCCGCAGCGGAAGTCCACCGGCCGCGTTGCGATCAGGATCGGCAGTCGTTGGCCCGCGACGATCATGACGCTCCTCGCACAGCGCGAACCAGAGCCGCGACCCGTTCAACGGGCACATCGTTCGGAACCCGCATCACAACGTCTAAGCCAATCTCCAACGTCAAAACCTGCACCTTCGGCCCGTCGGAGGCCAGCTTCGGCAGCGGCAAACGATTGACAGGCTCAGGCGGCTCCGCAGCGATTGCCAGAGGCACGAATGCCGGCTCGATACCATCGTGCTCCGACGGCGTCGTTGCCGCCGCAAACGGCAGCACCAGAATGCCGTCGCGCACTTGACGTCGCCAATCAGAAAGCTGGTTTGCTATAACGCCGTGACGGCGCGCGACATCCACAACACGAACACCAGGCTCAAAGCTTTCCGCTACGATCCGCGCCTTCACATCATCCGGCCAACGCCGATTTCCGCGGCGCGGCTCGACAACTTCGTAGCGACCAACAAATCCATCATCTGCCATGCAAATCTCCAGATAAAACTGGAAACCTTCTCGCATACGCAGCAAGCCTCAAAATACACCCAATCCAATGGGGCGGAGACGGCGCTTAC
>NZ_JBFUAL010000062.1:0-1133 GCF_056406295.1 Rhizobium sp. P1_C7
GCTAGCATGCACGGTATGGCGAACTGCGCCGTCCACGTTTCTCTTTCTTCATGAAGACAAAAAACCGCGCTAGTCCAGTTTTAGCTGGGCCGGTTCCCGAATGGGCCCGTAGCTCAGTTGGTTAGAGCACACGCTTGATAAGCGTGGGGTCGGAAGTTCAAGTCTTCCCGGGCCCACCATTTGCATTTTGCGAATGATGGTCTGGGAATTGATTGGGCGCCTGGCGCGGATTGTTGCCGAACCTGGATTRACGTCCAGGCGATCGAGCTGGAGGGGCTGTAGCTCAGCTGGGAGAGCACCTGCTTTGCAAGCAGGGGGTCAGCGGTTCGATCCCGCTCAGCTCCACCAAATCGATTGGTGTTGAGACTGACGGTAACATCGTAGCGCAAGGCGGCTCGCCAATCGTTTGGCGCCCCCGCGGAGCGCCTTTGGCGCGTGAGCGACGACATTGTCTTCTGAAGAAAAACAAGTTTTGCATCGGCTTTTGCTGATGCCTGTTCTGCATATATCGTGAAGAGAAGATTGATCTGGAGGCTTCCAGGTGTTTTGGGCAATTCTTATGGATTGCCTGGACGTCCGAGCCCAGTTCCTGAGAAACCATGGATGGCCTAGCCGGCTGGATATGGTGGAGGGACTGGAGGTAGGTGGGAAGCTTGTCGCTCTGGGTYGTTGAATTGTTCGCTGTCTTTGACAGGGTCTGATTGACGACCGGATTACCGTTGCCTGACCGCGCGGTATCGGATCCAATCTCGAGAAGCTGGTCTTAAAGATAGACTGCAAGCGAACTGCTCGGCGTAGTTCCAATAAAGCAGATCTATCGAACACGTCGATGGCATCATTAGAAAACGGYGGTTGTAAAAGGTAACCGCTGTATCGCTGGTACGACAAACTCAGGTTTGGCCGTATGACCGGTTTGGAACCCCTTTGAGCGCAAGCGAAAAGGACAAGGAATTCCAAAYCCAGCAAAGATGATGAGCATTGGCAATGAGAACGATTAAGTGTCGTAAGGGCATTTGGTGGATGCCTTGGCATGCACAGGCGATGAAGGACGTGATACGCTGCGAAAAGCCGTGGGGAGCTGCGAATAAGCTTTGATCCATGGATATCCGAATGGGGAAACCCACCTTAAATGC
>NZ_JBFUAL010000063.1:0-1121 GCF_056406295.1 Rhizobium sp. P1_C7
CGCGATATCGATTCCAACCTGGTGGAAAACGCCATCCGTCGCCCGGCCATGAACCGCCGCAACGCGCTCTTTGCGGGCCATGATGAAGGGGGGCGGAACTGGGCCCGGTTTGCCAGCCTGATCGGCACTTGTAAAATGAATGGCGTTGAGCCCTACGCCTATCTGTGCGACCTCTTCACCCGCCTCGCAAACGGCCACCTCGCCAAAGACATCGATGCCCTGATGCCATGGGCCTATGCCGCGCGCATCAGAGCCTCACAATGAGCTCGTCAGATACTCTTCGGTGAGCTCATTTGACGGCCCGTAGATCAACCGAAAAATCTATGGGGCGTGGACGTCGCATACGGCGTATATGCTGAAACGACAGGATGGCTTTCGGCTGTTCCTTGATGACGGCTGCGTCGATATCGATTCCAACCTGGTGGAAAACGCCATCCGTCGCCCGGCCATGAACCGCCGCAACGCGCTCTTTGCGGGCCATGATGAAGGGGGGCGGAACTGGGCCCGGTTTGCCAGCATGATCGGCACTTGTAAAATGAATGGCGTTGAGCCCTACGCCTATCTGTGCGACCTCTTCACCCGCCTCGCAAACGGCCACCTCGCCAAAGACATCGATGCCCTGATGCCATGGGCCTATGCCGCGCGCATCAGAGCCTCACAATGAGCTCGTCAGATACTCTTCGGTGAGCTCATTTGACGGCCCGTAGATCAACCGAAAAATCTATGGGGCGTGGACGTCGCATACGGCTCACAAAGCAAAAACCCAGGCCACTCTTGACCGAAGCGCAAAACGCAGAAATCAATACCCCCTGACACCAACCAGGTGGATGAAGCTCGACCCCGACAAACTGTCCGGGAATTAGCGAAACGGATGTGCGGCGCGACAATCAGGATGAGAATGCGCGTCAATCAAGATGAGAATCTGTCAGCCCTGCTGGAACGTAGGGAGGGCGTAGCCCTGCCGGAGTTCCAGCAGGGCTGACGGCGAGATTTTTCGGCTCGTTTGTGTATCGCGGCCGGCCCAGTATCGAGGTGTATTCCTGAGAGGAGCACCGATTGCCGGGTCGCCATGTAAACGATCATCAAATGAGGCTTTTTATGACGTTGCGTCAGACGCATTC
>NZ_JBFUAL010000064.1:0-1097 GCF_056406295.1 Rhizobium sp. P1_C7
ACTGAGCGGCATCGTCAAAGCGGTGCGTGAGKCATGATCGCCTCCGGTGTCGTGGTTTACGTGTCCTGTCAGCCGGTCGACTTCCGCAAGGGGCCGGCATCGCTGATGGTTTTGGTACGGGATGGCGGCCTCGACCCGTTCAGTGGTGCGCTTCATGTATTCCGCTCGAAACGAGCAGACCGGATCCGCATTGTCTGGTGGGATGGCAGCGGAGTATGTCTCTATTCAAAAATTCTCGAGGAGAATGGTTTTTGCTGGCCGGCAGCATCGGCTGCCCGTATCCGTCTCGATCATGCTCAACTGATGGCACTTCTGGCCGGTTTGGATTGGAAGCGGATCCGTCCGGCCAAGGTAAGGCGGCCAGTCTCGATCGGCTGATGCGGCCTGCGGCAAGTTGAATCATGTTGCTGTAACCGTTGGGAAATTAGCTGATTTTATGCTTTAATAGACGTATGATTTTACCCGGCCCAGACCTTCCTGACGACGTCGAAGCGCTGAAAGCGATGGTCATCGCGATGACCGCAGAAAAGGCTGCGACTGAGG
The DNA here is from genome assembly GCF_056406295.1 of Rhizobium sp. P1_C7. NCBI lineage: Bacteria > Pseudomonadati > Pseudomonadota > Alphaproteobacteria > Hyphomicrobiales > Rhizobiaceae > Rhizobium > Rhizobium sp. P1_C7. The sequence goes on from NZ_JBFUAL010000064.1 coordinate 544, forward strand.
CCGAAATCGCCCGAATGAAGGCTGTCCAACRGAAAGCCGACGAGCGGATCACCACTTTGACGGCGATCTTGAAGGTTTTGCAGCGTGCCCAAAATGGTACGCGCTCCGAGCGWCTGCGGCTGGCGATAAATGACGAGCAGATAGACTTCGCTTTTGAGGAGATCGAGACTGGCCTTGCCGCGATTGATAGCGAACTTGGCCGGGGAGACAAAGACCGGCCGAAGAGAGCAGCGCGGCCTCGCAAAGGTTTTGCCGCGCATCTAGAACGTATCGAGGAAGTCATTGAGCCGGAGATCCCGGAGGAATGCCAGGGCTTGGAAAAGGTTCTGATCGGCGAAGATCGATCCGAGCGGCTCGATGTCATRCCGCCGAAGTTCAGGGTTATCGTCACACGCCGCCCCAAATATGCGTTCAGGGAACGTGACGGCGTGCTGCAGGCTTTGGCGCCAGCGCATATCATCGAAAGCGGCCTGCCGACGGAACGGCTGCTGGCATACATTGCCGTGTCGAAATACGCCGACGGTCTTCCGCTTTATCGCCAGGAGGCGATTTAC
>NZ_JBFUAL010000065.1:0-1025 GCF_056406295.1 Rhizobium sp. P1_C7
CGTTGGCCGGAAGACCACGTCGGCAAAGTAGTTGGCGGAAGCGAAAGTGCTGGTCGGAAACAGGCCGGTAGTGGCTGAGCCACCATAGGCATAGACACCGTTGCCGCCGGCGGTGGCGCTGGACGGCGCCGTCAGCGGGCTATTGGTGACGGCGGTGGTGAAGAAGTTGCCGGTCGCCACGTAGGCGCCGGTGGTGTGGTACGAGGCGATGTAGGTGGTGTTGGCGGCGATGGTTATGGGCGCTGCCAGGGCCACCGTCTGCCAGCCACTCGCCGACGTGTTGGTGAAGCTGACGGTGGCAAGCTTGGTGCCGGTCGCGGTCCACAGGTCCAGCACATTCTGGCCGGAGTCGTTGGCGCTGCGGTAGAACTTGAGGGCCGTTATGTCACCGCCGACACTGGACTGGAACTTGACCCCGACCTCGAGTTGTTGACCATCGTTGAGGTTGGTCTGCGCAGGCGTGCTGGACGCGCTGAACAGACTGTAGGTCGTGGGGGCCGTCGACACGGCGATGTTGAATGTCTCGTTGGCAGCCAGGCTGCCGAGATCGCTCGCCGTCACCCGGACGGCGAGCGTGCCGGTATTGGCGGCCGTCGGCGTGCCGGTGAAGGTCCGCGTCGTGGCGTTGAAGCTCAGCCAGGCGGGAAGCGCCGAGCCGTCGGCRGCCAGTGCCGTGTAGGTGAGCGTCTCGCCGCTGTCGACATCGGTGAACGTGCCGGCGGGGAGTGCAAGCGAGAACGCGGTGCCCACCGTGGCGCTCTGGTTGGCGGTCTGGACGGCGAGCACCGGCGCGTCATTGGCGCCGTGAACGGTGACGGTGAGCGTCGCCGTGGCGATGGCGCCGGCGGTGTCGCGCATGGTGTAGCTGAAGGCATCGGTCAGCGTGTTGGTCGACAGCCGCAAGGCCTGCACGGCGGAGGCGCTCTCGTTGACGGTGTAGGTGTAGGCGCCCGACGCATTGAGCACGAGGCTGCCATAAGTGCCGTTGAGCGCCGTGCCGAGCGTGCCCGTGGTCGCGCCGAAGC
>NZ_JBFUAL010000066.1:0-1001 GCF_056406295.1 Rhizobium sp. P1_C7
TTTTGACAGAAGCATAGCTGACAGAAGCATAGCCGGCATTTGTAAGATAGTTGGCGCATTCGTCGGGTTGGATTGTTTCGACCAGCCTGCCTATGTGGCGCCAGGTATCGTCAATTGTTCGGCGTTGCGCGTGCCGCATCCAGTGTTTGATCTTCGAAAAGGCCTGCTCGATCGGATTGAGGTCCGGCGAATAGGGCGGCAGGAACCAGAGCCGCGCACCGGCGGCTTTGATTGTTTGACGGATGGCAGCCGATTTGTGGCTGCCGAGATTGTCCATTATGACGATATCGCCTGGCTTRAGAACAGGAACCAACTGCTGTTCGAYATAGGCGCGAAAGCACTGGCCGTTGATCGGCCCGTCGAAGACGCAAGGCGCTGCCAGCCGGTCGTTCCTCAAGGCACCGAGGAATGTCAGCGTGCGCCAGTGGCCGTGCGGCGCAAACGCCCGCAGACGCCTGCCCTTTGGTCCCCAACCCCTGATGGGTGTCATATTAGTCTTGATCCAGGTCTCATCGATGAAGACGAGGCGTTCAGGATCGAGATGCCGTTGCAAAGTTTTCCATCGCTCTCGTCTGCGGGCGACATCGGCACGAGCCTGTTCAAGGGCGAACAGCGTTTTTTTTGAAGCGTAGTCCCTCGCTGCGGATGAATTCCCAAATCGTGTTGTGCGAGACAGCAATGCCCCGCGATGCCAATTCCGCCTTCAACCCATGCAGCGTCAGGTGCGGGTTCTGATCAAGCCGCTCGGCAATTAATCCACGATGCGGCTCCAGAATGCGTTTGCGATGGCCGCCCATCTTCCCGGGACGAACTGAACCGGTCGCGCGATAACGCTGCGACCACTTCACCACCGAAGAGACCGCGACCTCGAAACGCGCCGCAACTGCCCGACTACTTTCGCCGTTCAGAACGGCCGCTACAACACGCTCACGAAGATCATTGGATAACGGTGCGGTCATGTGATGCTGGCCTCCATCCAGCCAGCATCAGTGAATCAGAAC
>NZ_JBFUAL010000067.1:0-975 GCF_056406295.1 Rhizobium sp. P1_C7
AGCAGATCCTGTTCAATCCGGGTCATATCCAGCAGCCCTGAAGTAGTTTGCGCATTCTGTCGGCGTGAAGCGGGGCATCAATGCGCCGACCGCGTCCCACAAGGCATCGATCTTTCTCTCTGCCCGAGCCCGCAACATGGCCTTCAACTTTGAGAAGGCGTTCTCAATGGGGTTGAAGTCGGGGCTGTAGGGCGGCAGGAACATGAGCTTTGCACCCATGCGCTCGATGGCATCGCGCACCCCGGCTGCTTTATGTGCGGGCAAATTGTCCATGACGACAATATCCCCGGGCTGAAGGGTCGACAGCAACACCTGCTCGACATAGGCCAGGAAGACGTTGCCGTTCATTGCTCCGTCGTAGACAAACGGCGCGGTCATGCCGGTCAGGCGCAGAGCACCGGTGAATGTCGTTGTTTTCCAGTGTCCGTGCGGCACGCCAGCTCGACAGCGCKCGCCTCGAATTGCACGTCCGCGCAGCCGTGCCATCTTCGTTGAAAGACCGGTCTCGTYTATGAAGATCAGCTTTTGCGGATCGAGATCGAGCTGCTCATCAAACCAGGCGCGTCGGCGCTTCAGGACGTCCGGTCGGTCCTGCTCCAATGCGTGTGCGGACTTTTTTTAAATGTCCAGCCGCGACCACGCAGCCAGGCACCGAGCGCGCTCCGGCTGATGCTGACCTGCCGTTCAGCCGACAGATGCTCGACCATTTCATCGAGCGTTACGTCCTTGCGATCGTCGATCATTTCGACAACAAACGCCTCGTGAGCGTCCAGAAGGGAAGGTCGTTTCCAACCCTGCGGCCGCGGTGTTGGCTCGCCCTCCACTGCTCTTGCAATCCAGCGGATCGCCGTGGAAACCCCAACGCCGAACCGACCGGCAGCCTGGCGGGCAGACATACCGGTAGCTGACGCCTTCAAGACTCGGATCCGAAGATCATCGCTCAGTGCTCGTGCCATCATCAACCTCCTATTCGTA
>NZ_JBFUAL010000068.1:0-942 GCF_056406295.1 Rhizobium sp. P1_C7
GGGCCGCCCAATGCGGTCCTTTCTGCGTTCTGACCTATATACAGAACAGAACAAACACATCGAGTGACCAAAAAGGCACTCAGTTGGCGCGGGGTGGAGCAGCCCGGTAGCTCGTCAGGCTCATAACCTGAAGGCCGCAGGTTCAAATCCTGCCCCCGCAACCAAAATTTACGAACGATATCAGCAAGTAAGCCCTCCCATCGTGGAGGGCTTACTTGCGTTTGCGGACGAGCACACTGACCTTGCCCCGTACGCCTTCGGCGGGGGCCGCCTTGCGGCATTGTTGTGATGTTGTGAGTTTGTGCTCTTAAGAGTGGACTTAAGAGCGCATTGAGGACTGATGGCACAGGCAATTTTACTGACCGGGCGAGAGCGACGTCGGCGATGGTCGCGAGATGAGCGTGCAGAGATACTGGCGGCGGCGTTTGCACCGGGTGGCATTGTTTCGGAAGTTGCGCGTCGCTTCGATGTTTCGACGGGTTTGATTTACACGTGGCGGCGGCAGGCTTTGGCCGGAGAAGTCGGCCCTGCCTTCGTACCAGCGAAGGTCGTTGGCCTTGCAGGCAACGGCGCGGTCGAAAGTAAGCGCTTAGGTCACCCCACGTAGCGTGGGGAAGGAAAGTCGCTCATTTTCAGCATGAATCATGCGGGGAATTCTATGAGCGAAGATGTGAATCATGGTCCGACGTTTGAAATTCTGACGGCAGAGCCGGTGCGGAAGCGGCGAAAGCCGAGGTATCGCTCCGAGGAGGAAAAGGCGGTGATCCTCGACGAGGCGCTGGCTCCCGGTGCGAATGTATCTGCAGTCGCCCGCGCCCATGGCATGGATCCCTCTCAGCTTTTCGCCTGGCGACGCACAGCACTTGCATCCGGCGCTGTTGTGCGACTTGATCAGGCAGCCGAAAATGATGGTCGCTTTGCGCGCTTTGAGGCGGTCCGGAC
>NZ_JBFUAL010000069.1:0-938 GCF_056406295.1 Rhizobium sp. P1_C7
GCCCAATGCGGTCCTTTCTGCGTTCTGACCTATATACAGAACAGAACAAACACATCGAGTGACCAAAAAGGCACTCAGTTGGCGCGGGGTGGAGCAGCCCGGTAGCTCGTCAGGCTCATAACCTGAAGGCCGCAGGTTCAAATCCTGCCCCCGCAACCAAAATTTACGAACGATATCAGCAAGTAAGCCCTCCCATCGTGGAGGGCTTACTTGCGTTTGCGGACGAGCACACTGACCTTGCCCCAAGTGACCTGATGTGGTGGACGGCCTCCGCTCCCGGCATCGCAATATGCCAAGGTGTGGCAGTCGAAGCCACATCAGGAGAAGCGTCCATGGAGAAGGTTACCACAATTGGTCTGGATATCGCCAAGCAGGTATTTCAGGTTCACGGAGTCAATGGTGCTGGCGCGATCGTGTGCCGCCGCAGGCTTCGCCGCGACGATGTCGTTGGATTCTTCAAGGCATTGCCGCCGTGCCTGATCGGAATCGAGGCCTGCGCGACCGGACACCACTGGGCTCGGGTTCTCATGGCACTGGGTCACGAGGCTCGGTTGATGCCGGCGTCTTACGTCAAGCCTTACGTGAAGCGGCAGAAGAACGATGCGACCGACGCCGAGGCGATCTGCGAGGCGGTGACGCGGCCAACTATGCGCTTCGTTCCGGTGAAGAGCGAAGAGCAACGTAAGCGGTTAGCCGATAGCGTCAGCAGTGAAGTTCCACGGCATGAGCAACTCAATGTCTGAGGCTGGCCAGCGATTTGCGATGCGGGTCAGGGTCTGGGATAGCCAGGCGAGCGGATCGACACCGTTCATTTTTGCCGTCTGCAGCAGCGTGGCGATCGTCGCCCAGGTTTCGCCGCCTCCCTCGCTACCAGCGAAGAGACTATTTTTTCTTGTAATTGTTTGGGGCCGGATCGCGCGTTCGACAATGTTGGAGTC
>NZ_JBFUAL010000070.1:0-936 GCF_056406295.1 Rhizobium sp. P1_C7
CGACACCGGGCAACACGGTTCCGACTGCGGTTGCCGATGCGGGCGATGCCACCGAGAAGGGCGGGGTCGCCAATGGCTCGGGCGGCGTGGCCGCCAGCGGCAACGTGCTCACCAATGACACCGATCCGGATAGCGGCGATACCAAGGCCGTCAGCGCGGTCAGCTTCGGCGCGACCACGGGCACGCTCGGCACGGCGCTCAACGGCACTTATGGCAGCCTCGTGCTCAATGCGTCGGGCGCCTACACCTACACCGTCAACGAGARCGCCTCCGCCGTGCAGGCCTTGCGGCTGTCGACCAACACGCTGACCGATGCCTTCAGCTACACCATGCGCGACACCGCCGGCGCCATCGCCACGGCGACGCTCACCGTCACCGTTCACGGCGCCAATGACGCGCCGGTGCTCGCCGTCCAGACCTCCAACCAGAACGCCACGGTGGGCACCGCGTTCTCGCTTGCACTCCCCGCCGGCACGTTCACCGATGTCGACAGCGGCGAGACGCTCACCTACACGGCACTGGCCGCCGACGGCTCGGCGCTTCCCGCCTGGCTGAGCTTCAACGCCACGACGCGGACCTTCACCGGCACGCCGACGGCCGCCAATGCCGGCACGCTCGCCGTCCGGGTGACGGCGACCGATCTCGGCAGCCTGGCTGCCAACGAGACATTCAACATCGCCGTGTCGWCGACACCGGGCAACACGGTTCCGACTGCGGTTGCCGATGCGGGCGATGCCACCGAGAAGGGCGGGGTCGCCAATGGCTCGGGCGGCGTGGCCGCCAGCGGCAACGTGCTCACCAATGACACCGATCCGGATAGCGGCGATACCAAGGCCGTCAGCGCGGTCAGCTTCGGCGCGACCACGGGCACGCTCGGCACGGCGCTCAACGGCACTTATGGCAGCCTCGTGCTCAATGCGTCGGGCGCCTACACCT
>NZ_JBFUAL010000071.1:0-808 GCF_056406295.1 Rhizobium sp. P1_C7
AGCGACTGGGGTGAAGTCGTAACAAGGTAGCCGTAGGGGAACCTGCGGCTGGATCACCTCCTTTCTAAGGAAGCTGTGGAATTGGTAAGACGACCGGCACATGTCGCAAGATGTGGCCCGGTATGAACCTTCCCGTGCTTTTTAGAACATAGATGGCGCCAGTCAGGCGACCATCGAAACGCAATACGCCGTCGACATGCTAGCATGCACGGTATGGCGAACTGCGCCGTCCACGTTTCTCTTTCTTCAAAAAGATATCGAACCATTGAGTGCGCTCACGCGCTACGATCGTCCGGCTTTTGCTGGATGTGAGCGATGGGCCCGTAGCTCAGTTGGTTAGAGCACACGCTTGATAAGCGTGGGGTCGGTAGTTCAAGTCTACCCGGGCCCACCATCTGCTTTTGCGATGGTTTGTTCCCAATGAGTGGTTCTTGGTTTAACTGATCCTGGCGGTTTGCTGTCAGGTGTTGCGATGGTTGGGGCTGTAGCTCAGCTGGGAGAGCACCTGCTTTGCAAGCAGGGGGTCAGCGGTTCGATCCCGCTCAGCTCCACCAATTCGCTTGGTGTTGAACTGAGGGAGATATCTTTTGAAGAAAACAAAGTTTTGCATCGGCTTTTGCTGATGCCTGTTCTGCATATATCGTGAAGAGAAGATTGATCTGGAGGCTTCCAGGTGTTTTGGGCAATTCTTATGGATTGTCCGGGACGTCCGAGCCCAGTTCCTGAGAAACCATGGATGGCCTAGCCGGCTGGATATGGTGGAGGGACTGGAGGTAGGTAGGAAGCTTGTCGCTCTGGGTCGTTGAAT
>NZ_JBFUAL010000072.1:0-759 GCF_056406295.1 Rhizobium sp. P1_C7
ACTCAATGTCTACTCAATGTCTGAGGCTGGCCAGCGATTTGCGATGCGGGTCAGGGTCTGGGATAGCCAGGCGAGCGGATCGACACCGTTCATTTTTGCCGTCTGCAGCAGCGTGGCGATCGTCGCCCAGGTTTCGCCGCCTCCCTCGCTACCAGCGAAGAGACTATTTTTTCTTGTAATTGTTTGGGGCCGGATCGCGCGTTCGACAATGTTGGAGTCGATTTCGATGTGGCCATCGGTCAAGAAGCGCTCCAGCGCTTCCCGTCGTGTCATCGCATAGCGGATCGCCTCAGCAGTCTTGGACTTCCCAGAGACTCTGGAAAGCTCCTTTTCCCACAATCGGAAGAGATCGGCGACGATGGCTGCGGAGGTCTCCTGACGACGCGTGGCACGGGTTTTGGCATCACTGCCGCGGATCTCGTCCTCAACCTTCCACAGTTCCGTCATGGCCGTAATCGACGCTGTCGCAGCCTCATTGATACCGCCGACGTGCAGCTCATAAAACTTACGACGTAAATGCGCCCAGCATCCGGCCAGTCTGATGGTTTCATTGCTGCCGGACTTGGCGCGCTCTTTGAGCATGCTGGTGTAGGCCGAGTAGCCATCAACTTGCAGGATGCCGGTGAACCCGGCGAGATGACGCGCGACACACTTGGCACCTCTGCTGTCTTCGAAGCGATAGGCAACCATCGGCGGACCCGATCCTCCGAACGGTCGGTCATCGCGCGCGTATGCCCAGAGCCACGCCTTCATCGCTTT
>NZ_JBFUAL010000073.1:0-678 GCF_056406295.1 Rhizobium sp. P1_C7
CTGTAAGCGCTTAGGTCACCCCACGTAGCGTGGGGAAGGAAAACCGCTCATTTTCAGCATGAATCATGCGGGGAATTCTATGAGCGAAGATGTGAATCATGGTCCGACGTTTGAAATTCTGACGGCAGGGCCGGTGCGGAAGCGGCGAAAGCCGAGGTATCGCTCCGAGGAGGAAAAGGCGGTGATCCTCGACGAGGCGCTGGCTCCCGGTGCGAATGTATCTGCARTCGCCCGCGCCCATGGCATGGATCCCTCTCAGCTTTTCGCCTGGCGACGCACAGCACTTGCATCCGGCGCTGTTGTGCGACTTGATCAGGCAGCCGAAAATGATGGTCGCTTTGCGCGCTTTGAGGCGGTCCGGACGGACCTTGTCGAAATCTGTATCGGGGACACGACGCTTCGGGTGAACGCGGCGATCGTTCCGGCSCTACTGAGCGGCATCGTCAAAGCGGTGCGTGAGKCATGATCGCCTCCGGTGTCGTGGTTTACGTGTCCTGTCAGCCGGTCGACTTCCGCAAGGGGCCGGCATCGCTGATGGTTTTGGTACGGGATGGCGGCCTCGACCCGTTCAGTGGTGCGCTTCATGTATTCCGCTCGAAACGAGCAGACCGGATCCGCATTGTCTGGTGGGATGGCAGCGGAGTATGTCTCTATTCAAAAATTCTCGAGGAGAATGGT
>NZ_JBFUAL010000074.1:0-666 GCF_056406295.1 Rhizobium sp. P1_C7
GATCGACACCGTTCATTGATCGACACCGTTCATTTTTGCCGTCTGCAGCAGCGTGGCGATCGTCGCCCAGGTTTCGCCGCCTCCCTCGCTACCAGCGAAGAGACTATTTTTTCTTGTAATTGTTTGGGGCCGGATCGCGCGTTCGACAATGTTGGAGTCGATTTCGATGTGGCCATCGGTCAAGAAGCGCTTCAGCCCTTCCCGTCGTGTCATCGCATAGCGGATCGCCTCAGCAGTCTTGGACTTCCCAGAGACTCTGGAAAGCTCCTTTTCCCACAATCGGAAGAGATCGGCGACGATGGCTGCGGAGGTCTCCTGACGACGCGTGGCACGGGTTTTGGCATCACTGCCGCGGATCTCGTCCTCAACCTTCCACAGTTCCGTCATGGCCGTAATCGACGCTGTCGCAGCCTCATTGATACCGCCGACGTGCACCCAGCATCCGGCCAGTCTGATGGTTTCATTGCTGCCGGACTTGGCGCGCTCTTTGAGCATGCTGGTGTAGGCCGAGTAGCCATCAACTTGCAGGATGCCGGTGAACCCGGCGAGATGACGCGCGACACACTTGGCACCTCTGCTGTCTTCGAAGCGATAGGCAACCATCGGCGGACCCGATCCTCCGAACGGTCGGTCATCGCGCGCGTATGCCCAGAGCCACGCCTTCAT
>NZ_JBFUAL010000075.1:0-652 GCF_056406295.1 Rhizobium sp. P1_C7
TGCCAGGGCTTGGAAAAGGTTCTGATCGGCGAAGATCGATCCGAGCGGCTCGATGTCATRCCGCCGAAGTTCAGGGTTATCGTCACACGCCGCCCCAAATATGCGTTCAGGGAACGTGACGGCGTGCTGCAGGCTTTGGCGCCAGCGCATATCATCGAAAGCGGCCTGCCGACGGAACGGCTGCTGGCATACATTGCCGTGTCGAAATACGCCGACGGTCTTCCGCTTTATCGCCAGGAGGCGATTTACCTACGCGACAGCGTGGTGCTCAGCCGCTCTTTGATGGCCCAGTGGATGGGACATCTGGGCTTCGAGTTGCGGATCCTGGCGGATTACATCCTGGAGCGCATCAAGGCCGGCGAGAGGATATTCGCCGACGAAACGACGTTGCCGACCTTGGTTCCCGGCTCTGGTAAAGCGATGAAGGCGTGGCTCTGGGCATACGCGCGCGATGACCGACCGTTCGGAGGATCGGGTCCGCCGATGGTTGCCTATCGCTTCGAAGACAGCAGAGGTGCCAAGTGTGTCGCGCGTCATCTCGCCGGGTTCACCGGCATCCTGCAAGTTGATGGCTACTCGGCCTACACCAGCATGCTCAAAGAGCGCGCCAAGTCCGGCAGCAATGAAACCATCAGACTGGCCGGATGCTGGG
>NZ_JBFUAL010000076.1:0-624 GCF_056406295.1 Rhizobium sp. P1_C7
ACGCCCGTTCGACCCTTGGGACATGCGTATTTCGGGCGGATCGTGACGATCACCTCGTAGCGCGCCGGGACCCGGTCGAGCCGTTCCGTCCGGTCCTCGCCGATCCGGACCATGTTGCCGCAACCGCAGGGACAAGCGATGCTCTCGGGCTCGATCACGCGCTCGACCCGCGGCAGGTGTTCGGGCAGTGCACGGGCCTTCCGCTCCTTGCGAGGAGCGGCCTTTTCCGGATCGGATGTGCTGGCTTCGATCTTTTTCTCGACGGCGGCGATCCGCGCCTGTGTTTCGGCGATCGCCGTTTCAAGGTCTTCCAGCGCCAGTTCCATCTGCGCCGGATCTAGCTTTTCCGATTTCGGCCCGAACTTCGTGCGCCGATAGTCGTGAACCTGCCCCTCAAGCTTCTCGATCAGTTCCTTCAACTCGGAGATGAACGCGTCCTTTTCGGCCACCACAGCCTGCTCATGCTGACGTGCRGCACGCTCGACCGACAGCTCGAACTGCATCGCCGCAAAGGCTTTGACAACCTCTGGCGGAAGGTCCGGAAACAGGCTGAGATCAAGGGGCGATGACATGCGCCGTTATAGCAAGGCAGCACGAAAAAGCCAAACAAAACAATGCAAAGAC
>NZ_JBFUAL010000077.1:0-622 GCF_056406295.1 Rhizobium sp. P1_C7
CCCTTATAGCAAGACAGCACGAAAAAGCCAAACAAAACAATGCAAAGACGGCCGGATATTCACCCTGCCGCCGATGGCGCAGTCACCCGTTGCGCCATGACCCGCCGCCAGTCAAGACCTTCGAACAAAGCCTCATACTGACCCCTGGAAAGACGCATCGTCCCATCCTGAACCTTGGGCCAGGCAAAGCTTCCATGTTCAAGAATTTTGTAGATGAGCACCATTCCGGTGCCATCCCACACCAGGATCTTCAGACGATCCCCGCGCTTCGACCGGAAGATCACCGTCACCCCGGAATGCGGATCAAGCTTCAATTCGGTYTGMACCATCAAAGCCAGCGCCTGATGCCCGCAGCGGAAGTCCACCGGCCGCGTCGCGATCAGGATCGGCAGTCGTTGGCCAGCGACGATCATGCCGTCCCTCGCATCGCTCGCACCAGAGCCGCCACACGTTCAACCGGCACGTCACCGGGAACCCGCATCACAACGTCCGGGCCGATCTCCAGCGTCAAGACCGCTGAAACCGCCTCCGGCAGTTTCGGCGGCGCTAAAACACCCACAGCCTCGCTCGGCTCCGCTGTGATCGCCAAAGGCACAAATGCAGGCTCGGCATCCACGTTCTC
>NZ_JBFUAL010000078.1:0-616 GCF_056406295.1 Rhizobium sp. P1_C7
ATGCGGTCCTTTCTGCGTTCTGACCTATATACAGAACAGAACAAACACATCGAGTGACCACAATGGCACTCAGTTGGCGCGGGGTGGAGCAGCCCGGTAGCTCGTCAGGCTCATAACCTGAAGGCCGCAGGTTCAAATCCTGCCCCCGCAACCAAAATCTATCAACAATATCAGCAAGAAAGCCCTCCCATCGTGGAGGGCTTTCTTGCGTTTGCGGACGAGCACACTGACCTTGCCCCAAGTGGTATGCCTTCGGCGGGGGCCACCTTGCGGAATTGTTGTGATGTTGTGAGTTTGCGCTCTTAAGAGTGGGCTTAAGAGCGCTTTGAGGGTAAGCGCTTAGGTCACCCCACGTAGCGTGGGGAAGGAAAATCGCTCATTTTCAGCATGAATCATGCGGGGAATTCTATGAGCGAAGATGTGAATCATGGTCCGACGTTTGAAATTCTGACGGCAGGGCCGGTGCGGAAGCGGCGAAAGCCGAGGTATCGCTCCGAGGAGGAAAAGGCGGTGATCCTCGACGAGGCGCTGGCTCCCGGTGCGAATGTATCTGCAGTCGCCCGCGCCCATGGCATGGATCCCTCTCAGCTTTTCGCCTGGCGACGCACAGCACTTG
>NZ_JBFUAL010000079.1:0-612 GCF_056406295.1 Rhizobium sp. P1_C7
GATAAATCTTTCTCCCGAAGGACACATACGGTATTAGCACAGGACACATACGGTATTAGCACACGTTTCCATGCGTTATTCCGTAGCAAAGGGTAGATTCCCACGCGTTACTCACCCGTCTGCCGCTCCCCTTGCGGGGCGCTCGACTTGCATGTGTTAAGCCTGCCGCCAGCGTTCGTTCTGAGCCAGGATCAAACTCTCATGTTGAGAATTCAATCATTGGCATTTACGTCACGTTCTTTGAATCGACGAGAACTTCACACCTGTTTTCTAAACACCAAAGCCTAAACCTCAGCGTCAAAAACCAGTGTAACTTCTCTTGATAAACGTGACCGCCAAAGTCTCTTTCAAAGAACCGAAATCTCTTCCGGTCCCGCGAACTCCGCCGCCCACGTTTCTCTTTCTTCTCATATTCAATTGTCAAAAAACAGACCAGTCAGACCCGGTCGAAATCCCACAAGCTCAAAGCCATAAAGCCCCGAACCACCCATCAGCCAACAAAGCCAATCTGGAAACCTGAAACAAGAGACATCGTCGCCAGCAGCGCCGCCGCCCTCGTTCAGTGAGGGGGCTTATACGGCCAACCCCTTTTCCAAGTCAACACATCCAAAC
>NZ_JBFUAL010000080.1:0-549 GCF_056406295.1 Rhizobium sp. P1_C7
CGTGTCGGTGACCTGTGCGGTCGCCGGCGTCGTGTTAGGAACGAGGTTTTCGAAGCCGCCGCCCGTTGCGCTAAGAATCTGCGCCGTCAGGGATGACGGGTCCGTATAGACGTCGTCGCCATTGCCGGCGGCGAGCGTCAAAGTGCCGGTGGTGTGGCCGTCGGCGATGGTGATGTCGCCCTGATCGGTGTGGACAATCGTGACGCCGTGCGAGGCGCTCGACAGCGTCGCGGTGAACACGTAGCTGGCGCTATCACCTTCCGGCTGGGTCGAAGCGGTGAGGCTTACGGTCGTGGTATTGCTCGTGTCGGTGACCTGTGCGGTCGCCGGCGTCGTGTTAGGAACGAGGTTTTCGAAGCCGCCGCCCGTTGCGCTAAGAATCTGCGCCGTCAGGGATGACGGGTCCGTATAGACGTCGTCGCCATTGCCGGCGGCGAGCGTCAAAGTGCCGGTGGTGTGGCCGTCGGCGATGGTGATGTCGCCCTGATCGGTGTGGACAATCGTGACGCCGTGCGAGGCGCTCGACAGCGTCGCGGTGAACACGTAGCT
>NZ_JBFUAL010000081.1:0-531 GCF_056406295.1 Rhizobium sp. P1_C7
CGCCCTACTCTAGGACAATGAGTGTTCTACGCGTACGGGGCTATCACCCGCTACGGCCCAACTTTCCAGAAGGTTCCACTTTATTCCTCATTGCCACTGGCCTGGTCCGCGTTCGCTCGCCACTACTTGCGGAGTCTCGGTTGATGTCCTTTCCTGCAGGTACTTAGATGTTTCAGTTCCCTGCGTTCGCTTCTTACCCCCTATTTTATTCAGGGGCAGATACCTTATCACAATGCTTAGAAACCATTCCGGTTGCCATAAACAACCAGAATGATTTTCTAAGCATTTAAGGTGGGTTTCCCCATTCGGATATCCATGGATCAAAGCTTATTCGCAGCTCCCCACGGCTTTTCGCAGCGTATCACGTCCTTCATCGCCTGTGCATGCCAAGGCATCCACCAAATGCCCTTACGACACTTAATCGTTCTCATTGCCAATGCTCATCATCTTTGCTGGGTTTGGAATTCCTTGTCCTTTTCGCTTGCGCTCAAAGGGGTTCCAAACCGGTCATACGGCCAAACCTGAGTTTGT
>NZ_JBFUAL010000082.1:0-530 GCF_056406295.1 Rhizobium sp. P1_C7
TCCAGCAGCACATCGGGCTGGCCCTTGACCTTGATGGTTTCGCGGCGGGTCTGGAAGTCGGCCCAGGCGGTGCCTGCGGCGGCCGGGATGCGGTATTGCCCGGGGTTGGCGGGAGTGATCTGCTCGAGGTACAGGTCCTGCACGTCGGGCGCGGTGTTGGTGAATCCCCAGGCCATTTTTTGGGTGCGGCCCAGGACCACAAAAGGCAGGCCGGGCAAGGTCGCGCCTATGACGTCCAGCCCGGGGCCTCCATCACCACCTCCGCCGGCGGGCGCCTGCAGGCGCGCGAAGTACCAGATGGCCGGCGCCGACAGGCCCAGGTGCGGGTCGTTGGCCAGCAGGGGTTTGCCGCTGGTGCTGTGCGCGCCCGCCACCACCCAGTTGTTGGAGCCCTTGCCGTCGACCTCGCCCAGCGCCCCGGCCCAGTGGTTGATGCCTTGCGCCATGGCGACCGCGCCGGCGTCCGGGCCGCGGGAGACCTTTTGGGTGGCGGGAAGCTCGGCCCGGTACACGCCGAGCTCGGCGTAGAG
>NZ_JBFUAL010000083.1:0-521 GCF_056406295.1 Rhizobium sp. P1_C7
GCTGAGTGGTTACACATAAATGACGAAGTAACACCGGATGTCACGGTAAGTGGCGTATCGATCAATACTAAAACCATTCAACCTGGAGATTTATTCATTCCGTTCAAAGGTGAAAAAGTGAATGGTCATCAATATGTGACTCAAGCTTTTGAAAAAGGAGCATCAGCAGCTCTTTGGCAGAAGGATGAACCAAATCCTCCACAAAATCTTCCTTTGCTTTTTGTAGAAGACAGTGAAATAGCGTTGCAGCAAATGGCACGTGCATATCGGGAAAATCATCCGGCAACGTTCATTGGCATTACGGGATCAAATGGGAAAACATCCACTAAAGACTTGGTGGCGGGTGTACTATCTCCTTATTTCCGTGTCCAAAAAACGGCAGGAAACTTCAATAATAACTTGGGATTACCGATTACGATCTTGTCGTTGGATGAAGACACAGAGTTTGCCATCCTTGAAATGGGTATGAGTGGCTATGGAGAAATTGAGTTCCTTTCAAACTTGGCTAAACCGCATCACGT
>NZ_JBFUAL010000084.1:0-515 GCF_056406295.1 Rhizobium sp. P1_C7
TCGCGATCAGGATCGGCAGTCGTTGGCCAGCGACGATCATGCCGTCCCTCGCATCGCTCGCACCAGAGCCGCCACACGTTCAACCGGCACGTCACCGGGAACCCGCATCACAACGTCCGGGCCGATCTCCAGCGTCAAGACCGCTGAAACCGCCTCCGGCAGTTTCGGCGGCGCTAAAACACCCACAGCCTCGCTCGGCTCCGCTGTGATCGCCAAAGGCACAAATGCAGGCTCGGCATCCACGTTCTCYGAAGGKCCYGGCATARCCTCAAAAGGCAGGGCCAAAACCCCATCTCGTGCTTGTCGCCGCCAACTGGAAAGTTGGTTTGCTATAACGTCATGACGACGCGCAACATCAACAACACGAACACCGGGCTGAAAGCTTTCCGCTACAATCCGAGCCTTAACGTCATCCGGCCAACGCCGATTTCCCCGGCGCGGCTCGACAACTTCGTAGCGACCCACAAATCCATCTTCTGCCATGCAAATCTCCAGTTAGTCCTGGAAACCTTCTC
>NZ_JBFUAL010000085.1:0-502 GCF_056406295.1 Rhizobium sp. P1_C7
GGTGTTCCTGGCGAAATGAACGAAGCCAACATAATCGACGGCCCGGCAGTCCAAAACAAAATGAATGCAATCATGCTTATAGCAAAAAACTTTTTACAGATACTTTTATTCATTCATGCGCCTCCTGTTTATGGAGTATTTGATAGATATGTTTCCTCTAATGCCTTGATAGCCTCAGAATAATTCATCTCGTTCATCGCTTTTAACTCATCCCGTAATTTGTCATATTCCTCTTCAATCCAAATATGGTAATTGTTATTTTTCTCTTTCAAATAATCGTGGCTTTCCTGCGACATCTTATCTTCATCCTGGAACAAGTAAGTAAGTGTAAAGCCTACCAGTTGACGTTCATCGACATATTTACCGAATTCCTTTGAATGGTAAACGAATATATCCAATGAGTTATTTGTTCTTTCATAACCCAGATTGCCTTCAGTTGACGTCTTCCATTGTTTCCACTTTTCAGCGACCTTTGAAGCTTGATCAAGTTCCTCTTGAAGCC
>NZ_JBFUAL010000086.1:0-501 GCF_056406295.1 Rhizobium sp. P1_C7
CCGTTACCCGGAAGGCCAACGACCCGCGCTGGCACGAAGGCAGGGCCRACTTCTGCAGCCAAAGCCTGCCGCCGCCAAGTATAAATCAAACCGGTCGAAACATCGAAGCGACGCGCAACTTCGGAAACAATCCCATCCGGCGCAAACGCCGCCGCCAGTATCTCTGCACGCTCATCTCGGGACCATCGCCGACGTCGCTCACGCCCGGTCAAGTTTGCGCTCTTAAGAGTGGGCTTAAGAGCGCATTGAGGAATGAGACGCGCCCCCTGCACGGGACGCGCGATCTGCGCTTTGACCTCCATCTCCGCGAGCGGGACAAGCCGGGGTTCCCCGAGGCTGCGCTCCCAACGGAAATAGTCGCGCGCCTGCCAGTAGCCAAGGAACGGTTGTTCCACGACCGTGATATGCGTGATCCACTTGACCCAAGCCATGCCGAACCAGCCACCCACGACCGCGCGTAGCGGGTAGCCGTGATCGCGCGTCAACGGCTCCTCGTTCATC